>NZ_JBSGJZ010000003.1:0-389044 GCF_053605825.1 Saccharopolyspora sp. NPDC003752 | reverse complement strand
TCCGCCCGGTCCCATTCCGAACCCGGTAGCTAAGCTCCCCAGCGCTGATGGTACTGCACTCGACAGGGTGTGGGAGAGTAAGACACCGCCGACACATTATGTGGGAAGGGTCCCTTCTTTTCCGGTAGAACGGAAAAGAAGGGACCCTTTCTCTATTTGTCGTGAAGTGCGAACCGAGCCCGAAAGGCCGTAGGCGGCCGTGCTGCCGGCACGTACGCTCACGGTCATGGGTGGTGTGCGGATTCTCGTTGTCCAACCGTCGAAGTTGGATCCGCCGGGCGAGCTCGGTGAATGGCTGCTCGCCGCCGGCGCGGAGCTCGAGGTCGTGCTTCCGGCGGAGAAGGAGCTCCCGGCCGGCTTCGAAGATCATCATGGCGTGGTCGTGCTCGGCGGCGAGATGGGCGTGTACGACGACGCGGAACACCCTTGGTTGGCCGGGCTTCGCGCCCTGCTGAGCAAGGCCGTTGGTGAGCGGGTGCCGGTGCTGGCGGTATGCCTCGGTGCTCAGCTGCTCGCCGTCGCAACCGGCGGCCAGGTGCGTCCAGCTCGCAAGGGGCCGGAGGCCGGGACCTTGCTGGTGGCGAAGCGGGATGCCGCGGCGGAGGATCCGCTCCTCGGCCCGGTTCCGTTGACCCCTGACGTGCTGCAGTTCCACACCGACGAGATCTCTTCCCTGCCGCCGTCGGCGCAACTGCTCGCCTCTTCCCCGAAGTGCGACAACCAAGCGTTCCGGGTCGGGGACTGCGCTTACGGGTTGCAGTTCCACATCGAGACGACGCCGGACATGGTGTTGGAGTGGGCCAGGCTGTCGCCCGAGGTCGCGGAGACGGTGCGGCCGGGGCAACTGGAGGTCGAGCATCTGCGGGAGTTCCACGCCGACCTCGCCGAAACCTGGCAGCCGGTCGCCGAGCGCTTCGTCCGGCTGGTCGCCACGCCGCCGGAGGAGCGGACCACCAGCAGGTTCCTGCCGTTGGCGTGATTGTCGTCAGGTGGGGTCTCCAACGGGATTCAATGCGGACTACGGTTCGAACATGGCGAACAGCAACTCGTCCCGATCGGGTTCGGTGCCGTCCACCGCGCGTTACGGATTCAGCGACGCGTCGCGTGCCGGGGACCAGTTGAGGCGAGTCGGCTGGTGGTCGGACACCGGCCCGGGGGAATCCGAGCCGATCGTCGCCGCGTTGTCCCGCACGCCGGACCCGGATCTCGCGCTGCTGTCGCTCGACCGGATTCGGGAAGCCGTCGGCTCGGGCTGGGCGGAGTTGTCGCGGTCGCTCGCGGACGACATCGGGCTGCGCGGGCGTTTGTTCGGTGTGCTCGGCGATTCCACGGCGTTCGCCGATCATCTCGTGGCGAATCCCGGTGACTGGTGCCGTTTGCGCTCCGACACCGTTCAGCCGAGCACCCTCCAGGAACGCACTGCTGTGCTGCTGGCGTCAGTGGGGGCGGACGGTGACGGGGCACCGGGAACAGGGGGCGGCCCGGTTGCGAAGTTGCACGGCCCGGAGGCGGTCAGTGCTTTGCGGAGTACCTATCGAGGCTTGCTGCTGGACGTCGCCGGCAATGACATGGCGAGCGTCGCGGAGCCTTCGCTGCCCGCGATGCCGTACGAGAGCGTCGCGGCGAACCTCTCCGACGTCGCGGTGGCTGCGCTTCGCGCGGCCCTGTCGGTCGCCGTCGCCGAACTGCGGCGGTCCGGCGTGGACGAGGTGCCTCGGCTCGCGGTGATCGCGATGGGCAAGTGCGGCGGCCGGGAGCTGAACTACGTCAGCGACGTCGACGTCGTGTTCGTCGCCCACAGCGAATCGGAGATCCCGACGGCGACCCGGTTGGCCAGCCTCATGATGCGCGTGGCGGGCCCGGCCTTCTTCGAGGTCGATGCCGCGTTGCGGCCGGAGGGCAAGGCCGGCGCGCTGGTTCGGACGCTCGACGGGCACCTCAGCTACTACCGCAGGTGGGCTCGCACCTGGGAGTTCCAGGCGTTGTTGAAGGCGCGGCCGGTGGCCGGCGACGAAGAGCTCGGCGACCGCTACTTGGAGGCCGTGCAGCCGTTGGTGTGGACCGCAGCGGAGCGCGAGGGATTCGTCGTGGACGTGCGGTCCATGCGGCGGCGGGTCGAGGAGCACGTCCCATCGGAGTTGGTGGAGCGTGAGCTGAAGCTCGGCCGCGGCGGCTTGCGGGACGTGGAGTTCGCCGTGCAACTGCTGCAGATGGTGCACGGCCGCAGCGATGGCTCGCTCCGCTCGAAATCCACATTGGACGCTTTGCTGGCACTGGGCGACGGCGGCTACGTGGCCCGCGCGGACGCGGCCGATCTCGTGGACTCCTACCGGTTCTTGCGCACCGTGGAACACCGGTTGCAGCTGCGGCAATTGCGGCGCACCCACCTCTTCCCGCCGTTCGACGACGCCGATGCGCTGACGGTGCTGGCCCGCGCGGTCGGTTTGCGCTCCAGTGGCCGGAACACCGCGGCTCAGGCCCTGGTGGGCGAGTTCCGCCGGCACGGCAACAGGGTTCGCCGACTGCACGAGAAGCTCTTCTACCGCCCACTGCTGGAGGCGGTGGCGAAGGTGCCCACCGCGGCGCTGCGGTTGACCACCTCGGCGGCCGTCGAGCGGCTGGCCGCGCTCGGCTACACCTCGCCGGAAGGCGCGTTGCGGCACATCGGGGCGTTGACGTCCGGGATGTCGCGGCGGGCCAGCATCCAGGGCACTCTGCTGCCGATGCTGCTGGATCTGCTGGCGAACACGCCGGATCCCGACGGCGGTCTGCTGGCCTACCGCAAGGTTTCCGAGGCGCTGGCCGAAACCCCTTGGTACCTGCGGCTGCTGCGCGACGAGGGCGTGGTCGCCGAGCGGTTGGCGCAGCTGCTGGGCACTTCGAAGCTGGTGCCGGAACTGCTGGTGCGGGCACCGGAGGTGCTGCGGCTGCTCTCGGACACTTCCGCACTCGCCGAGCGCGATCCGATGGAGGCAGCGGTTTCGCTGCGCAGCGCGGTGGCGCGGTACTCGGAGCCGCAGCGGGCGGTGTCCGCGGCGCGTTCCTTGCGGCGGCACGAGCTGCTGCGCATCGCGTGCGGCGACCTGCTCGGACTGATGGAACCGACCACGGTGTTCGGAGCCCTGTCGAACATCTGGGTCGCCGTGCTGGAATCCGCGTTGGATGTCGCCGTGCGGGACGTGGCCAGCCGGTCCGGTGGCGAGGTCCCGGCGCGGATCGCGGTCATCGGGATGGGGCGCTTGGGCGGCAACGAGCTGGGTTACGGCTCCGATGCCGACGTGATGTTCGTGTGCGAGCCCGTTGGCGAGGCCGATGAGCGCTCGGCCGTCCGGTTCGCCACTTCCGTCGTGGAGCAGGTCCGGCGGCTGCTCGGCGCGCCGAGCCAGGATCCGCCGCTGGAGGTCGACATCGACCTGCGGCCGGAGGGGCGGCAGGGGGCGTTGGTTCGAACCCTGGATTCCTACCTGACGTACTACCGGCGTTGGGGCGAGGCATGGGAGGCGCAGGCCCTGCTCCGGGCGCGCGCCGTCGCCGGCGATCGGGACCTGGGCGAGCGGTTCTGCCACGCGATCGACCCGATCCGGTATCCGGAGGGCGGCCTGGAGGAAGCCAAGGTCCGGGAGATCCGGCGCATCAAGGCGCGGGTGGATTCCGAGCGGCTGCCGCGAGGCGCCGACCCGGCCACGCACACCAAGCTCGGGCGCGGCGGCCTGGCCGACGTGGAGTGGACGCTGCAGCTGCTGCAGCTGCAGCACGCGCACGAGTTCCCCGAGCTGCGAACCACTTCGACCGTGAACGGGCTGCGCGCCGCGGCGGCCGTCGGCGTCATGGAGGCCGGTTATGCCGACGAGCTCATCGAGGCGTGGACGTTGGCGATGCGCGTGCGCAACGCGGTGATGCTGGTGCGCGGCAAGCCCGACGACCAGCTTCCCAAGCACACCCGGGAGCTGAGCGCGGTCGCCGCCGCGTTGGGCTATCCGGCCGGAGTGGACACCGGTGAGGTCGTCGACGATTACCTCCGGGTCACGCGGCATGCCCGCGCCGTCGTCGAACGCGTCTTTTACGGTTCCTGATCGCAACGCCTAGGGTGGCGAGCATGACTGATCGGCTTCGCCAGGCGGAAGAGCACGACCACCAGCGGATCGTGGCGGCGATCGAGTCGTGGTGGACGGATTCCCGCAGCCCCGCCGCCGCTCGCGAATTGTCGCTGCTGGTGCCGCGATTGTTCCTGCAGCATTTCTCCGGCACCAGCTTCGTGGCCGAGCGGGATGGCCGAATGACCGGTTTCCTGATCGGATTCCTGTCCGCCGACCGCGCCGAGGACGCCTACATCCACTTCGTCGGCGTCGATCCGACGCTGCGCCGAAGCGGGCTCGCTCGCGCGCTATATGCCAAATTCTTCGATGCCGCTTCTCGTGCCGGGCGCCGCCGAGTCCACTGCATCACGTCCCCGGCCAACTCCGGGTCGATCGCGTTCCACCGGCGCATGGGATTCGAGCTCGTTCCCGGCGACGCCGAGGCCGACGGGGTGCCCGTGCACCGCGATTACGATGGCCGGGGGCACGACCGGGTTTGTTTCGTCCGGGACATTTCGGGGCTTTGACCGGTGATCGTGCAACGTGGAGCATTCGGGGCGGGCGGCCGGTGAAATTGTTCCACCGCGCGCAATCGCGGTAATCGAATAGGCCGGATGGTGCATCGCCGCTCCGGCGTCCCCATTGGACCATTTTTGGGAAACCCCGGTCGGCGGTCCCGAATTGCCGAATTCGCCAGTAGCCTCGGCGATCGAGTGCGGGCGTGTTTCGGGATGGGAGAGGTCGATGTCCGAGGACTTCGAGCTGCTCGTCGACCGGCAGGCGCTGTGCGGGACGAGCCCGCTGTGGATGCCGGCGCTCAATTGCGTGTATTGGGTGGACCTGATGCGCCGCGAATTGCACACCTATCACCGGGATTCCGGTGCCGACGAGGTGCGGGTGCTGCCGGGCGCGGTGACCGCGCTGGGCGCGACGCGGCACGGGCAGTTGATCGCCGCCGCGGGGAACGGTTTCGCGCGCGTGTACCTGGGCCGCGCCGCGCTGGAGCCGGTCGTGCAGGTGCGCAACGGCGACAGGATGAGCGTCGGAGCGTGCGATCCGGCGGGGCGGTTCGTGGCAGGCACGCTGACGCACGCCCGCGACGTCCGCGCGAGCGCGCTGTTCGTCCTCGACGGCGACCGCGCGCGGCTGCTGGTCGAGGGGGTGACCGCCGCCGGTGGGCTGGCCTGGAGCCCGGACGGCACGCGGATGTACGTGGTCGACACGCGCGCCATCTGGGTCTACGACTACGACGTGGAGCGGGCCCGGGCGCTGTCCGGCCGGCAGTGGGTGGCGTGCGCGGAGTCGGAGGGCAGTCCGGAGGGCGTCGCGGTGGACGCCGAGGGCTGCGTGTGGGTCGCGATGCACTGGACCGGGCGGATCCACCGGTACGCCCCGAGCGGGGACCTCGAAACCGTGCTGTGGGCGCCGACCCGGCGGATCACGAGCCTGGCCTTCGGCGGATCGCGGCTGGAGGAGATGTACGTGACGTCGGCGTGCTTCGGCTACGACGAGCCCGGGCTGCTCGCCGATCCTTGCGCGGGTGCGCTGCTGCGGTTCAAGCCCGGCACGGTCGGTGCCCCGTTGACGCCGTGGCAGGGCATCTGATCAGCAATGCTAAAGCGGGGTGGGGACCGAAGTCCCCACCCCGCTTTAGCAACGCTCAGCCGATCACACGTCGAAGTACAGCGAGAACTCGTGCGGGTGCGGGCGGAGGCGGATCGGGTCGATCTCGTCCTCCCGCTTCAGGCCGATCCAGGTCTCGATCAGGTCGGGGGTGAACACGCCACCCTCGAGCAGGAAGTCGTGGTCGGCTTCCAGGTTGTCGATGACCTTGGACAGGCTGTCCGGCACGGTCGGCACGTTCTTGGCCTCTTCCGGCGGCAGCTCGTAGAGGTCCTTGTCGATCGGCTCCGCCGGTTCGATCTTGTTCTTGATGCCGTCCAGACCGGCCATCATCATCGCGGCGAACGCCAGGTACGGGTTGCCGGACGGGTCCGGGCAGCGGAACTCGACGCGCTTGGCCTTCGGGTTCGCACCGGTGATCGGGATCCGCATGCAGGCGGAGCGGTTGCGCTGCGAGTACACCAGGTTCACCGGGGCCTCGTAGCCCGGCACCAGGCGGTGGTAGGAGTTCACCGTCGGGTTGGTGAAGGCCAGCAGGCTCGGCGCGTGGTGCAGGATGCCGCCGATGTAGTAGCGCGCCATGTCCGACAGGCCGGCGTAACCGGACTCGTCGTAGAACAGCGGGCTGCCGTCCTTCCACAGCGACATGTGGCTGTGCATGCCGGAACCGTTGTCGCCGAACAGCGGCTTGGGCATGAACGTCACGGTCTTGCCGTGCTGCCAGGCGGTGTTCTTGATGACGTACTTGAACAGCTGCAAGTCGTCCGCCGCGTGCAGCAGCGTGTTGAACTTGTAGTTGATCTCGGCCTGGCCGCCGGTGCCGACCTCGTGGTGCGCTCGCTCGATGGTGAAGCCCGAGCCGATCAGCTGCTTGACCATCTGGTCGCGCAGGTCCGCGAAGTGGTCGTACGGGGAGACCGGGAAGTAGCCGCCCTTCATCCGGGTCTTGTAGCCCCGGTTGCCGCCTTCCTCGTCGCGGCCGGTGTTCCACCAGCCCTCGACCGAGTCGACCTCGGCGAAGGTCTTGTTGGCGGCCTCGCCGAACTTGACCGAGTCGAAGATGTAGAACTCGGCCTCGGCGCCGAAGAACGCGGTGTCGGCGATGCCGGACTCGTTCAGGTACTGCTCCGCCTTGCGCGCGATGTTGCGCGGGTCGCGGCTGTAGGGCTCCAGCGTGAACGGGTCGTGCACGAAGAAGTTGAGGATCAGCGTCTTCTCGGCGCGGAACGGGTCGATGCGAGCGGTGTACGGGTCCGGCAGCAGCAGCATGTCGGACTCGTGGATCGACTGGAAGCCGCGCACCGACGAGCCGTCGAAGGCCAGCCCCTCGGTGAAAGCGTCCTGGTCGAACGCGGTCGCGGGCACCGTGAAGTGCTGCATCACGCCCGGCAGGTCGCAGAACCGGACATCGACGAACTTCACGTCCTCATCGGCGATGAAGCGCAGGACCTCGTCAGGATTCTTGAACAACCTCGGTGGCTCCTAACCGCACTCGTACAGCTCACCGACCGCCATGCCATGGGGTTCCGCCGCCGGCTCGTAGCCAACGTTATGTCAGGGGTGTTGCCCCGTCGTCACCCGAATGTTTCGCGGGCGTTAACTGCCGCCTGTTCGGGTGGTAGGGCTTGCGCGCAGTGGCCGAACGTGATGCTCCGACAGCGCCAGCGCGGGCGGCACGTACCCTGGGTGACGTGCGAAAAGTCGGATCGTGGCTGGACGGCCCGAAGAGCGCATTCAAACAGGCGCGCGAGCAGGCGAACGAGACCCGGCCCGAGTGGCGGGGCCAGCGGCTGGGGCTGCCGGAGAGCGGGCCCGGCGCGGCGGCGCCGGTGGGCCGGCGGATGGCGGCGTTCCTCATCGACATCGTGCTGGCCGCGCTGGTCGCCGCGTTGTTCACCGCGCCGGACTACCCGCAGAACTGGAGCCTGGTGGCCTGGGTGGTCATCACCGTGGTCCCGGTGACCTTCTTCGGGGCCACGCCGGGCATGGCGGCGATGCGGATCTGGGTCGCGCGGGTCGACGGCGCGGTCATGGTGGGGCCGTGGCGGGCCGCGGTGCGCTGCGTCCTGACGGGGCTGATCGTCCCGGCCGTCGTGTGGAACTTCGACGGCCGCTCCTGGCACGACCGGCTCACCGGCACCATCGTCCTCCGCCGCTGAAGGATCGCGACGCGAAGAAGCGGGCCCGGGTTGTTCGACCCGGGCCCGCTTCTTCGTCCTCGTCGCTTCTTACTTCGCGCGGCGAACGGCGCGCGACACGTTCCGCATCTTGGCGCCCTGCGGCATGGGGCCCTTGGGCAGCGAGTTTCCCCGGCTGGCGAGCGCCGCGAGCCGGTTCTCGATCGAGTCGATCTGGGCCGGGCCGATGTTGCGCGGCAGCTTCATGATGCGCTGCTGCAGCTTGCTCAGCGGCACCTGGTCCTTCTCGTGGCCGACGGTGATCTCGTAGATCGGGGTTTCGCCGACGAGCCGGGAGATCCGCTTCTTCTCCTGCGCCATCAGCGACTTGACCCGGTGCGGCGAGCCCTCGCCGACCAGCACGATCCCCGGGCGGCCGATGAGCCGGTGCACGGCGTCGAGCTGGGCGGTGCCTGACACGGCCTGGGTCAGCACCCAGCGGCCGCGCAGGTTGTCCAGGGCCCATCCGGCGGCGCCGGGCTGGCCGTCCGCCTTGCGGTAGACGGTCGACTGCACGCGCCGACCGAAGATGATCACCGCGGCCAGCAGCCCGAAGGCCAGGCCGACCGGGAGGAACACCCAGTGCAGGCTCCAGATCATGCCCAGCAGGAACACCACGGCGGTCACGCCGAGGAACGCCCCGAGCATCAGCGGGAGGAGGAGCTTGTCCTCCCGGCGTTGCATCTTGAACGCCTCGAAGATCTGCTTGATCCGGCCCCGTGTTGCCTGGCGCCTTGCTTTGGCCGCCGCTTTCTTGGCGGCCTTGTCCTGCTTGGCCATGGTTTTCAGGATACGGCCCGGTCCGCGCCGGGTGCAGGTGCGGTCCGAGATGCGTGACCGACCCGTGAACTCCGACCCGAAAACACGGCCGGGTGAACGGCGAAGGGCACCGCGGAGCGGCGTGGCCGCCCGGCGGTGCCCTGCACGCGGAAAGCGTCAGCGGTTGAGGAGGCTGGTGGCCTCCTGGGCCGCGGTGCCGGCCTTGGCCAGGTGGGACAGGTTCTCCGGCAGCGGCATGCCGCGGTGCACCGTGGCCTTGGCGTACAGGCGGCCGGCGCGGTAGCTGGACCGCACCAGCGGGCCCGCCATGACACCGGGGAAGCCGATCTCCTCGGCGGCCTCGGTGTGCTCGACGAACTCCTCCGGCTTGACCCAGCGGTCCACCGGGTGGTGCCGCGGGCTGGGGCGCAGGTACTGGGTGATGGTGATGATGTCGCAACCGGCGTCGTGCAGGTCCTGCAGCGCCGGGCGCACCTCTTCCGGCGTCTCGCCCATGCCGAGGATCAGGTTCGACTTGGTCACCAGGCCGGCGTCGCGGGCCATGGTGATCACCTTCAGCGACCGCTCGTAGCGGAAGCCCGGCCGGATCCGCCGGAACACGCTCGGCACCGTCTCCAGGTTGTGCGCGAGCACCTCCGGGCGGGAACCGAACACCTCGGCCAGCTGGTCCGGGTCGGCGTTGAAGTCCGGGATCAGCAGCTCGACGCCGGTGCCCGGGTTCATCGCGTGGATCTGCCGGACCGTCTCGGCGTACAGCCAGGCACCGCCGTCGGGCAGGTCGTCGCGGGCGACACCGGTGACCGTCGAGTAGCGCAGGCCCATCGCCTGCACCGACTCCGCCACCCGGCGCGGCTCCTCGACGTCCAGCTCGGCCGGCTTGCCGGTGTCGATCTGGCAGAAGTCGCATCGGCGGGTGCACTGGTCCCCGCCGATGAGGAACGTCGCCTCGCGGTCCTCCCAACACTCGAAGATGTTGGGGCACCCCGCTTCCTCGCAGACGGTGTGCAGGCCCTCGCGGCGGACGAGGCCCTTCAGCTCCTGGTACTCGGGGCCCATCCGTGCGCGGGTCTTGATCCACGACGGCTTCTTCTCGATCGGCGTCTGGCTGTTGCGGGCTTCCAGCCGCAGCAGCTTCCGGCCCTCCGGCGCGACAGTCACGACGACAGGCTACGCCCCTGACACAACCGGTTCGAGAAGGTGGGAGGGGTCACTACCAGGCGCTTCGGTTTCGCGTGATCTCGCGCGTCATACTGCACAGTCGTGTCGACAACCTCTTGGGCAGTTCGCCTCAGATGGGCGCCGTGGTCCCGCGTCGTGCGGCTGCACCTCGCCGGGGATCGCTGGCCGCGGCTGAGCGAAGGACCGATCTCGGTGGCGCTCCGGCTGGCCTGGCTCCTGCTGCTCGTGCCCGTGCTGCTGGGCTGCTGGCTGGAGCTGCTGCTCGTCCTGGTGCTGTTGCCGTTCGCGTTGATCGTGCGGGTCGCCGGGACGGGGTGGCGGCTGGAAGTCAGCAGCCGGGGTTGCCGCGCGGGCGTGATCCGGGTGGGCAGCCTGGCCGCGGCTCGCCGGCTGCGCCGGTCCTTGCGCGAGCATCTGGGCGCCAATCCGGGGCTGGACGACGCGCGCGCCCTGCTGGCGGCAGAGCAGGCCGAGCTCCAGCCGGTGGAGATCAGCGCGCGGCGGTGGCGGCTGGTTTCCCGCCGGCTCAGCCCCTACGGACGTCGCCGCTGGTTCCTGTGGCGCCGCAGGCTTTCGTTCGAGGACGCGATGGACAGCCTGCCCAGCGGTCTCGGCGACGACCCGATCTCGGCGATCATCGCCATCCCGTTCGTGCTCTGGTTCGCGGTGCTGTTCACCGGCGCGACGCTGGAGCTGCTCGCGGAGATCGCGGTGCTGCCGGTGGTGTTCCTGCTCAAGCTCTGCCACGTGCTGGCGTGGCCGGTGGAGCTCGTGCGGCAGGACTCGGTCGAGCCGCAGGCCCAGGTGCGGGGCATGATCGCGTCGGTGCGTGCCCGGCGGGCGCTGACCGCCGGGCACGCGGTCCGGCTGCCGCTGCCCAGTCTGGTGCGACGGGTGCCGCAGCCGGTCAGCTGAGCTCGTGGGCGGCGGGCCGGTGGTGGACGTACTCGATCACCGTGCCGTCCGGGTGGCGGACCGTGAAGCCCTCGCCGACCGGGGCGCGGAACCGCTGCTGGACGAATTCCAGCCCGTCTTCCCGGAACCGCTCCTCGTACGGGTCGATGTCGGGGACCAGCAGGGTGCCGACGGTCCGGCGGAAGGGGGCCAGCGACTCGTCGGTGCCCGCGATGATCAGGAAGCCGCCGACCGCGGTGAGTGCGAGGTCCTTCTCCGGGTACGGCAGGACCATGTCGCGTTCGACGCCGAGCAGCCGCTCGTACCAGGCCGTGGTCGGTTCGAGCTGGTCCGCGGCGACGAACACCCGCACGAACGTCCGGGGCGCCGGCAGGTTCGAGGAGTCGGGGTCGCGGCGCCAGAGTTGTTGGGGCACGGGCTGTTCCTTTCGGTTCCGGGTGGACGCGCCCCAGCCTGTCCGGCTGCCGGGATCTCATCCAGGAGCCGGTTCATGCGGTGATCCCAGGTCATAGGCTGGCGACGTGAGCACCGCAGCGGACCCCCGGCGCCGGGAGCTCGGCGCGTTCCTGCGCGCGAGCCGGGAGCGGCTCGATCCGGCCGATTTCGGCCTCCCCGCGACCGGGCGGCGGCGGACGCCGGGGCTGCGTCGCGAGGAGGTCGCGGCGGCCTCCGGGGTCGGCCTGGCCTGGTACACGTGGCTGGAGCAGGGGAGGGTGCGGACTTCGCGCGAGGTGCTGCAGGCCCTCGCCGGCACCCTGCGGATGGGGCTCGACGAGCGGCGGCACCTGTTGGCGCTGGGCGGTTTCGTGTCCGACGACGCCGGCGATGACGGGGTGGTCGAGCGGCTGCGGCCGATGCTGGACAGCTGGCCGCTGACGCCGGCGCTCGTGCTGAACCACCGGTTCGACGTCCTGGCGGGCAACGAGGCGTACGCGGCGGTGTGGCCGGAACCGGAGTTGTCCGGCCGCCCGAACCTGCTGCTGGCCTTCGCCGGGAGCGGGCGGTTGCAGGACCTGCTGGTGCCGGAGGAGCGGTTCCTCTACGAGCTCTTCCTCCGGTTCCGGGCGCGTGCCGACCGGTTCCCGGGCGACGACGTCGTGGACCGGTTGCAGGAGCTGCGCCCGGACCTCGCGCACTGGTGGAGTTGCCGGGCGGTCCGCGAGTTCGGTGGCTGGCCGGTCACGGTGGCGGTCGACGGCCGCCGGCTGCGCTTCGAGTGCTCGCTGCTGCAGCCGGACGGCTCCGCGCTGCTGCTGGTGCAGGCTCCGGCGGACGCGGCGACCCGCCAGTGGATGCAGCATCGCGCCTGATCGCCGGAGAGCTTTTCCGCTGGTCAAAGAGTCGTGATCACTTTGGATCGCTATGGCGATCCAAAGTGCTCACGAGCGGTGACCGGCTCCGGGGCGGTCAGAAGCTGGGGATCAGCTTCCGGAGCCGGCCGCCGATGCACTGCGGGGACGGCTCCGGGGTGATGCGCACCAGCTGCAAGAACGCGCGGCCGACGCGGGCCACGTCATCGGCGGGTTCGGTGTGCTCGGCGAGCCCGGCGGCGATGGCGAGCAGCCGGTGCTCGCGGGCCATGTCGCCGCGCAGCACCGGATCCGATTCGTGCCGGTCCAGGAGGTCGCGGAGCACCGGGTTGGCCTCCGCGGTGCGCCGCCACGCGGCGGTGACGGCCTGGACCCGGTCGGCGTGCGGGGCGTCATCGGTTTCGGCGAGCGCGACGCCGATGCGGCCGGTCAGCTGCTGGGTCCACTTGTACTGCAGGGCGCGGAGCGCATCGGTGGCGTCGAGGAAGGGCGCGGGCACCTGGGTGAGGGCCTCGGACGGGTTTCGGCTCGCGTCGTCGAGCACCGTCTGGATCGCCTGTTGCCGCCGACGGAAGTCGTTCCAACTCATCTTCGCTCTCCGGGATCGGGCCCGGGGTGATACCCCAGGTGTGCGGCATACCGAGAGTATGTTGGTGCACCGACGGTACCACGAGTCCGTACCGCCGGTATGTCATAGGGTTGTGAGCATGGCGACAGCTCGACCACGGCGCGTGGAGTACTCGGAAAGCACCAGGCAGGCGCTGGTGGACTCCGCCGTCGAGCTGTTCACCGAGCACGGCTACGCGGGTGCCTCGCTGGACGAGATCGCCAAACGAGCCCGGGTCACCAAGGGCGCGCTCTACCACCACTTCGGCGGGAAGCAGGCGCTGTTCGAGGCGGCCTTCGACGCGGTGGAGACGAGCGTGGTGGCCCGCCTCGCCGAGGTCATCTCCACCGGCAGCCCCTGGGAGGCCACCCGGTCCGGGCTGCGGGCCTTCCTGGAGGTCTGCCTGGAGCCGTCCTACCAGCGCATCGTCGTGCAGGACGGGCCCGCGGTGATGGGCTGGGAGCGGTGGCGGGCGGCGGAGGAGGCCTACACCTTCGGCGTCGTCCGGGGCGTGGTCGGGACGTTGGTCGAGTCGGGGGACATCGTCCCGCTGCCGGTCGAGGCTCTGGCCCGCGTGGTGTTCGGCTCGCTGTCGGCGGGCGCCACCGCGATCGCCGGGTCGAAGTCGCCCAAGCAGGCCCGAGCCGACATCGGCGAGTGCGTCGAGCGGGTCCTCGACGGGCTGCGGAACACGTGATCGGGCGGCGGTCGGCGCGGGCAGAGCCCCGCTACTAGCCTCGGGGACCGTGAGCGAACACTTCAAGTTGCGGATCTTCACCGAGCCCCAGCAGGGCGCGACCTACGACGACTTGCTGCGCGTGGCCAAGCACGCGGAAGACACCGGCTACGACGCGTTCTTCCGCTCCGACCACTACCTGAAGATGGGGGCGGTGTCCGGTGAGCCCGGTCCGACCGACGCCTGGGTGACGCTGGCCGGGCTGGCCCGCGAGACCAGCCGGGTGCGGCTCGGCACGCTGATGACGGCCGGCACCTTCCGGCTGCCCGGGCCGTTGGCGATCTCGGTCGCGCAGGTCGACCAGATGTCCGGCGGGCGCATCGAGTTCGGCCTCGGCACCGGCTGGTACGAGGAGGAGCACACCGCCTACGGCATCCCGTTCCCGCCGCTGAAGGAGCGGTTCGACCGCTACGCCGAGCAGCTGGAGATCATCACCGGGCTGTGGGGCACCCCGGCCGGCGAGCACTTCAACTACGACGGCCGGTACTACCGGATCGAGGAATCGCCGGGGCTGCCCAAGCCGGTGCAGCAGCCGCGCCCGCCGCTGCTGATCGGCGGGCAGGGCAAGAAGCGGACGCCGGAGCTGGCCGCCCGGTTCGCCGACGAGTTCAACCTACCGTTCGTCGGCCTGGACGCGGCGGCGGAGCAGTTCGAGCGGGTGGCGGCGGCGTGCGCCGCGATCGGCAGGCCGCAGGAGGAGATCGTGCGGTCCGCGGCGCTGGTGCTGTGCGTCGGCAAGAACGACGCGGAGGTCTCGCGCCGGGCCGACGCCATCGGCCGGGAGCCCGAGGAGCTGCGCCTCAACGGCCTGGCCGGGACGCCCGACGAGGTCGTCGACAAGATCGGGGCCTGGCGGGAGCGCACCGGCATCACCCGCCTCTACCTCCAGGTCCTCGACCTCGCCGACCTGGACCACCTCGACGTGGTCGCCGCCGAGGTCGCCACCCAGCTCTGATGCTTCTCCGCTGAAGGGCGCCTTTGACCGGATCGGTTTCCTCGCTGGGATTCAAGGCTGATCGTGTGCATCTGGGTGGACGTTCGCCCAGGTCATTGACCGTGAGTACGTTGGGTGGCTGTAGAGGCTGTTTTGGATGTCGTGGAAGGCGGCAGTAACTCCCGCATGGGGGCCGCCACCCGCACCGCCACGCAGAGCGAGTTTGGAAACAGGCTCTATAGAAACCCAACGTGCTCACGGGTCTTGGGCAGGCGAAAGAGGTGCCGATCTCTGGACGTTGCGTGTCGGAGTTGTCTCTCGCTCATCGGCTGAGCGGGGTCAGCGCAGCCATTCCCGGAGTTCGGTGCGGTCGTCGGCGAGCAGGAGTTCCGCTGTGCTGATCAGGTGCTCGCGCATCATGCGGGCGGCCAGCTCGCGGTCGCCTGCACAGACCGCCGCAGCAATTTCCTCGTGCTCGGCGAGGATCTCCGTTGGGCTGCGTCCACTGGGGACGGTCCGGCGGCCCTGCAGCGAGATCGCGTCGCGGAGCCCGGCGACGAACTCCGCCAGCCGCTCGTTGCCGCTGGCCCGCAGGATCACGGCGTGGAAGGCGCGGTCGGCGGCGAAGAACGCCTCGCGGTCGTCCTGGTTGGCGCGCATGTCGGCCAACGCGGCGTCGAGGTCGGCCACCGGGAACGCCGGTTGCCCGGCGGCCCGCCCAGCCGCCGGCGGTTCCAGCAGCAGCCGCAGGGTGAAGACCTCGTTGATGTCCTTGTCCGTGCTGGTGAGGATCCTCGCGCCGCGATTGCGCTCGATGCGCACCAGGCCCGCGTTGGCCAGCTTCAGCAACGCCTCGCGCACCGGGGTGCGGGAGACCCCGAAGCGCTCGCCGAGCTCCTGCGCGGAGTAGAGGCGTCCTGGCGCCAGCTCACCGCTGCGGATCGCGTCGCGTACCGCGACGGCCAGCCGCTCGCTTTTGGTGGGCTCCTCGGACAACCGGTCCACTGCGTCCCCCTTGCCGTCGCCCCGAATCGTAGTCGGGGCGACGGTCCCCCTTGCCGTCGCCCCGACTACGGTGCGAGCGGTCAGGCGTGCTTGCGCGACCTGCTCAGCAGCGCCACGATGATCACCGCGAACAGGTTCGCGGTGATCATCACGATCATCGACAACCCGTTGTTGCCGCCGCTGGCGTCCTGGATCCAGCCCACCGCGTAGGGGCTGATGAACCCGGCGGCGTTGCCCAGCGAGTTGATCAGAGCGATCCCGCTGGCGGCGGCTGCACCCGACAGGTACAGCGTGGACAGCGGCCAGAACAGCGGTTTCGACGTCTGCGCGGCCATCGTCGCGATCGTGATCAGCAGGAAGGCCAGCATCGGCGTGCTCAGCGTGGTGGCGGTGCCCGCGAAGCCCAGCACCGAGATGCCCAGCGCGATGGCCACTGGCACCGCCGAGCCCTCCTTGCGGACCAGCCGACCGACCAGGTACATCGCGATCGCGGCGAAGGCGAACGGCACCGCGGTCAGCCAGCCGAGCTGGGTCGGGGTCAGGCCCTGGCCGACATCGTCGATGACCGACGGCATCCAGTAGGTGAGCGGGTAGGCGCCGCACTGCAGCAGGAAGTACACCAGCGCCAGGGCGAGCACTTTCTTGTCCCGGAACACCGCGGCGTGCCCCTTCGGCGCGGTTTCGCTGCGGGCCTGCTCCTCTGCGGCGACGGTGTCGGTCAGCCAGTCGCGTTCGGCCGGGGTCAGCCACTTCGCCTGCGCGGGCTTGTTGGTCAGAGTCGCGAGGAACACCACGCCGAGCAGGACCGCCGGGACCCCGCCGATGATGAACACCCAGCGCCAGCCTTCCATGCCCCACGCGCCGTCGAAGGTGTCCAGGATCCAGCCGTTGATCGGCCCGCTGATGGCACCGGAGATGGGGATCGACATCATCAGCGTCGAGATGATCTTGGTGTGCTGCGCGGCCGGGTACCAGTACGTCAGGTACAGGATGATGCCCGGGAAGAAGCCCGCCTCGGCCACGCCGAGCAGGAAGCGCAGCACGTAGATCCACTCCGCGCTGTGCACGAAGCCCATGGCCGCCGCGATCAGGCCCCAGCTGATCATGATCCGGCTGATCCACAGCCGCGCCCCGACCTTGCGCATCATCATGTTGCTGGGCACTTCGAACAGCACGTACCCGATGAAGAACACCCCGGCGGCGAAACCGTACGCGGTCGCGCTCATGCCGAAGCTCTCCTCCATTCCGAACTTGGCGAAGCTGATGTTGATCCGGTCCAGGTAGCTGATGATGTACCCGGCCATCAGGATCGGGATGATTCTGCGGGTGGCCTTGCGCAGGGCGCTGCGGCCGACGTCGGGCTCGGTCTTCGGTGGCGCTTCCCGTGGCATGTCTGGCCTCCTTGCCTGCTGACACGGTTTCCGGTCGCGGAAAGCGGAGCCTCTCGACGTGCTTCCTCCGCGGTGCGGTAGAACGTAACATGCAACTGTTGCATGCAACATAACGTTCGGATTGCTGTCCGGTCTTGTGGCGGAAGAGGTGTGCTCGTGGTTGACGAGGCGAAAGCGGTTGCACTGCAACGGAAACTCGAAACAGAGCTGCCCGGGTTGGTGCGCGCGGACCGGACCACGCGCGCCGCCTACGCCTCGGATGCCTCGATCTACCGGCAGGTGCCGATCGTCGTGGTCGAACCCCGCTCGGCCGCGGACGTCGCGGCCGTCGTCCGGGCTGCCGCCGACGCGGGGGTGCCCGTGACGGCGCGCGGCGGCGGGACATCGGTGGCGGGCAACGCCATCGGTCGCGGCGTGGTGCTCGACTTCTCGCGGCGGATGAACCGGATCGTCGAGATCGACCCGCAGGCGCGCACCGCGCGGGTGCAACCAGGCGTGGTGCTCGACGACCTGCGGGCCGCCGCGAGCGAGCACGGGCTCACCTTCGGGCCCGACCCCTCTACCCATTCCCGCTGCACCATCGGCGGGATGATCGGCAACAACGCCTGCGGCTCTCACTCGGTGGTCTGGGGCACGACCGCGGACAACGTCATCGAGCTGCGCATCGTGCGCGCCGATGGCCGCGAAGTGACCGTTACCGGTACCTCCAGCGGCGACGCGGGAACGGACGAGCGGCTGCGCGCGCTGGTCGGCGACAACCTCGCGCTGCTGCGCACCGAGCTGGGCAGGTTCGGGCGGCAGGTGTCCGGCTACGGCCTCCAGCACCTGCTGCCGGAACGCGGCTTCGACGTGGCGAAGGCGCTGGTGGGCAGCGAAAGCACCTGCGGGTTGATCACCGAGGCGACGGTGCGGCTCGTCGAAACACCGGCCGCCCGAGCCCTGCTCGTGCTCGGCTTCCCGGACGTCTACCGCGCCGCCGAAGTCGCACCGGAGCTGGCCGCGGCCGGGGCGATGACCGTCGAAGGGATGGGTGCCGACCTGCTCGCGGCGCTGCGGTCACGGCCCGGCAAGGCCAACGCCGGGGACGTCCTGCCCGCGGGTCAGGCGTGGCTTTACTGCGAGGCCGGGGGCGCGTCGCTCGCCGACGCGGAGGAGCGGGCTCACGAGCTCGCCAGGCTCGCGATAGAGCGGGTCGACGCGGTGAAGTCATCGGTGGTGACGGATGCGGCGGAAACCCGTGCGCTGTGGCGGATCCGGGAATCCGGCGCGGGAATCGTCACCCGGCTCGCCGACGGCGGCGAGGCGTGGCCGGGCTGGGAGGACTCCGCGGTGCCGCCCCAGAACCTGGCCGCGTACCTGCGTGACCTGTACGCACTGCTGGACGAGCACGGGCTGCGCGGCGTCCCATTCGGACACTTCGGGGAAGGCTGCCTGCACCTGCGGGTGGATTTCGAGCTTGGCACCGAGGAAGGTCTCGCCGGGTACCGGTCGTTCATCACCGCCGCAGCCGAGGTCGTGGCCGCGCACGGCGGATCGGTGTCCGGTGAGCACGGTGACGGGCGGGCGCGCTCGGAGTTGCTCGGCACCATGTATTCGCGGCCGATGCTGGACTGCTTCGCCGCGTTCAAACACATCTTCGATCCACATTCGACACTGAACCCCGGTGTGTTGGTCGCTCCCGCGCCGATCGACGCCGACGTGCGGCCGGGCCCCGGGCGCCGGGCGCTGGAGGTGACGCCGGTACACGCGCTGCACCGGGACCGGGGATCGTTCGCGGCGGCGGTCAACCGCTGCGTCGGCGTCGGCGCGTGCCGCTCGCTCGACACCGGGAGCATGTGCCCGTCGTTCAAGGCGACGCGGGACGAGGTCCACTCCACGCGCGGGCGTGCCCGGGTGCTCGCCGAGATGTTGCGCGGGGAGTCCATTTCGGACGGATGGCGGTCGGAGGAGACGCGGGAAGCGCTGGATCTGTGCTTGTCCTGCAAGGCTTGCGCAAGCGAATGTCCGGTCAATGTGGACATGGCCACCTACAAGGCCGAGTTCCTGAACCACCACTATGCGAGACGTGTCCGGCCGATGGCGCACTACTCGATGGGCTGGCTGCCGCTGTGGGCGAAGCTGCTCGCATCGGTGCCCGGGACGGCATCGGCCGCGAACGTGTTGCTGTCGAGGCGGCCGGTCGCGGCGCTGGTCAAGCGGCTCGGCGGGATCGAACCCCGCCGCGAGATGATCCGGTTCGCACCGCGGTCGCTGTCCCGGTGGATGCGTCGACGCGCGTCGAACGGGGCGCGGACAGTGGTGCTCTGGCCGGACACGTTCACCAACTTCCTCAGCCCCGACGTCGGCCGGGCGGCCGTGGAGGTTCTGGAGGCGCTGGGCTACCGGGTCGTGCTGCCGGACGGCTTCGTCTGCTGCGGACTGACCTGGCACTCGACCGGTCAGCTGTCGACCGCCCGGCGCGTGCTGGCCCGGTCGCTGGCCTCTCTGGCGCCGCACCTGGCCGCTGGGCAGACGATCATCGGGCTGGAGCCGTCCTGCACGGTGATGCTGCGCGACGAGGCGACCGAGCTGCTGCCGGACGATCCCCGCGCGCAGCGCCTCGCCGCGCAGACCCGGACCTTCGCCGAGTTCGTCGCCGAGCACGACGGGCCGTGGCCCTTCGCGCGGCTGGACGTGCGCGCGGTGTCCCAGGTGCACTGCCACCAGGAGGCCAAGGGCTCCTACGACCCCGACCGCGAGGTGTTGGCCCGGGTCGGCGTCGACACCGACGTGATCTCGGCCGGGTGCTGCGGCCTGGCGGGCAACTTCGGCTTCGAACGCGGGCACTGGGACGTCTCCCATGCCTGCGCCGAGCAGGAGCTCTACCCGAAGGTCCGCGCCGCCGACGCCGACGACCTGATCCTGGCCGACGGCTTCTCCTGCCGCACCCAGATCACCCAGGGAACCGACCGCCAGGGCACCCACCTGGCCCAGGTCCTCCGCCAGGCTCTGCGTAGGCCTTGAACCGCTGGGCGCGACGGCTTCCACGCTTCGGCGGTTCCGCAGCTGTCCGTGAGTACTTTGGTTCCTGTAGCAACCTAACGTGCTCGCGGGACTGACCAGCGGAGAGCATCTGGCGCAGGCCGGGCCGGACCGCTGCTCAGCGCGGGCCGAGTTGGCCCGCGATGTCGGAGGCCGCGGTGAGCAGGATCAGGGCCGGGATCGTCGCCTGGGCGCGCAGCCGGTAGGTGCCGCGTTTGTCCTGCTCCACCAGGCCGCACGCGGTCAGGCTCTTCAGGTGGTGGTAGAGCTGCCCGGTGGAGCCCAGGTCCGCCGCTTCCTGCAGGGCGGCGGCGGGCTGGGCGCCCCGCTGGGCCAGCAGGCGCACGATCGCGGCCCGGGCCGGGTGGCCGAGCGCCGCCAGCACGTCCGTGCGCGGGCCGTCGTCCATGCCGAGCACCCAGGCCGGGTCGACGTGGATGCGCCACTCCAGCTCGACCGGTTCGGCCAGGCTGCCCTGGTACTGGACGACGCCGCCGCTGGGCTCGACCTCGTCGGCCCGTCGCCCTCCTTCGAGGGCGGCGACGCGCTCTTCCAGCGCGGCGATCCGCTGGTGCAAGTCCTCCGATGTCACCGGACGAGCTTGCCTCAGCCGGCCAGCGCCCGTGCAAGCCGGTCCCGCCACTCCGGCTGCTGCATCGCGAGCAGCAGCGGCAGGCCCGGATCGCCGGTGCCGACTTGTTCCAGCGTGACATCGCCGTGCGCGAGCAGGGCGCCCCACGCGACCGTGCCGTCCTGGCGGCGCACCGACATCCCGCAGGTCAGGACTCCGGGCAGGCTGCCGCCCTTCATGCCGATCCCGAGCACGCCCGGCGGCAGGTGGCCGCTGAGCGGGCGTTCCAGGTGGGTGCGGGCGGCCTCGGCCGGGACGCCGCCGGTGGCGATGGCACGGTGCAGCGAGGCCAGCTGGCTCGCGGTCGACGACATCGTCTTCGACCCCCACCTGAGCTGCTGCTCGTACGGCGGCAGGCCGTTGCGCATCAGTCGGTCCAGCACGCGTTTGCGCAGGTCGGCGTCGTTGCTGTAGCGCTGTTCCAGGGCGTAGCCGAAGATTCGCCGGGCCGGGGTGGGCAGCTGCGCCGGTGGCGCGAACTCGGGCAGCAGGAACAGGTACTCCGCGCACATGGACCGGATGTCCGGCCGCGCCCAGCCGCCGGCCGCCGCGGCCTTGCGCAGCGCGGCGTCACCGAGCCGGTTGCGCAGGAAGTCGGGGACCGCGCTGTCGCTGAACATGATCATGGCCGAGGCCATGTCGTCGAGCCTGACCCGGTGATCGGGGTCCGCCGCGTGCAGGCCGGTCGGATCGGTGGGGATGCCGAGGTGCTTGAGCGTGGTCGCGTGCGCGTTGCCGTCGGTCGGCACGTAGAAGCGTTCCCAGTCGCCGAGGCGGATCTGTTCCTCCGGGTCCAGCCTGCCTTCGGCGACGGCGGCGGAGTAGGCGGCCAGGTGCACGACCTTGACTGCCGAGGCGAGCGGCTGCGCTGCGTCCGGGCGGTGCAGCAGCCGGTTGCCGTGCCCGTCGTCGACCACGAGGCCGAACCTGTCGCGGTTCGCGCTGATCCAGGTCAGCCAGCCCTCGGGGGTCGCCAGGTCGGGCGGGGCGGCCGGTTGCGCGACGGCCGAGGGTGCGGCGAGCAGCAGCGGCACGGCGGCCCCGGTGGCGGCGAGCAGGCGGCGGCGGGACAGCGGCATGACATCCACTCCTCTAGTAGTCCGTAATTACGGAATACTAGAGGAGTGGATTTCGGTTCGTCGGTCGACCCCGATCAGCGCAGGCTCGGGTCCAGCGAGAGCGTCACCCCGGCCGCGGTCGGCTGCTCGCGCGGGATGTTGCGCTCGCTGAGCGGCAGCGTGCCGTCCAGCGCGTCCCGCACGCCCTTCTCGACCAGTGGCATCGCCTCGGTCACCTCGACCGTCCGGCCGAGCTCCGCGCTCAGCGAGGTGGTGCCCGCGTCGGCGATGCCGCACGGCACGATCCGGTCGAAGCTGGTCAGGTCGGCGTTGCAGTTCAGTTCCAGCCCGTGCATCGTGATGCCGCGCTGCACCCGGATGCCGATCGCCGCGATCTTGCGCTCCTGACGGCCGTCGTCGGCCGGGAACCAGACACCGCTGCGGCCCTCGACCCGGCCCGCCTCCAGCCCGAACTGGTCGCACACCCAGATCAGCGCCTGCTCCAGGCGGCGGACGTAGTCGACCACGTCGATCGGGTCCGCCAGCTGCACGATCGGGTAGCCGACGATCTGCCCCGGGCCGTGCCAGGTGATCTTGCCGCCGCGGTCGACGTCGATGACCGGCGTCCCGTCCGTCGGGCGGTCCTCCGGCGAGGTGCGCTTGCCCGCGGTGTAGACCGACGGGTGCTCCAGCAGCAGCAGGGTGTCCGGGTTCAGCCCCTCGGCGCGGCCGTTGACCAGCTCGCGCTGCAGGTCCCAGGCGGAGAGGTAATCGATGGTTCCCAGGTTGCGCACGGCCATCGGATCGGCGGATGCGCGGCACGAAGTGTTGGCACGACTCACGCGGCCAGGCTACGCCCCGGGTCCAGCGGCGACGCCCGAAGGCTCACGACGAGACGGCCGCCGCCAGCGCCGCCCCGACCGACGGGTGCTGGAACGCGAAACCCTCCGACTCCAGCACCGTCGGCAACGCGCGCTGCCCGGTCAGCGCCTGGTCGGCGAGCTCGCCGAGGGCGATCCGGAGCGCGAAGCCCGGCACGATCCACGGCGCCGGCCGGCCCAGCGCCTCGCCCAGCGCGCGGGTGAACTCCGCGTTGGTGACCGGCGCCGGGCCGGTGAGGTTGACCGGGCCGGACACCCCGGGCCGCTCCAGCACGAACCGGATGGCACTGACCTCGTCGTCCAGCGAGATCCACGACATGTACTGGGTGCCGTCGCCGAGGCGGCCGCCGAGCAGCATCGAGAACAGCGGCCGGAGCTGGCCGAGCAGCCCGCCGGAAGGGGCGAGCACCAGGCCGGAGCGCAGTCGCACCACCCGCACGCCGGCGTCCGTGGCCGGCTTGGTCGCCGCCTCCCAGCGCTGGCACAGGCGGGCGAGGAAGTCGGAGCCCGGCTCGGACGCCTCGGTCACCGGTTTCGAACCGCTGTCGCCGTAGAACCCGACCGCGGACCCGTTCGCCAGCACCGGGACGCCCCGCTCGGCGACGGCCTCGGCGAGCACTTCGGTCGGCCGCACCCGGGTGTGCACCAGCTGCCGCTTGCGCTCCGGGCTCCAGCGCCTTTCGCCGATGCCCGCGCCGCAGAGGTTCACGACCGCGTCGGCGCCGTCCAGCGCGTCCGCGTCGAGCTGGCCGCCCTCCGGATCCCAGCCCCGCTCGTCGGGAGCGGTAGGGAGCCGGCGAACCAGCCGGACCACTTCGTGCCCGGCCTGCCGCAACGCGGCTACCAGGGACGTGCCGATCAACCCGGATGAACCGGCGACAACCACGCGCATGCCAGGAATCGTCCCGCACCGGCGGGCGCGGTGCGAGCGATTCCGCCGGGATCGAAGCGAAAGGGCCGCCCACCGTGGAGGTGAGCGGCCCTTGTCGCTATCGCCGGATCAGAGGTTCTGTTTCACAAGCGGCTACCCGCACCGCTGAGCAAACCGCCTTCGAAACAGCTCTTAGAGGCCCAGGTCGGCCTCGAAGGCGCCTTCTTCCAGACGCTGCTTGAGCGTGGCGAGGAAGCGGGCGGCGTCCGCGCCGTCGACCAGCCGGTGGTCGTAGGTCAGCGCCAAGTAGACCATCGAGCGGATCGCGATGGTGTCGCCACCGTTCTCGTCGGCGACCACCACCGGGCGCTTCACCACCGCGCCGGTGCCGAGCATGCCCACCTGCGGCGGGTTCAGGATCGGCGTGTCGAACAACGCGCCGCGGCTACCGGTGTTGGTGATGGTGAAGGTGCCGCCGGAGAGCTCGTCCGGCTTGATCTTGTTGTTCCGGGTCCGCGCCGCCAGGTCGGCGATCTTGCGGGCCAGCCCACCGAGGTTGAGGTCCCCGGCGTCGTGGATCACCGGCGAGACCAGGCCGCGCTCGGTGTCCACCGCGATCGACAGGTGCTCGGCACCGTGGTAGGTGACCTGCTTGTTCTCGTCGTCGATCGAGGCGTTCAGCTTCGGGTGCAGCTTCAGCGCCTCGGCCGCGGCCTTGGCGAAGAACGGCAGGAACGACAGCTTGACGCCCTCGGCGGCCTCGAAGTTCGCCTTGGCGCGGTCCCGCAGCCGGGCGATGCGGGTCACGTCGACCTCGATCACCGTGGTCAGCTGCGCCGCGGTCTGCAGCGACTCGACCATCCGGCGGGCCAGCAGCTGGCGCAGGCGGGACATCTTCTGCGTCGTGCCGCGCAGCGCCTTGGCCTCCGCCGACGGCTCCGCGACCGGTGCCGGAGCGGCCGGTGCAACGGCGGCCGGGGCAGCCGCGGCGGCGGGCGCCGGGGCCTGCTTGGCGTCGATCGCGGCCTGCACGTCCTGCTTGCGGATCCGGCCGCCGACACCGCTGCCCTTGATCGCGGACAGGTCGATGCCGTGCTCGTTGGCCAGCTTCCGGACCAGCGGCGTCACGTACGGCGCACCGGCGGCCGACGCCGGCTCGGCCGGAGCGGGAGCCGGGGCCGCCGGCGGGGCCGGGGGAGCGGCGGGAGGCGGAGCGGCAGCAGCCGGGGCCGGGGCCGGAGCCGCCGGAGCCGGCGGAGCAGCCGGGGCCGGAGCCGCGCCGGCGGCGCCGATCACGGCGAGCTTGGCGCCGACCTCGACGGTGTCGTCCTCATCGGCGGCGATCTCCAGCAGCGTGCCGGCCACCGGCGACGGGATCTCGGTGTCGACCTTGTCGGTGGAGACTTCCAGGAGCGGCTCGTCGACCTCGACGGTGTCGCCGACCTGCTTGAGCCACCGGGTCACGGTGCCTTCGGTGACGCTCTCGCCGAGCGCCGGCATGTTGACGTCCGTGCCCGTCGCGCCACCGGCCGGAGCCGGGGCGGCAGCGGGAGCCGGGGCCTCCGGCTGCGGCGGGGCGGGCTGCTCCGCGGCGGGTGCCGGGGCTGCGGGCTCGGCCGGGGCGGCCGGAGCGGGCGCCGCTGCTTCGCCGCTGTCGGCGATCACGGCGAGCTCGGCGCCGATCTCGACGGTGTCGTCTTCCTGGGCGACGATGCGCTGGAGCACGCCGGCGGCGGGCGACGGGATCTCGGTGTCGACCTTGTCGGTGGAGACTTCCAGGAGCGGCTCGTCGACCTCGACGGTCTCGCCCTCCTGCTTGAGCCACCGGGTGATCGTTCCCTCGGTGACGCTCTCGCCGAGTGCCGGCATCTGAACGGAGAAGGCCATCTGTTGCTGACTCCTCGTGGTGTGGCGGGGTGCTGGCTGACTGGGGAGCCGACGTCAGCCGTGCACGTGCAGCGGCTTGCCGGCCAGGGCGAGGTGCGCCTCGCCCAGGGCTTCGGTCTGGGTGGGGTGGGCGTGCACCAGGGGAGCGACGTCCTCCGGCAGTGCTTCCCAGTTGTAGATCAGCTGCGCCTCGCCGATGAGCTCACCGACGCGGTCGCCGACCAGGTGCAGGCCGACCACCGGGCCGTCCGTGGCGCGGACCAGCTTGACCGCGCCCTGGGTCTTGAGGATCTGGCTCTTGCCGTTGCCGGCCAGGTCGTAGGTGAACGTCTCGACCGAGCCGTACTGCTCCTTCGCCGCGGCCTCCGTCAGGCCCACCGAGGCGACCTCGGGGTGGCAGTAGGTCACCCGCGGGATGCCGGCCTCGTCGATCGGCTGCGGGTTGAGCCCCGCGATGTCCTCGGCGATGAAGATGCCCTGCTGGAAACCGCGGTGCGCCAGCTGCAGGCCGGGCACGATGTCGCCGACGGCGTAGACGCCCGGCAGGTTGGTGCGCAGCCGCTCGTCGGTGCGGACGAAGCCGCGCTCCATGTGCACGCCGGCGGCGTCGAAACCGTGCCCGGCGGTGTTCGGGCCGCGGCCGACCGCGACGAGCAGCAGGTCGGCGTCGTAGGTCTCGCCGTTCTCCAGGCTCACCGAGACGCCGGCGGCGGTCGGGGTCGCGCCGGTGAACTTCACGCCGGTCTTGAACTTGATGCCGCGCTTGCGGAAGGCGCGCTCCAGGCGCTTGGAGACGAATTCGTCCTCGTTGGGCACCAGGTGCGGGAGGGCTTCGACGATGGTCACGTCGGCGCCGAAGGAGCGCCACACGCTGGCGAACTCGACGCCGATCACGCCGCCGCCGAGCACGACGACCTTCTCCGGGATGAAGTCGAGGTTCAGGGCCTGCTCGCTGGCGATGACCCTGCCGCCCAGTTCCAGGCCCGGCAGCGTCTTGGAGTAGGAGCCGGTGGCCAGGACCACGTTCTTGCCGGTGTACCGGGTGCCGTCGACCTCGACGGTCTTCGCGTCGACCAGCGTCCCGGCACCCTCGACCAGGGTCACCTTGTGGGCCTTGGCCAGGCCCTGCAGGCCCTTGTACAGGCCGGCGACGACGCCGTCCTTGTACTTGTTGACGCCGTCGATGTCGATGCCCTCGAGGGCGGCGCGGACGCCGAACTGGTCGGCGTCGCGGGCGGAGTCGGCCACCTCGGCTGCGTGCAGCAGTGCCTTGGTCGGGATGCAGCCGCGGTGCAGGCACGTCCCACCGAGCTTGTCCTTTTCGATAAGGACGACGGACAGGCCTAGCTCGGCCGCGCGGAAGGCGCAGGCGTAGCCGCCCGAACCGCCGCCGAGAATGACCAGATCGGCGGACGTGTCGGTCACTTCGCACTCCTCGACAGGCATCGTTGACTAGCTGATGGCGCCGCCGGAACAGGACGTTCACGGGCGCCTGAGAGCCATCTTGTCACCACACGACGGGCGTACGCGACGTGGGCCGGGTGATCTGCGCTGCACTGCCGCGGATCACAACTGCGAGGTCGGCGCCGATCAGCCCGGAGTGAACGCTTTTCACACACGCCCCATGTGGGCGGTGGCATCATCGGAAGCGTCTGCTGTTTCACATCCCCAGCGACGGGAGGCGAGTCCGGTGGGCCTGTTCGACCGGTTCCGCGGGAGGCGTTCCGGCAGGATGCGCGGCGCGAGCTCGGCGGACACCGAGCACCTGATCGGCTGGGCGGCGCAGCGCCGCGGCGTCGAGGGGTACCTGGAGCCGCGCACGACGGTGACCGAGACGACGCTGATGCTCATCGCGCACGACGGCGAGTGGACCCGGCGGCGGGTGGACGGCCCGGCGGCGGCGCACCGGCTGACCCGCAAGATCGGCATCCCGCTCTACGAGGTGGCCAAGGTCGGCTACCCGCAGCGGATGCGGGACTACCAGGCCCGCCAGCGCATCCTCCGCGACCGCGACCGCAAGGCGGCCGACGGCTAGGGCCGTTCGCAGCGGATCTTTGAAGCGGCGCAGCCGCTCAGCCCACTCCGGCAACTCGCACCGCGATGCGGGGCGAGTCTGGAACGGCTTCGATCGTCAGTTCGCGATTCGGGTGGTCGGGGTGCAGTTGACCGGGAAGGTCACCGACTTCGCGATGTAGCAGAGCTCGTGCGCGCGCTCGTGCAGCGCCTCCGCCACGTCCACGCTCGCCCGGTCGGCCACCGTGACCTGGGGCGCGAGCCGCACCTCTTCGAACTGGCCGGAGCCGTCGGGGTTCTCGGCGAGGATCCCGCGCGCCTGGTCGTGGTAGCCGGTGACCACCACGCCGCAGTCCGCGGCCAGGTGCAGGAACCAGAGCATGTGGCACTGCGACAACGATGCGACCAGCAGTTCTTCCGGGTTGTACCGGTCCGCGTCGCCAAGGAAGACCGGATCCGCGGATGCGTCGATGGCGTCCTTGCCGGCCGCGCGCACCTCGTGGGTGCGTTCGTAGCTGCGGTAGGAGCTGGTGCCCTGCCCGGTGTTGCCCGTCCACACGACGTCGACCTGGTAGCCGTGCCGGGCCGTGCTGGGCGCGGCCGGTTTCGTATCGGTCATCGACCCATCGTGACACCGCGGTGCGGGGCAGTGGTGATCCTTTTGAGTTTCACGTCACAAATACGCCACCTCGGCGGCGTAGAACTACTCGCCGTGACGGGGTCGTGGATCCGGCGGACCCACGACCCCGTCGGGACCGGTCAGCCCCGGCCGGCGATGTCGGCGAGGACCGCCGCGATGGTGCGGACCGGGACGCCCGTGCCGCCCTTGGGCGTGTAGCCCCACGGCGAGTTCGTGTTGTAGGACGGGCCCGCGATGTCCAGGTGCGTCCACTGCACGCCGTCGGCGACGAACTCCTCGAGGAAGATGCCCGCGGCGAGCATGCCGCCCCAGCGGTGCCCGGTGATGTTCGCCAGGTCGGCGAGCTTGGAATCCAGGTCGCCGCGCAGCTCCTCCGGCAGCGGCATCGGCCAGCCGCCCTCGCCGACGGCCTGCGACAGCCGCGCCACCCGGTCCCGGAAGTCCTCGCTGCCCATCACGCCGGGCGTGCGCTTGCCCAGCGCCACCACCTGCGCGCCGGTCAGCGTGGACGTCTCGATCAGGTAGTCCGGCTCGTCCTCGCAGGCGCGAGTGATGGCGTCGACCAGGATCAGCCGGCCCTCGGCGTCGGTGTTGAGCACCTCGACGGTCTTGCCGCCGTACATGGTCAGCACGTCGCCCGGGCGGTACGCCGTGCCCGACGGCATGTTCTCGGCCATCGGCACGGTCGCGGTGATGTCCAGCGGGTAGTTGAGCCGGGCGGCCAGCAGCATGGTGGCGATCACCGCGGCGGCCCCGGACATGTCCGAGGTCATCTCCTCCATGTTCGCGGCGGGCTTCAGCGAGATGCCGCCGGTGTCGAAGGTGATGCCCTTGCCGATCAGCGCGACCTTCTTGGCGGCCTTCGGGCCCTTGTGCCGCAGCCGCACCAGGCGCGGCGGGCGGGAGGAACCGGCGCCGACGCCGAGGATGCCGCCGAAGCCCTGCTTGCGCAGCGCGTTGTCGTCGAGCACCTCGACCTCGAGGCCGGCGGAGCGCCCCAGCTCGGCGGCGCGCTCGGCGAAGGACGCCGGGAACAGGTCGTTGGGCGGGGTGTTGATGAAGTCGCGGGCGGTGTTGACGGCCTCGCCGATCGCGGTGGCGCCCTTCAGCGCGTGCGCGTTCCCATCCGCCTTGGCGTCGGCGACCAGGAAGTCCACCTTGGACACCGGGGCGTCGCCCGACTGCGACTTGTACTCGGTGTAGCCGTAGGCGCCCATCACCGTGCCCTGCACGGCGGCCGAGAGGTCCACAGCGGACAGCGTGGTGGCGGCGTGCTCGACGCCGCCGAGCGCGCGGGCCGCGGCACCGGACGCCCGGCGCACCGCCTCGCCGGAAACCCCGCCGTTGGCCGCGGGCTTGCCCAGCCCGACCGCGACCAGGATGCCGGCGCGCAGCTTGCCGCCCGCGGGCAGCTTGACGACCTCGTCCGCCTTGCCGGTCGCGCCCAGCGAGACGAGGACCTTCGCCAGGTCTCCGTCGTACGCGGCGGCGACCTGATCGGTGCCGGGTGCGAGCCGCATGCCGTCGGTGCCCTGGACGGTTCCGACGACGAGCGCGTCCGCGGTCAGCTTGGCCACCGCCGTGTCGGTGAGGGCGAGTTTCGGGGTCGTCACGTGGTCATCCTCCGGGTAACGCATCAACGCTGCGGTGTCAGCAAAGCTCTTCGCACTCTAGAACGCTCGGCAACCGGGAATCAGACCAGGACATCGGTCGGCGTTGCGGTGCGCTCGGGCACCCGGTCGTGACTACTCTCGCGTCAGCCGACAGGCGGCTGCACGCATCGGTGTTCGTCTGTAAGGGTGGTCCCGTGGCCCAACAGGTTGAATCGGCCGGCCGGCTCGCATCCGGTGCCGGTGCGGTCCCGCTCGCGCTAGGCGGGATGCTCGGCGCCGGGGTGTTCGTGGGACCGGCGCCCGCGGCCGCAGCGGCCGGGCCGTGGCTGCCGTTCGGGCTGCTGATCGCGCTGGCGGCCGTCGTGTGTTCGGCGTCGTCGACCGCGTACCAGTCCGAGACCTACCGCGTGCCCGGCGCGGCTTACGTGTGCGTGCGGGCCCGAGTGGGTGTGGTGCCGTCGCGGGTCGGGGCCAGCGCGTACCTGGCCGGGCAGGTCGCCGGGATGGCCGCGATCGCACGGGTGCTGGGCGACTTCTTCCTGCCCTCGGCCGCGCCGCAGGTCGCCGCGGCGGCGCTGCTGCTGGTCGTGCTCTCGGCGACGGCGGGGCTGCGGATCCGGGGCGCCGCCGCCTGGATCTGGCTCGTGCTGACCGCCGCCGTGCTCGGGCTCGTGATGGTCACCTGCTTCGCGATCGAACCCGTGCCACCGATCCCGGCCGGGCGCCCGCTGTCCGACAGCGCGGTGGGCATCACCGGTGCCGCCGCGGTGCTGTTCTTCGCGTTCCTCGGCTTCGAGCGGTTGACCGCGCCCGCCGTCGAGCAGGACCGGTTCGCCTGGTCGTCGATGAAGCGCGGCCTCGTGATCTCGCTGGTCGCGCTCGTCGTGGTGCTGTCGGCGGTGACCGCCGCACTGGTCCACCAGCTGGGCTGGTCGCGGCTGGCGTTGTCGCCGATGCCGATCCGCGAGGTGCTGACCGCCGCCGCGGCCGCCGATCTCGCACCGCTGGTCGGCGTCGGCGCGGCGGTGGCGCTGCTGCCGGTGCTGCTGGGCGCGCTGGAGTCGTTCCGCGGGACGGCGTTGGCTCTCGTGCACGACCGAGACCTGCCGAGCCTTTTGGGACGCACCGGCAGCGCCGGGACGCCTTACGTGCTGGACCTGGTCGCCGGTGTGGCTGCTGCGGCGGTCGCACTGCTGGTGGAGCCCATTCCGGCGATGGCGTTCGCGGCCTGTTGCCTGCTCGTGCACTACGCCTTCGCGAACGCCGGTGCCCGGCTGCTGCTGGCGGACGGCGGGGCCTGGCCGATGCGCGGGGCGTGCCTGGGAATGGGGCTCTCCGTCGTCCTGGCTATGAGCATGCCGATTTCTGCGATGCTTGCGACGCTTGTTGTCGTTGTTGTCGGTCCTTTGGCGACGGGAGGTGTGTCCCGTCGCTGGAGATGAGGCGGGTCATGCTCAAGACGAGTGTTGCCAACATTCCCCTGAAATCCACCACCGAAACGCACAAGTGGGCGCCCGGCGACGAAGTCCACTACAACTTCTGGCGGCTGGACGGTTCCCTCGGCACCGTCCACCCGGCACGGGTGGTCGAGGACGACGGTGCCCACCTGCTCTGCTGGGTCCTGGACGGGACGCCGATCCGGGTCACCACCTCCCCGGACGGCCGCTCGCCGCGCCAGATGCCGTTGGCCGAGCGCTTCAACGGACCGCGGGTCCCGGCCAGGTCGACCTGGCGCGGCACTTCGACGCTGCGCCTGGTGTACGAGCACCGGTGGGCGTCGGTCTGGTGGTTCTTCGAGCCGGACGGCACCTTCCGCAATTGGTACGTCAACCTCGAAGTGCCGTTGGGCCGGGACGCCACCGGCGTCCGGCGCGTCGACGGCGTGCTCGACGTCGAGGTGTTCCCCGACGGGTGCTGGTCCTGGAAGGACGAACACGAGTTGGCCGACGCGCTGGCCGCCGGCCGGTTCGACGAGCAGCACCTGGACCGGCTGCGGTCGGAGGGTGAGCACATGATCGCGCTGGCCGAAGCGGGCCGGTTCCCGTTCGACGGGACCTACTGCGACGCCACGCCCGATCCGAAGTGGGCACTTCCGTCCCTCCCGGAGGGACTGCTGATCGCCTGATGAACCGGGGCCGGGTGCCTTCCGGGGCGACCCGGAAGGCACCCGGCCCGCGGTGTCAGAGCGAGATGAACAGCAGGATGCCGATGACGGCGACCAGGGCGCCGATCCCGCCGACCGAGCCGCCGCGCAGGTCCTTCGGGAAGAACGTCTTGTGCTTGTTGCGCCACCAGAAGGCCCAGCCGGCCGCTCCGGCGACGCCCAGGATCAAGCCGAAGATGTCGAGCCACGAGTAACCGAGCATCACCAGCATGCCGCCGCCCAGCGGCAGCAGCGCCGCCAGGGTGGCGGCCAGCGCGTCTTGCGACGTCGTCGTGGGCCCCGCCGGGACCGGGGTGTTCTGGGCGTGCGTCATGGTCACATCATAGGCGTCGGCCGGCCCGGCTCCACCGCCTCGCGTCACGAACCGTGGCGTTCCTTCAGCGTTGAGTAAGCGGACGACGGATATTTGGACGACCAAGTTCCGTAGATCGGGTTTCCACTGCTCCGAGGCGCGCGATACGGTACGCGCATGACTGGAGCACTGTCGTTCACCCGGACCCCCAACCCGCAACCGGCCAGCAACGAGCGCCGCGCGGAAGTATTGGCGAATCCGGGATTCGGACGGTACTTCACCGACCACATGGTGACCATCAAGTGGTCCGAGGAACGCGGCTGGCACGACGCCGCCGTGGAGCCCTACCACTCGCTGCAGCTCGACCCGGCGACCTCGGTCCTGCACTACGCGCAGGCGATCTTCGAAGGGCTCAAGGCCTACCGCCAGCCCGACGGTTCGATCGCGGCGTTCCGGCCCGACGCGAACGCGCGGCGGTTCCAGCGTTCGGCGCAGCGGATCGCGATGGCCCAGCTGCCCGAGGAGCTGTTCGTCGAGTCGCTGCGGGAGCTGATCGCGGTGGACGGCGCCTGGGTGCCGAGCGCCGAGGAGAGCTCGCTCTACCTGCGGCCGTTCATGATCTCCACCGAGATCGGCCTCGGGGTCAACAACCCGGCCAACGCCTACCTCTACGCGGTGATCGCCTCCCCGGCCGGCTCGTACTTCGCCGGTGGCATCAAGCCGGTCACCGTGTGGTTGAGCCACGAGTACGTGCGCGCGGCCCCCGGCGGCACCGGTGCGGCGAAGTTCGCGGGCAACTACGCGGCGTCGTTCGCCGCGCAGGCCGAGGCCGTGGAGAAGGGCTGCGACCAGGTGGTGTGGCTCGACGCGTGCGAGCGGCACGTGGTCGAGGAAATGGGCGGCATGAACCTGTTCTTCGTGTTCGGCTCGGGTTCGGACGCCCGCCTGGTGACCCCGGCGCTCAGCGGCAGCCTGCTGCCCGGCGTGACCCGCTCGTCGCTGCTGGAGCTGGGCAGGGAGCTCGGCATGCAGGTGGAGGAGCGGAAGGTCACCGTCGAGGAGTGGGAGAAGAAGGCCGCGACCGGTGAGCTCACCGAGGTCTTCGCCTGCGGCACCGCCGCGGTGATCACCCCGGTCGGCCACGTCAAGCACCGCGACGGCGAGTTCACCGTCGCCGACGGCAAGCCGGGCGAGGTGACGATGAAGCTGCGCGAGCGCCTCACCGGCATCCAGCACGGCACGGTCGCCGACACCCACGGCTGGATGACCAAGCTCGGCTGACGGCCCAGGGTCCGCAATTTCCATTGAAATTGCGGAAGTTGTCCACAACCTTCGGCGTGTCGGGTGCCCGGCACGCCGAAGGTCCGCAATTTCCATTGAAATCGAATCTTCGATTTCAATGGAAATTGCGGTCAGGCGATGGCCGTGGTGGTGAGGATCGCCGTGGTCGTGAGGACTGTGGTGGTCGCGAGTTCGGAGGCGGCGCCTAGGACGTCTCCGGTGATTCCGCCGAAACGGCGCCGGGTGTGCCAGGTGAAGGCGAGCAGCAGGGCCGCGGCGAGGACCACGGCGAGGGCCGCTTGCCAGCCGAAGCCGACGCCGGCCACCGCGAGCAGGGCGAGCCACCAGGCGGCGACCAGCCACGTCGGTTGGCTGCCCGCGACCAGCGCCCCCATGCCTTCGGGGCGCGCGGCGGGCACGCCGGTCCGGCAGCACAGCACGAATCCGGCGCGGCCGACCGCGCAGGCCAGGACGAGCGTCAGCGGCGCATTCGCCAGCTCGGCGAGGCTGGCCGCCTGGACGCCGAGCACGAGGATCAGCGCGACCACCGCGAACGGCCCGGCCCCGCCGTCGCGCATCACGGTCAGCGCGCGCTCCGGCGGTCCGTAGCAACCGAGACCGTCCACCGTGTCCGCCAGGCCGTCCACGTGCATGCCCCGCGTGACCAGCACCAGGACGCCGACGGTGAGCAGCCCGGCCAGCAGCGGGGGAGCGCCGAGCGCGGTCAGCGCCCAGAGCGCGGCGGCGCCGAAAGCGCCGACCAGCGCGCCGACGAGCGGTGCGAAGGAGATCGCCTGGCGGCAGGTGCGGTCGTCGACGCGCTGCGCGGGCACCGGCAGCACGCTCAGCCACGACACCGCCAGGCGCAGGCCGTCCAGCACCGTCACGCCGTCGGGCCGGTGGCCTCGGCCTCGGTCGGACCGACGACGCCGGCCTCGGCGAAGGTGGCCATTTCCCGCAGCACCCGCACCGCGGCGGCGACCACCGGCAGCGCGGTGAGCGCCCCGGAACCTTCGCCGAGCCGCATCTGCAGGTCGAGGATCGGGGTGAGGTCGAGGTGGTCGAGAACCAGCGGTCCGCCCGGTTCGGCGGAGCGGTGCCCGGCGAGCCACCACTGCCGGGCGCCGGGCGCGAGCTCCTCGGCGACCAGCGCCGCCGCGCCCACCACGACACCGTCCAGCAGCACCGGCGTGCGCCGCACCGCCGCCTGCGCGAGGAATCCGGCCAGCGCGGCGATGTCGGCGCCGCTGGAGGTCCGCAGCAGCTCCACCGGGTCGTGGAGCACCTTCCTGGCGCGGCGCAGCGCGTCGCGGATCGCGGCGGTCTTGCGCATCCAGGCGTTGTCGTCGATGCCGGTGCCGCGGCCGACGACCGCCACCGGCTCGGTCCCGGTGAGCGCGGAGATCAGCACCGCGGCCGGGGTGGTGTTGCCGATGCCCATGTCCCCGGCGATGAGCAGGTCGGCGCCGGAGTCGATCTCCTCGTCGGCGATGGTGCGCCCGGCGTTGATCGCGGCGTCCACCTCGGCTGCGGTGAGGGCGTCCTCCCGGTCGATCGAGCCCGACCCGCGCCGCACCTTGTGCGCGCTGACCACCGGAGGTGTGTCGGTGTTGACCGCCATGTCCACCACGCGCACCGTCGCGCCGGACCCGGCGGCCAGCGCGTTGACCGCCGCGCCGCCGCTGAGGAAGTTGCCGACCATCTGGCCGGTCACGTCGCTGGGGTAGGCCGAGACGCCGTGCGCCGCGATGCCGTGGTCCCCGGCGAAGACGATCACGCGAGGGCGGGCGAACGGGCGCGGCGGGCAAGCGCCCTGCCGGGCCGCCACCCAGACGCCGAGTTCCTCCAACCGTCCCAGCGAGCCGGCGGGCTTGGTCAGCTGCTCGTGCCGGGCGACAGCCTGGCGGCGGGCCTGCTCGTCGGGCGCCGGTACCGCCGGGAACCTGATCGGGCCGGACTGGTTCTGGTCGTCGGTGGACAAGCGAAAACCTCCGTTGAATCAGCGCAGCCGGAGCGGGAGCCCGGCGACGAGCAGGACGACCTCGTCGCAAACCTCGGCCAGCCGGGCGTTGAGCGAGCCGAGTTCGTCCCGGAACAGCCTTCCAGACCTGGTCGCGGGAACGACCCCGAGGCCGACCTCGGCGGAAACGAGCACGACCCGCGCGGAACACCGGGCGACGGCCTCGACCAGCGCGGCGCAGTGCCCGGCCACGACGTCGAGCGCGGCCGGATCCCGATCCCACGCACCGGCGTCGTCGAGCACCCCGGTCAGCCAGGTGGCCAGGTCATCGACCAGCACCGTCGCAGCAGGGGATGCCCCGGTCAGCACGCGCAGCAGTGCATCGGCGTCCCCGGCCTCGACGGTCCGCCAGGTGTCGGGCCGGCGGGCGACGTGCGAGGCGATCCGCTCGGCCCACTCGAGGTCGTCCGGATCCCGCCGCGCGGTGGCGACGTAGGTGACGGGCTCAGCGGCCGGCACCAATCCCTCGGCGTGCGCGGACTTGCCGGACCGAGCCCCGCCGAGCACCAGAGTGCGCCCACCCACCAGCAAAACCTCCGCGTTACGACAGACGCTCGGACGCTACCCGGAACCGGACGTGGAAGATCGATTCGCCCCGGCCGGGTGCGGCTCCCGCGGAATTGCCGGGATCAGGCGACCTTGGCGATGTCCTTGGGGGTGTAGCGGGGGCGGGGGACCCGGAGCTTGCGGATCTGCATCGCGCGGGTGAAGGCGTACCAGCCCAGGGAGAACGGGCGGTCCTTGGCGTCCGGGAACTTCGCGCGCACCCGCTTGTTCACGTAGCGGCCGAGCAGGGTGCCCTCGACGACCATCATCACCAGCAGCACCATGCAGAACAGCGTCGCGTACTGCTGGATCACCAGGTTCTGCGCCAGCGTGGTGGCGAACACGATCAGCACCAGCGGCATGAACAGGCCCATCAGGTGCCGCCGGGTGTCGACGAGGTCGCGGACGTACGCGCGCACCGGGCCCTTGTCGCGGGGCATCAGGTAGCGGTCGTCGCCCTGCATCATCCGCTCGCGGCGTTCCTTCGCCGCCTGGCGGCGCTCGTCCTTGTTGCCGCGCGCCCGCTTGACCGCCTCGCGCTGGGTCTTCGGCGGCGGCGGGACCGGGCCGCGTCGCTTGCCTTCCGCTTCCCGGCGCTTCGGCGTGGGCTTCCCCTTCTTGGGGGTGTGATTGGGGGCATGCTCCGCCGCAGCCGGGCCGGTCTCGGTGTCGGACTCGGTGGTGGCGGTCTGCTCAGCGCTGTTACGGCGAAGGAACCTCACTCCAACAGGGTATTCGACGCCACTGCCGGGGCTGCAGCAGACCGGACACCTGCGGCGGAACAGACAACGGGTGGCCACATCACACCAGCTAGGCGGGTGGCTGTGCCACCATGGGCGGAGGAGACAAGACACAGCTCCCCCGGGCGGCGCCCGTGGGAATAGCCCGAGCCCGGGTGGGGTTGCACCTCACGCCGGAATCGGATGAGCGAGACCTCTAGGGAGAGTCCATGACCGCCCCGAACACCACGACCGAGAGCGAGGCGCCCGCCCACGGTGTCACGTTGACCGACTCGGCTGCTCACAAGGCCAAGGCCCTGCTGGAGCAGGAGGGCCGCGACGACATGCACCTGCGCATCGCCGTGCAGCCCGGCGGTTGCGCGGGCCTGCGCTACCAGCTCTTCTTCGACGAGCGGAGCCTCGACGGCGACGTCCGGCGCGACTTCGAGGGCCTGGGCGTGGTCGTCGACCGGATGAGCGCCCCCTACCTGCAGGGCGCGGTGATCGACTTCGTCGACTCGATCGAGAAGCAGGGCTTCACCATCGACAACCCGAACGCCGGCGGGTCGTGCGCCTGCGGCGACTCGTTCCACTGATCGAGCAAGCCGATCTGGCATGAGGCCGGTGCCCGCGGGCGCCGGCCTCCTTGCTGTCCGGGCTCATGCCGGCGGCGCGCCCACCCGCAGCCGGTTGCCGTCGGGGTCGCGCAGTTCGATCTCGCGCCCCCAGTCGGCGTGCTCGATCTGGGCGCCGAACGCGTCCGCGATGGCATCCAGGTCGCGGACGCGGAGGTACACCAGCGTGTCGGGGCGGGCGTCGCCCTCGTGCTCGGACAGGAACAGCTTCAACGCGCCGCGGGCCACCTCGACGAAGGCGGGCAGCCCGGGTTCGAAGCGGTGTTCCCACTGCGCGGCGAAGCCCAGCCGCTCGTACCAGGCGACCGCGGCGGCGGCATCCGCGACGCGGAGGATCGGGATGACTTCCTCGTTCATGCCGCCATCGTCCCAGCCGGCACCGGCGGTCACGCGGGATCGGGCAGGCCCGCGATGTAGGCCGTGATGGCGTCCCGGAACGCTTCGGCGTCGACCTGCGCCGCGTCGACGGCGCGGACCGCGGGTGTTCGCCCTCGTCGGCGTCGTCCCGACGCCGAACCAGCTGGTTCGGCGTGGCGCTGGCCGTCGGGGGCTGGGCGTTCATCGGGTTCGACGCGTGCGTGTCGACCTCGGAGGAGACCCGCAACGCGACCCGGCACGTGCCGCGCGCGATCTGGATCGCGCTGCTGAGCGTGGGCGGGCTGGTCAGCCGGAAACAGGCGCCGGTCGGCGGCGCCGTCGCGGTGACTGTGGTGGCCTGCTGCTGGCGCTCAACCGCGCCGCCATCGGCAGCGTCAGCACCTTCGGCACCTCTGCCTTCTACCTGACCTTCCTGATGGTCGCGGCCCGCTTCGACGGCGACCCGCTCGCCTGCGCCCCGGACGAGCTGCCGGATCTCGGGGTGGCCTGCACCATCGTCGGCGGCCGCATCGTGCACGAGGTGACCTGATGAGCGAAGGGCGCCTTCGCCGAAGCTCGGCGAAGGCGCCCTGCCGTCTGCGGTGGCGGCCGTCAGCGGGTGACGACCCGGACGACCTCGCCGCCGAGGACGACCTCGTCGCCTTCGACCAGCTGCTTGCCGCGGCGGGTCTCGACCGCGCCGTTGACCTCGACCTGGCCGTCCTCCAGCAGCTCCTTCGCCTCCGCTCCGTGCTCGACGAGGCCCGCCAGCTTCAACAGCTGCCCGAGCCGGATCATGTCGTCCCGGATCTCCACTTCGCGCATGCCGTCATTGTCCGCCGCGTGCCCGGTGCGCGGCCGGGCCGGGCACGGCGCTGCGCTCGGTGCACGGGCGGTCACCCGGTGCTGCAGGTTCGTTGCTGGATGACGTTTTGACTGGTCAGGGGTCGTGAGTGTGTTGGGTCGCCATAGCGCCCCAAAACGCTCACGGGCGATCACCTACGGAAACGATGCGCCCCTCGCGTTGCATCGACCAGGATCGATCCGACGTGTGTCCACATCGGATCAATGGAGATTTTTTGCAATAATTTGCAGTGATTTGGGCAGGTGAATGCTGGTGCAGATGGTGTATTGACTTAACATCTGCAAGAAAATGTGATCGTAGGCGACCCACTCGACGCAGAGGAGGTTGTCATGCGAATGCCGTTGTTGCTGCTGGCCGCGGTGCTCGGCGGCACGGCCCTGGTGCCCGCCGCGGCGGGCCTGCCGGCGGCGCCCGCCGCCGCGCCGGTGCGCGGCCCGATCATCCAGATGTTCCAGTGGCCGTGGGATTCCATCGCGCAGGAGTGCACGAGTTTCCTGGGCCCCAAGGGATTCGGCGCGGTGCAGGTGTCGCCGCCGCAGGAGCACGTGGTGCTCGCCGACGCGGGCCACCCCTGGTACCAGGACTACCAGCCGGTGAGCTACCAGCTGCAGTCCCGGCGCGGCAACCGGGAGCAGTTCGCCGCGATGGTGCAGGCCTGCAACGCCGCGGGCGTGCAGATCTACGCCGATGCCGTGGTCAACCACATGAGCGGCACCGGATCGGCCGGCAGCGGGCCGGGCAGCGGCGGCTCGTCCTACTCGAAGTACGACTACCCGGGCGTCTACTCGGACGCCGACTTCCACGGCTGCCGCCGGGACATCGCCAACTACAACGACAAGTGGGAGGTGCGCAACTGCGAGCTCGTCGGGCTCGCCGACCTCGCGACCGAGTCCGAATACGTGCGCAACACCGAGATCGCCTACCTCAACGACCTGGTGGGCCTGGGCGTTTCCGGGTTCCGGGTGGACGGTGTCAAGCACATGCCGCCGGAGGACGTCGGCGCGATCTTCGGGTCGCTGCAGAACGTTCCGGGGACGGGCGCCAAGCCGTACGTCTTCCAGGAGGTGATCGCGGACGGCACGACGACGGCGGGGGAGTACGCCGGCAACGGCGACGTCACCGAATTCGCCTACTACGGCACGGTCGCCAACGCGTTCAAGAACGGTTCGCTGGCAGGGCTGGCGAACCTGCCGGACCAGATGCCGCTGCCGAGCGAGCAGGCCGTGGTCTTCATCGACAACCACGACACGCAGCGCAGCTCGCCGACGCTGACCTACAAGGACGGCGTCACCTACGACCTGGCCGTCGCGTTCGAGCTGGCCTACCCGTACGGGACGCCGCAGCTGATCTCCAGCTTCGCCTTCGACAACCCCGACGCCGGGCCGCCCGCCGCCGCGGACGGCACGACCGAGGCCGCCAGTTGCGACAACTCGGCTTGGGTGTGCGAGCACCGGCGCGCCATCATCGCGGGGATGGCCGGGTTCCACGCCGCGGTGCAGGGCGAGGAGCTCACCGGCTGGTGGGACAACGGCAACGGGCAGATCGCGTTCGGGCGCGGGGACGCCGGGTTCGTCGTGATCAACCGGGAAGGCGGCGAGCTGTCGCAGACCTTCCAGACGTCGCTGCCCGCGGGAACCTACTGCAACGTGATGACCGGCGAGCTCTCCGGCGGGTCGTGCACCGGCGACGCGGTGGAGGTCGGCGGGGACGGCAAGTTCACCGCCACCGTCGCGGCCAACTCCGGTGTCGCGCTGCACGCGGGCGCGAAGCTCGGCTGATCTTCCGGAGATCCTGGTGCAGTTCCGGCCGGTATATCCACAGTGGATGCGGGGCGCCTGTGGAGGCGCCCCGCGTTCGTGGCTCCGGCGGGGCTCGGTCGTGGTCGGCGGTCAGCGGGTCTCGACGTCCCGGAAACCCGCCTGGCGCAACCACTCCCGAAGACCCGGGACGGGATGGCCGTGGACGATGGACTCGCCGTGCCAATGGATTTTCAGCGCGCCAGGTCGTTCTCGCTGAACCTCGCGTAGCGGATCGTCTCGTTCGCGTCGCCGGAGCTCGGCGAGCCCGCCTCGTAGAGCAGGCCGGCCCAGCCGCCGCCCAGGTTGATCAGGTCCGAGTAGGCCGACCAGGTCGCGTCCACGACCGTGCCCACCTCCTGCCAGGTCGCGCCCTCGTCCGACGACGTGCGGATGCGCATCGTGTGGCGGCGGTGGTCCATGTCCGGATTCGTGTTGTACGGCCCGGAGAACAGGATCAGGTTGTGCGGGTCGCCCGCCGTCGTCGCGCGCAGGCGCACCACCGAGCCCTGCACGACCGGGCCCTTCAGCTGCGGCACGACCTCGAACGGCGCGCGGAACGTCGCCCCGCCGTCCGCGCTGACCGCGTGCGCCCGGTTGCCCTCGGCGATCGTCGTCCCGGAGTTGTCCTGGTTGCGGGCCGCCGCGTAGATCTCGGCGTCGACCGTTTCCAGCAGGCTCAGCTCCTGCGGCTTGATGGCCTTGCCGGTCCGGTCGTCCAGCGCGCCGAGCCGCCAGTTCGTCCCGCCGTCGTCGCTGTAGACGATCCCGGCGCCCTTCACGCCGCCCTCGCCCTCGAAGTTGATGCCCGCCACCATGCGGTTCACGTGCTCGCCCCGGGTCATCTGCAGGCCGTGGCCCGGACCGGTGGCGTACCAGGTGTTCCACTCCGGCTTCGTCAGCTGCGGCTGGGCCACCGGCTTCGTCCACTGCGTACCCTGCGGGTTCGTGCTGTGCTGCAGGAACGGCGTCCGGGTGCAGCCGTTGCCGCTGCACTGCGGGCCCGGGTTGTGCGTCGTCAGCAACGAGATCCGGCCGGTGGCGCGGTCCACGATCGGCACCGGGTTGCCGCGGGTGTCGCCGGCGCCATCGGTGACCAGCTCCAGCGGCCGCCACGTCTTCCCGTCGTCCGTCGAGCGCTTGAGTACCACGTCGATGTCGCCGGTGTCGTCGCAGTTGTTGTGGCGGCCCTCCGCGAACGCCAGCAGCGTGCTCCGGTCCTGCGTGCGCACCAGGGCGGGGATGCGGAAGCAGTTGTAGCCGCCCTCGCCCTTCGTGAAGATCGTCTTCCCGGCGATCGCCAGGGGCTCGCTGGTCGCGGTCGTCTGGGTGGCGCCCAGCAGCAGCAGCGCGGCCCCGGCCGCCGCCCCCGCGAGCTTCGTCATCCGGCGCATGCGCGTCCTTCCGCCGACGAATGGATAACGCATTGCACCGCAGATCCGGTACGTCGGAAAAGAACTTGCCGTTGAACTGTCCGGTAAATGTTTGGCCGGGATGGCGATCGGCTCAGCGCCGGCTCAGTCGGCCGGATCAACCAGCGCGTCCGCCACGGCCGCGATGTCCTCCGGGCGCACCCGGCAGCAGCCGCCGATCACCTGGGCGCCCGCCGCGCGCCAGCCGCGGGCCTCCTCGGCCGACAGCCGGGCGCGGCCGGTCCACGCGCGCCGCTGCGCATCCCAGCCCTCGCCGCTGTTGGGGTACACGACGATCGGCTTTTCCGTTGCGGCCCGGGCGATTTCGATCGCGGGCAGCACGTCGTCCGGCGCCGAGCAGTTGACGCCGACGGCGATGATCGCGTCGCTGCCCGCCGCCACGGCGAACGCCTCCGCCAGCGGCTGGCCCGCGCGGGTCCGGTCGCCGCTGATGGTGAACGACAGCCAGGCCGGGACGTCCAGGCCGTCGATCGCGTCCACCAGCGCCTCCGCCTCGTCCACGTCCGGAACGGTCTCCAGCGCGAAGACGTCGGGGCGGACCTCCGCCAGCACCTCCAGCCGCGGCCGGTGGAAGTCCTGCAGCCGGCGCTTGGTCAGGCCGTAGCGGCCCCGGTATTCCGAGCCGTCGGCGAGCATCGCGCCGTACGGTCCGATCGACGCCGCCACCCAGCGGTGCCGGCCCGGCTCGACGTCGCCGGCCAGCCGCGCCAGCTCCACGCTCCGCTGCATCAGCCTCGCCGCGTCGGCGCGTTCGATGCCGCGCTCGGCGAACCCCTCGAAGCTCGCCTGGTAGCTCGCCGTCGTCGCGATCTCCGCGCCCGCCCGGAAGAACGCGGCGTGCGCCGCGACGATCTCCTCCGGCGCGTCCGCCAGCAGGCGTGCCGACCACAACGCGTCGGACAGGTCGTGGCCCTGTGCTTCCAGCTCGGTGGCCAGGCCGCCGTCCAGGATCATCGATGCGCCGCTGAGGCTGAACGCGTTCATGCCACCCACCCTAGTGCGGATCGGGCCGCAGGCCCGACAAACGATCACGCTCCGCACCCGGCGCCACGCTCCGTCCCCCGGAGCCGGCGCCCCGCCCGGGCGGCTCAGCCCTTGACGCTGCCCGCCGAGAGGCCGCTGACGAGGAAGCGCTGGACCAGGTAGAACACGATCACCGCGGGCACCGCCACCAGCACCGACGCGGCCGCGAGGTGGCCCCACTCGGCGCGGTTCTGCTGCACGAACACCTGCAGGCCCACCGCCAGCGTCTTCGACCGGTCGCCGGCCGACAGGAACGCCGACGCGAACGCCACCTCGCTCCAGGCCACGATGAACGAGTAGAACGCCGTCACCGCCAGCCCGGGTTTGGCCAGCGGCAGCACCAGCCGCCAGAACACGCCGAACGGCGACAGCCCGTCCACCCGGCCCGCTTCGTCGATGTCGCCGGGGATTCCGTCGAAGTAGCCCTTCAGCATGTAGGTGCAGAACGGGATCGCGGTGCTGCAGTACACCAGCACCAGCCCGAACGCGCTGCCCTGCAGGCCCAGGCCCAGCAGGATGTTGTAGAGCGGCACGATCAGCACCGCGAACGGGAACATCTGCACCACCAGGAACGACAGCAGCAGCCAGCGCCGCCCCGGGAAGCGGAACCGGCTCGCCGCGTAGGCGGTGGTGGCCGCCAGCAGCACCCCGAGCACCGTCGTCAGCGCCGCGATGAGCACCGAATTGCCGAACCAGCTCAGGAACGCGCCCTTGGCGCCGGCGAGCACGTCCCGGTAGTTGTCCAAACTGGACTCGTTGAACAGCGTCGGGGTGGCTTCGATCGCCTTGGCGTTGGGCTTGAACGAGACCACCACCACCCAGAACACCGGGAACACCGCGATCAGCGACGCGACGATCAGGGCCGAGTGCAGGCCGATGCTCGCCGCCGTGGACCTCCGGCGCCCCCGGCCCGGCTCGGCGGCCGCGGACGTCGCCTGCAGCGATGCTGCGTCGATGGTCATCTCAGAGCACCTCTCCCCGCCGGGCCATCGCGCGGCGGTAGATCGTCGCGAACACCAGCAGCACCGACAGGATCAGCACGCCGTAGGTGGAGGCGATCGCGTAATCCCGGGTCGCGCCGGCGAAGAACCGCTCGAAGGCGTAGCTGACCAGGATCCTGGTGTGCGGGTTGTTCCCGGTGATCAGGTAGATGACCGGGAACATGTTGAACGTCCAGATCACGCCGAGCAGCACCACCGCGCCGGACACCGGCCTCAGCCCCGGCAGCGTCACGTGCACGAACCGGTGCCACGGCGACGCGCCGTCCATCTCCGCGGCCTCGTACAGGTCCGCCGGGATGGCCTGCAAGCCGCCCAGCAGCGCCACCATCATGAACGGCACGCCCAGCCACACGTTCACGACGATCACCGACACCAGCGCCAGGTCCGACTGCCCGAGCCACACCTGCGCGGGCAGCCCCACCGACTCCAGCGCCCAGTTGATCAGCCCGTACTCGGCGTTGAACAGGTACCGCCAGGCGAACGCGCTGATGAACACCGGCACGGCCCACGGCAGGATCAGCAGCACCCGGTACAGCCCGCGCAGCCGCATCCGCCGGTTGAGCAGCAGCGCCAGCGCCAGCCCGATCGCGTAGTGGCTGACCACGCACGCGGAGGTCCAGATCAGCGTGCGCACCAGCGTCGACCAGAACGAGCCGTACGCCGGATCGCCGGAGAGCACGTTCAGGTAGTTGGCCGGCCCGACGAACTCGTAGCTCGCCTCGCGGTCCAGCACCGGGTTGGCGATGTTGGTGTCGTTGATGTCGGTGAACGAGAAGAACAACCCCTGCAGCAGGGGGAACACCACGAGCAGCGCGAGCACCGCGACGACCGGCGAGATCATCGCGTAGACGAACCAGTGCCGCGCCAGGAGATTCCGCAACCGCATTGAAGCCGCCTCAGAACTTTGTTGGTGGATTCGGTTCCGGTCCTCGCGCCCGACGCGACGCCGGCCGCACGCCGCGGAGCGCGCAGCCCCGACGCCGCGTGCCGCCGCAATTTCAATGGAAATCAGAGGTTCGATTTCCATTGAAATTGCGTCCCGGCACCCCTCTGGGGGACGCCGCATCGCACGCGGAGCGCGAGGAACGGTCCGGGTTTCAGCGCAGCGCGTAGTCGGTCAGGACCGAGGTCTTGTAGGTCTGCGCCGTTTCGTCCAAGGCCTTCTGGACGTCCTTGCGCCCGGACAGGATGTCGGCGTAGGAGGTCTGCAGCGGTTCGAGGAGCTCGCTGTTCTCCGGGATCCACGGCCGGGAGTGCGCGTTGGTCGCCAGCGGCCGGAACGCGGACACCACCGGGTTCTGCGCCACGGCGGGGACGTCGTAGGCGGACTTGCGGGTCGGCAGCAGTCCGAGCTTCTCCGCGACCTTCGCCTGGTTCTCCGCGCTGCTCATGCACTGGACGAACTTCACCGATGCCTCGGTGGCGTCGCTGCCCTGCCGGATCACGTAGTCGTGCCCGCCCACCGGCGACGGCGTCGCGGAGCCCGGAACCGGGGCGATGCCGAGGTTCGACGGGTCGGCGAACGGCTCCGATTCGGTGAACTCCGAGACCGCCCACGGCCCGTCGATGACCATCGCGACCTCGCCGCTGGTGAACGCCGCCTTCATGCTGCTGTAGGAGTTCGGCTGGTCCAGCGCGGTGCGGGCGGCCTTCGCGTCGATGAGGTCCTTGGCGACCTGCACGCCGCGCACCGCTTCCGGCGCGTTCACCGTGATCAGCCGCGCCTCGGTGTCCACGAGGTCGCCGCCGAAGGTGTAGATGAACGGCAGCGCGTAATACTCGTCGTTGTTGATGAACAGTGCTCGGTCGCCGCCGAGCTTCGGCGCGACGGCCTTCAGCTCGTCCCAGCTCTTCGGCGGGGTCACGCCGGCCTCCGCGAGCTGCTTCTTGTTGTAGAACAGCGCGAGCGCGTCGGTGACCTGCGGGACGCCGTAGGTCTTGCCCTGGAACTCGGTGGATTCCAGCGGTGCGGCGAGGAAGTCTCCGGTGTCGGCCGCCAGCGGGGTGCCGGAGAGGTCTTGGATCAGCCCGGCCTGCGCCAGCTGCGCGACCCAGCCGACGTCGGCGCGCAGCACGTCGGGGCCCTGCCCGCCCTGCGCCGCGGTCTTGTAGTTGTTCAGCGCCTGGTCGAAGGCGACCGCTTCGACGCGCACCTGGTAGCCGCCGGTGCGGCCGCACTCGGCGGCGATCTCGCCGAACACCGGGCTTTCCGCGGATCCGCTGGTGTCCCAGAAGACGACCTCGCCTGCGTTCCCGGCGTCGCTCCCGCAGCCGGCGGTGAGCGCGCCGACCAGGCCCAGGGCGGCGGCGACCGTGGCCCTTGATCTCATGTGCGGACCTCCTGTTTGCAAAAATTTGCGAACGACTGGCGTTAAATTCCATACCCGAAATGTGACGCAAGTCAAGGTGTTCAGGTATAAATGGGTCGCGGAGCGGTGAGCTGAGTTGCGCGACGATTGCAAAATATTTCGGCCGTGTGCAGGATTGTGGCGGCAGACGGTCCCGGTGCGGAGGAGCGGAGCAGTGGCGGGTCTGGCCGATATCGCCCAGGCGGCAGGGGTGAGCGTGTCCACGGTGAGCCGGGTGCTCAACCGCAAGGCCGGCATCAAGGAGGAGACCCGGCAGCGCGTGCTCGAAGTGCTCAGCCAGATGCCGCACACCGCGCGCGGCGTCGGCGCGCTGCGCCGCACCGGCGTCGTCGGCCTGCTGGTGCCGGAACTGTCCAACCCGGTCTTCCCGGCCTTCGCCGAAGCCCTGGAGAGCCGCGCCGCGCTGGCCGGTTACGCGACGCTGCTGTGCAACACGCGCGCCGCGATGACCGAGCGGGAGTACGTCCGGATGCTGGTGGCGCGGGGCGTCGAGGGCATGATCTTCGTGTCGCCGGAGATCGCCAACCCGGACAACGACGAGCGCAAGAGCCGCAACTACTACGAGGAACTCGGCGCCGAAGGCGTCCGGATGGTGTTCGTCAACGGCGGCGCGCCGAGCCTGGACGTCCCGGACATCACCGTCGACGAGCACCTCGCGGGCTACGCGGCCGCGACGCACCTGCTCGAACTCGGCCACCGGCGGATCGGCTTCGTCAGCGGCCCGGCCCGCGCGCTCCCGTCCCGGCTGAAGCGGGCCGGCTGGGCCGCGGCGCTGGAGGAAGCCGGCGTCGAGCCGGCCGCGGAGCTCGTCGCGAACGCGCCGTTCGGCGCGGAGGGCGGCGCCGAGGCGATGGGCCGGCTGCTCGACGGCCCGCGGCCGACCGCGGTGCTCTGCTCGTCGGACGTCATGGCGCTCGGCGCGATGCGCGAAGCCAAGCGCCGCGGCCTGAGCACTCCCGAGGACCTCTCGGTGGTCGGCTTCGACGACATCCCGCTGGCCGCGTACTGCCAGCCCGCGCTCACCACGCTGGCGCAGCCCATCCACGACATGGCCGCCGCGGCGGTCGACGAGCTCGCGCGGCAGCTCGACCCGGACGAGCCGGGGCGCAGCTCGGCGGGCTTCAGCCGCATGTTCCGCCCGACCCTCATCGCCCGGGAATCCACCCGGCGGATCTGACCTCGACGCGGTGGTGATTTCGCGCGAAATCGCCACCCGGCGGGCGTGGGGAACGCCGATTTCGCGCGAAATCGCCGCTGCCCGCGTGCACCCGACCGAAGGCACGACCGGAAGCAAGTCCGAAGACGGGAGCAGAGATGTCTCAGAACTGGTGGCGGGACGCGGTCGTCTACCAGGTCTACGTGCGCAGCTTCGCCGACAGCGACGGCGATGGCATCGGAGACCTGGCCGGGGTGCGCGACCGGTTACCGCACCTGGTGCGGCTCGGCGTCGACGCGGTGTGGCTGACCCCGTTCTACCCGTCTCCGATGGCGGACGGCGGCTACGACGTGGCCGACTACTGCGACGTGGACCCGATGTTCGGCACGATGACCGACTTCGACGAGCTGCTCGCGCAGGCGCATTCGCTCGGGCTGCGGGTCCTGGTCGACGTGGTGCCCAACCACACCTCCGACCGGCACCCGTGGTTCGCCGAGGCGCTGGCGGCCGCCCCCGGCGCCACGGCCCGGGATCGCTACGTCATCCGGGACGGGCGGGGCGAGGACGGCGAACTCCCGCCCAACGACTGGGAATCCATCTTCGGCGGTCCGGCGTGGACCAGGCTCGCCGACGGCCAGTGGTACCTGCACCTGTTCGCGCCGGAGCAGCCCGACCTGAACTGGCGGAACCACCAGGTGCGCGCGGATTTCCGGAAGGTGCTGGCGTTCTGGCTGGACCGCGGCGTCGACGGCTTCCGGATCGACGTCGCGCACGGCATGATCAAGCACCCGGACCTGCCGGACACCGGGCTGGACAAGCAGATCTCCCTGCTGGGGCGCGGCGAACTGCCGTACTTCGACCAGGACGAGGTGCACGAGATCTACCGCGACTGGCGGCAGCTGTTCGACTCCTACGAGGGCGCGCGCATCGGGGTGGCCGAGGCTTGGGCGTCGACCAGCGAGCGGCTGGCGCGCTACGTCCGGCCCGACGAACTGCATCAGGCGTTCAACTTCGCGCTGCTGGAGGCGCCGTGGTCGGCGGCCGGTTTCCGGGCCGTGGTCGAGGAATCGCTGGCCACCACCGCCCGGGTCGGCGCCACCACGACGTGGGTGCTCGGCAACCACGACGTGTCGCGACCGGTGACCCGCTACGGCGACGGCGAGCCGGGGACGCGGCGGGCCCGCGCCGCCGCCCTGTTCAGCTTCGCCCTGCCCGGCTCGGTGTACGTCTACCAGGGCGAGGAACTCGGCCTGCCCGAGGTGCTGGACCTGCCCGACGAGGTGCGGCAGGACCCGATCTGGGAGCGCTCCGGCCGCACCGATCGGGGCCGCGACGGCTGCCGGGTGCCGATCCCGTGGTCCGGCGATCGGCCGCCGTTCGGCTTCGGCTCGGCGGACAGCTGGCTCCCGGTGCCGGGGGAGTGGGCGGAGTCGACTGTGGCCGCGCAGGACGCCCGCGACGGCTCGGTGCTGCGGACCTACCGCGACGCTTTGGCCCTGCGGCGCGGTAATCCGGCGCTCGGCGACGGCACCTTGCAGTGGCTCGACGCGCCGGAAGGCGTGCTGATCTTCCGCCGGGAACCGGATTTCGCGTGCGCGGTGAACTTCGGCGCCTCGCCCGTCGAGCTGGACCTGCCGGGAGACCTGCTGCTGCGCAGCGACGGCGCGGCCGACTGGAGCGGGACGCTGCCCGCCGACACCGCGGTCTGGCTGACGACGGGAAAGATTAACCACGAATCCTCCTAACAGGTCTGTTCTTGCCCGACCCGCCGTGATCGCATGAATCCCCCTGGTGCAGGAGGTGGTTCATGTTTCGACGATTAGGCACGGGCCTGGCGGCGGTGGTGCTCGCCGCGCTCGGCGTGGTCGGGTTCGGGCAGGCGCCCGCGTCCGCCGCACCGAACTTCCAGGTCCCATTCCAGTGCGGGCAGACCCTGACGGCCGCGACCTTCAGCGGTCACAACCCGCAGTACTCGGTGGACTTCCAGAAGTCCGGCATCACCGGGATGCCGGTGCTGGCCTCGGCGGCCGGCACCGTGACCCGGGTGGCGAACGAGGGCGACGTCAGCTACGGCCGCTGGGTCGAGATCGACCACGGCAGCGGCTGGCGGACCCGCTACGCCCACCTGTCCACCCAGAGCGTGTCGGTGGGGCAGCAGGTGAGCCTGGGCACGAAGATCGGCACGGCGGGCGCGACCGGCGGCGTCACCGGTCCCCACCTGCACTACGAACAGCGGCTCAACGGCGCCGTGGTCAAGGCGACGCTCAACGGCGTCGCGGTGCCCTACTACGGCCACACGTCGTTCACCAGCAAGAACAACTGCAACGGCAACCCGTACTCGCCGACCGAGGTGTGCGGGGCCGGCTACAGCGTGATCGACGAGGCGGGCCTGTCCGGCGCGGGCACGGTCTACCTGCTCTACAACGCCTCGAACAAGAACAACTGCGTCGTGACGCTGAAGGCGACCTCACTCGGCACCGCCTCGCCGACGGCGGCGTTCCTGGAGGTGCAGGGGAAGACCCGGGCGACCGACTCCGGCAACTTCACGTACTACGCGGGTCCGGTCCGCCAGGAGGCGGGCACGACCTGCGTCAAGTGGGGCGGCTCGGTGGGTGACAAGTCCTACGCCAGCCCCTTCGAGCACTGCGGCTGACCGGCAGCGCGCGACCCGTGCGTGCTTTGTGCTGCTATGGCGACACAAAACACGCACGGGCTCAGCCAGGCGGAACGTTCATCCGCCCCGGCCCGACAACAGAAATGGCCCGCCCACCACGAGGTGAGCGGGCCGTTTCGCGGAAGCCGTCAGAGGCGGACCGGGTAGTGGGGCTCCGGGACCTCGGGGGACAGGCGGCCCTCGATGAAGATCCCGTGCCAGAGCATGAACACCAGCAGCGCCCACAGGCGGCGGCTGTGGTCCAGCACCCCGGAGCGGTGCTCCTCCAGCAGCTGCAGCACCGCCGTGCGGTCGAGCAGGTGGTCGGTCTGCGACTGCTGGATGATGTTGCGCGCCCAGTCGTGCATCTCGTCGCGCAGCCAGTGCTTGATCGGCACCGGGAAGCCGAGCTTGCGCCGGTTGATCACGTGCGCGGGCACCACCTGGTACATCGCCTGGCGCAGCGCGTACTTCGTGGTCTCCCGGGTGATCTTCTGCTCCAGCGGGATGGTGCTGGCGACCCGGAACACCTCCGGGTCCAGGAACGGCACCCGCAGTTCCAGCGAGTTGGCCATCGTCATCTTGTCGGCCTTGACCAGGATGTCGCCGCGCAGCCAGGTGAACAGGTCCACGTGCTGCATCCGCGTCACCGGGTCCCAGCCCGCCGACTGCCGGTACGGGCCGGCCGTGACGTCCTTGTGCGACACGCCCGGGTCGAAGCTGCGCATCACGTTGCGGAGCTGGTCGTCGCGGAAGATGCGCGCGTTGCCGTAGTAGCGCTCCTCCAGGCTCAGCGCCCCGCGGCGCAGCAGGTCCTTGCCGCGCACGCCCTCCGGGATGGCGGTGGAGACCTTGCCCATCGCCTTGCGCAGCGCGCCCGGCACCTTCTCGAACGGCGCCAGCGACAGCGGCTCGCGGTAGATCGTGTAGCCGCCGAACAGCTCGTCGGCGCCCTCGCCGGAGAGCACCACCTTGACGTGCTGGCGGGCCTCCCGGGCGATGAACCACAGCGGCACCAGCGCCGGGTCGGCCACCGGGTCGTCGAGGTACCAGATGATCAGCGGCAGCGTCTCCATCATCTCCTCGGCGGAGACGGTGCGGACCACGTGCTTGACGCCGATCGCCGCGGCCGACTCGGCGGCCACGTCCACCTCCGAGTAGCCCTGCCGCTCGAAGCCGGTGGTGAAGGTGATCAGGTTCGGGTTGTGCTCCTTGGCCAGCGCCGCGATGGCCGTGGAGTCGATGCCGCCGGAGAGGAACGAGCCGACGGTGACGTCCGCGCGCATGTGCTTGGCGACGGAGTCGCGCATCACGTTGACGATCTCGTCGTGCAGGCGCCGCGCGTCGGCGTCGGTGTTGACCGGCCGGGACTGGAAGTTCGGCTGGAAGTACCGCTCGGTGACCAGCTGCCCGCCCGGGGACACGGTGAACGAGGTGCCCGACTCGATGCGGCGGATCTGCCGGTGCAGCGTCTCCGGCTCCGGCACGTACTGAAGCACCATGTAGTGCTGCAGCGCCTTGTGGTCCAGCTCCTCGGCGATCCGCAGCGTGCTGGCCAGGCTCAGCAGGCTCTTCTTCTCGCTGGCGAACGCCACGCCACCCGGCCCGGCCGCGTAGAACAGCGGCTTGATGCCGAACGGGTCGCGCGCCCCGAAGACCACCTTGCGCTCGTTGTCCCAGATGAGGAACGCGAACATGCCGCGCAGCCGGCCGACCACCGAGGTACCGAGGTAGTGGTACGCGGCGACGATCACCTCGGTGTCGCCGTCGGTGCTGAACCGGGCCCCGAACCGCTCGATCAGCTCGGCGCGCAGCTCCAGGTAGTTGTAGATCTCACCGTTGAAGTTGATGGTGTAGCGCTGCGGGGTCTCCGGTGGGCCCCAGGTCAGCGGCTGGTGCGAATGCTCCAGGTCGATGATCGACAGCCGGTTGAAGCCGAAGACCACCTCGCCGCCGTGCCAAGTGTCGCTTTCGTCCGGGCCCCGGTGTCGTTGACACGGCAGCGCATTGGCCACCGCGTTAACGGCGAAGCCGGCGTTCTCTTCGGTGGGACAAATGAGTCCAAGCAGGCCGCACACGCGTCTGGTGCACCTCTTCGAATCGGCGGTGTCGTCTTCAGCCCCCCACAGCTCGCCCCAGTATGCCGTCCGTCCGGCCGCGCGCTGCACGCGCGGGGGCCCGCGGAGGCTGCGCTCGCGCACCTGGCAGCGATCTACGCCCCCGGAGCAGTATCGCGGCTACACCTGGGCTAGGCTCTGCGCAGGATTCCGGCGGCAGATCCCCGGTGTCGTCTCAGGACGAGGCCGTGATCACCAGGCCGCAGTGGAGAGCTTTGCACGAGGAGGCGTCGCGCAGTGGGCCTGAAGGAGGGGACCCGAGTGCCACGGCTGGTCAAGGTCGCTGGTCTGATCGGCCTGGTTGGTGTCGCGGCCACGGGCTGCACGACCGACGAGGTCCTGCGGTTCGGCTGGCCAGAGGGTGTCACCCCGCAGGCCGAGGCGATGCGGAACCTGTGGACCTGGTCGGTGATCGCGGCACTCGCGGTCGGTGTGATGGTGTGGGGCCTGATCTTCTGGACGGTGGCCTTCCACCGCAGGAAGAAGGGCCAGGAGGAGCTGCCCCGGCAGTTCCAGTACAACCTGCCGCTGGAGCTGATCTACACGGCGATCCCGTTCGTTCTGGTCGTCGTGCTGTTCTACTTCACGGCGGTCACCCAGAACACGGTGCTGGCCAAGCCGGCCAACCCCGATCAGCGGGTGAACGTGGTCGCGTTCCAGTGGAACTGGGAGTTCAACTACCCGGAGTACAAGACCCCGGACGGGCAGCCGGTGCGCACCATCGGCAGCAGCAGCGAGATCCCGCTGCTGGTCGTCCCGGTCGACGAGCGGGTCGAGTACAGCATCTCCGCGACCGACGTGATCCACTCGTTCTTCGTTCCGGAGTGGCACTTCAAGCGGGACACCTTCCCGTACCCGGACAAGAACAACCAGGACAACATCTTCCAGAACACCATCAACCGCGAAGGTTCCTTCGTCGGCCGGTGTGCGGAGCTGTGCGGCACGTACCACTCGATGATGAACTTCGAGGTGCGGGCGCTGTCCCAGGACAAGTTCGACCGGTACATGCAGCTGCGGACGCAGGTCAACCCGCAGACCGGCCAGCCGTACACCGCCGCCGAGGCGCTCGGCTCCATGAACTGCGGCGAGCTGTGCACCCCGCACGCGGTGACCGGCGTTCCGTTCAACACCGAGCGCACCGGCGGCGTGCCGTCCGGTCAGGTCGGGGCCAAGTAGGAGTGCCCTCGGCAGGGCGTACGGCGTGAGAGCGAGGACTCCATGAAGGTCGAATCCAAGATCTTCAACTACATCACCATCTTCTTCTTCCTGTCCGCGATCGTGTACGGGGTCTGGGCCAAGGAGCCGGTCGGCACCGTGGCGCTGATCCTGGTCGGCGGTCTGTCCCTGATCATCGGCAGCTACTTCTCGTTCGTGGCTCGCCGCATCGAGGACCGGCCGGAGGACAACCCCGACGCCGAGATCAGCGACGGCGCCGGCGAGCTGGGCTTCTTCAGCCCGGGCAGCTACTGGCCGGTGGGCCTGGCGGCCTCCGCCGCCTTCGCCGGCCTCGCCCTGGCGTTCTTCCACGTGTGGATGATCGTCATCGCCGTCGGCTTCGTGCTGATCATGGTCGCGGGCCTGGTGTTCGAGTACCACACCGGCCAGAGCGACCACTGACGAACGCACCGAACGCAGGCCCCCGAGTCCACCGGACCCGGGGGCCTGCGCCGGTTCAGGGGCGATTTCGTCGATCGGCGTGCGTGGCGGTGCGAGCTGGGTCCCGCACCGCATGCGGCTGACGCCGCATCCCGAAACGACCCGATAGGATCTTTTCCAGCGCCTTCAGAGGCCGCGAACCCGCAGCAGGAGGTTTTTGTCGTGATCACCGCGATCGTGCTGATCCAGACCGCCGCCGACCGCCTGACCGAGGCGGCCCAGGAGATCGCCGACCTCGACGGCGTGGACGAGGTCTACTCCTGCGCGGGCGACGTCGACCTGATCGCGATGCTGCGGGTGTCCCGCCACGAGGACCTGGCCGAGATCGTGCCGGGCCGGATCAACAAGGTCGAGGGCGTCCTGGGCACCGACACCCACATCGCGTTCCGCTCCTACTCCCGCAAGGACACCGAGGCCGCGTTCTCCATCGGGCTCGAAGACCAGTGACCGACCCCTCGTGAGCGTTCGCCCCGGTGAGAACCGGCTTCCGCGCTCACGAGCGGTTCAGGCGCCGAGCTGGGCGCGGAGAGCGCTGGAGCGGGCCGCCCAGCGGTCGAGGAGGTCCGCGGCGGCACCGGAGTCGATCGCGTTCGCGACGCGCTCCAAACCGGCGCTGAGCTGGCCGCTGAGATCCGTTCCCGGCCCGTCGTAGGCCACGGCCGCGCCGGCCGCGTTGAGCAGCACAGCGTCCCGCACCGGGCCCTTGGCACCGGCCAGGAGGTCGCGGACCGCCTTCGCGTTGACCATCGCGTCGCCGCCCTGCAGGTCCTCCGGGCGGCTGAGGGGGATGCCGAAGTCGCGCGGGTCGAGCCGGTCCTCGCGGACCGTGCCGTCGTGCACCGCCCACACCGTGCTGGCGGCCGTGGTGGTGATCTCGTCCATGCCGTCGTCGCCGCGCACCACCAGCGCGGAATTGCCGCGGGCGGCGAACACCTCGGCCACCACCGGCGCCATCCGCGGGTCGGCGCAGCCGATCAGGCCGGCCGCCGGCCGCGCCGGGTTGGTCAGCGGCCCGAGCACGTTGAACGCCGTCGGGATGCCGATCTCGCGGCGGGGCCCGCCCGCGTGCTTGAACGCCGGGTGGAACACCGGCGCGAAGCAGAAGCCGATGCCGACCTCGTCGATGCAGCGCCGCACGCCTTCGGGCACCAGGTCGATGGCGACGCCGAGCTCCTCCAGCACGTCCGCCGTGCCGCACTTCGACGAGGCGGCCCGGTTGCCGTGCTTGACCACGGTGACGCCGGAGGCGGCGAGCACGATCGCGGCCATCGTGGAGATGTTCACGCTGCCGGAGCGGTCGCCGCCGGTGCCGACGATGTCCACCGCGCGCTGCGTGATCTCAAGGGGCCGAGAGTGCGCGAGCATGGCGTCGGCCATGCCGCGGACCTCGGCGGGCGTCTCGCCCTTGGCGCGCAGCGCGACCACGAAGGCCGCGATCCGCGCGGGGCTGGCCTCGCCGGACATGATCAGGTCCATCGCCCAGGCGGTGTCCTCCGCGGAGAGATCCTCACCCGCGACGAGGCTGCCCAGCAGTCCCGCCCAGTTTCCCGCCTTGGTTCCCACGTTCTTCACTCCGTCTTCAGCGAGCGGGTCTTCAGCGAGCGGCGGCCCGGGGCCGCGCGCCCCGCAGCGGCGGTGCCTCCCGCCCGGGTGGCCGCGCCGCTGCGCAAATCATCCCGCAACGCGCGGTCAGGCGGGTACCGGCTTGCCCTGCGAGCGCAGGACCTCCGCGACCGTCTCCGCGGCGGCGAGCGGGTCCAGCGGGTGCACCAGGACCGCGTCGGCCTGGGACCAGGTCGCCAGCCAGCGGTCGTCCTTGCGGCGCACCGCGACCACCACCGGCGGGCACTGCTCGATTTCGTTCTTCAGCTGCCGGGACACGCCCATGCCGCCGGTCGGCTGCGCCTCGCCGTCCAGGATCACCAGGTCCACGCGTCCCGCGTCGACCTCGCTGAGCACGTCCGCGACGGTGCCGGCCTCGACGTAGTGCAGCCGCGCGAGATCCGGGGCCGGGCGGCGCCCGATCGCTGTGATGATCGCCTCCCGGACCTCGGGGCGATGGCTGAACACGAGAACGTTCGTGGTCGGTGTGCTCATCACTAGCTCCTCGCTGGTCGGCGCAGGATGGGTCCGTCGGATGCTATCGGCCCGACCGGGGCGAACAGTAGCCGCCCGGGCAAATCGATCAACCGGAAGTCGATCAGCTCGGCCGGTCCGCGGCGGGTTGCAGCGCGTCCCAGCCGAAGGATTCGCCGCCGTGCCGCTGGGCGAGACCGGCCATCCGGGAGCTCTCCTGTGAGCAATGCAACGCATCGAGTTGCTGGACACGGAGCGCGATCAGTGCGGCCAGGCCCGGCGCGGCGTGCTCTTCACCGCGCCCACCAGGGCGAACGGACCAGCCGTCGGCGTCCAGCAGGGCCCGTGCCGACTCGATCGAGTGCTCCGGGAGGGCCAGGTGGTGGCGCAACACCGCAGGTAGTCCGGGGTGCCAGCGGGCCGACCGCGCGAGGACGGCCGAGGCCGCCTCGGTTTCGTCGAACGCGGTCACGACGATCTCCAGGCTGGGGTCGTCGATGCTGATCACGGGCCTGCTCCGGGCGCGGCGGCCCGCTCTGAAGGCCGACCAGCTCGCGCGGATGCCTTTCACGGTGCGTTACCTCCGGGTTGCAATCCGATCACCCTCCGGCGGACGGCCGGACCCGAAGGCGCGAGGGGAAAACGTGCAAGACATAATGCGTCGCGTGACAACGGCAGCGCCCTCAATCAGTCAACGCGTGCATTCGCTGAACCGGCCGAACATGGTCAGCGTAGGCACCATCGTTTGGTTGGCCAGCGAGCTGATGTTCTTCGCTGGGCTCTTCGCCATGTTCTTCACGGTGAAGGCGCAGAGCGAGGGCGAGTGGCCACCACCGCCCACCGAGCTGAACCTCCCGTACGCCCTCCCGTTCACGATCATCCTGGTGGCGTCCTCGTTCACCTGCCAGTGGGGCGTGTTCGCGGCGGAGCGCGGTGACGTCTTCGGTCTCCGCCGGTGGTACGTGATCACCCTGATCATGGGCACGATCTTCGTGCTCGGGCAGGCCGGTGAGTACTACACCCTGGTCACCGAGCACGCGACCACGATCGCTTCGTCGGCGTACGGCACGGTCTTCTACATGACGACCGGCTTCCACGGTCTGCACGTCATCGGTGGGTTGATCGCCTTCGTCTTCCTGATCATCCGGACGAAGCTCAGCAAGTTCACGCCGGCCCAGGCCATCGCGGCCATCGTGGTGTCGTACTACTGGCACTTCGTGGACATCGTGTGGATCGGGCTGTTCGCCGTGATCTACCTCGTCCCCTGATGGATGAAGCAGGGTCCTTGGCCCATGAAGCAAGGTCCCTGTGATCGGCTTCTCGAACGAGGTCGAAACCGAACACCCCGAACCGGACAGCAAGGGTTGCCGCTCTCATGACCACCAACAAGAAACGGAACCGCGCGGGCTCGAAGCTTAAGCGGCGGATCTCCGGTGTACTGGCGTTGGGCATCGCGCTGGTGGGTGCCGGTGGGCTGTACACCGTCGTGACTCCCGAGCCGCAGACCGCGCACGCCGCTGCGGACCCGGCTTTGGTGAGGCAGGGCGAGCAGCTCTACAACAACGCCTGCATCTCCTGCCACGGCTCGAACCTGCAGGGCGTCCAGGACCGCGGTCCGAGCCTGGTCGGCGTCGGCGAGGCCGCCGTGCACTTCCAGGTCGCCACCGGCCGGATGCCGATGGTCCGCCAGGAAGCGCAGGCGACGCGCAAGCCGCCGAAGTTCAACCCGGAAGAGATCGACGCGCTCGCCGCCTACGTGCAGACCTACGGCGGTGGGCCGGAGTCGCCGAAGAAGACGGGCGAGGCGCTGCAGGGCGGCAACACCGCGCGCGGCGGCGAGCTCTACCGGCTCAACTGCGCGTCCTGCCACAACTTCACCGGGCGCGGCATCGCGATGTCCTCCGGCAAGTTCGCGCCGAACCTCCACGAGGCGACCGAGCGCGAGATCTACGAGGCGATGCTCACCGGCCCGCAGAACATGCCGAAGTTCTCGGACCGGCAGCTCACGCCGGAGGAGAAGCAGGACATCATCGGCTACATCAAGTCGGTCACCGACGGAAACAACAACCCGGGTGGCAACGACCTGGGCGGCTACGGGCCCGGGCCGGAAGGCGTCATCGCCTGGGTGGTCGGGCTCGGCGCGCTGATCGGCCTCACCCTGTGGATCGGAGCCAGGGCATGAGTGAGCAGAAGAAGGAATACACAGAGGCCGAACTGGCCGAGATGAGCCGCGACGAGAAGGTCCGGCTGGGCTTGGCGCTCGACGACGTCGAGCTCGTCGAGTACCGGGACAACTTCCCCGTCCAGGGGACCCGGGCCGAGCGCCGCGCGGAGCGCGCGGTCGCCGCCTGGTTCACCCTCGCCGGGCTGTCGGCGCTGGCGTTCATCGCGGTCTTCGTGTTCTGGCCGTGGAGCTACCAGCCGCCGTCGGACGAGCGCGCGCACTTCATCTACTCGCTGTACAACCCGCTGATCGGTTTCTTCTTCGGCCTGTCGATCCTGGCCGTCGGCATCGGCGTCGTGCAGTACCAGAAGAAGTTCATCCCGCACGAGGTCGCCGTCCAGCAGCGGCACGACGGTCACGGCTCCGACGAGGTCGACCGACAGACCACCGCCGCGCTGCTCGCCGACTCGGGCGTCCGCAGCGGCATCTCCCGCCGGTCGATGATCCGCCGCACCGCGGGCTTCGGCGCCGGTGCGTTCGGCGTCGGCGCGGGCGTGTTCGCCATCGGCGGCCTGGTCCGCGACCCGTGGGCGACCGAGGGCCCGGAGTCGCTGCAGCACACCGAGTGGCTGTCGGAGAACGGCGAGAAGACCTACCTGCGCCGCAACACGGGCAACCCGCACGAGATCTCCCTGCTGCGGCCGGAGGACATCGACGCGGGTGGCTTCGAGACCGTCTTCCCGTTCCGCGAGTCCATGCGGCACGACGAGCACGAGCTCGAGGCATCGATGAAGAAGGGCGACGCGCCGGTCATGCTGATCCGGCTTCGCCCCGGCAGCCAGCCGGTCAAGCGCAAGGGGCAGGAAGACTTCAACTACGGCGACTACTACGCCTACTCGAAGATCTGCACCCACGTCGGCTGCCCGACCTCGCTGTTCGAGCAGCAGACCGGGCGCCTGCTCTGCCCGTGCCACCAGTCGCAGTTCGACGTGGTCAACACCTACGCCAAACCGGTGTTCGGTCCGGCCACCCGGGCACTGCCCCAGCTGCCGATCGCGGTGGACGAAGAGGGCTATTTCGTGGCCAAGGGCGACTTCATCGAACCGGTCGGCCCGGCATACTGGGAGCGTAACGCATGAGTTCGATCACTCAACCGACGAAGTCGGAGAGCGCTGCGTACCGCAAGGTGGCCACCGCGGCCGACGAGCTCGACTCGCGGTACCAGCTGGCCAAGGGCATGCGGCGGCAGCTCAACAAGGTCTTCCCCACGCACTGGTCGTTCCTGCTCGGGGAGATCGCGCTCTACACGTTCATCATCCTGATCGTGACGGGCGTCTACCTGACGCTGTTCTTCGACCCCTCCATGGAGGAGGTCGTCTACAACGGCGTCTACCAGAACCTCCAGGGCGTCCCGATGTCCCGGGCGATGGAGACGACGCTGAACATCTCGTTCGAGGTGCGCGGCGGCCTGTTCATCCGGCAGCTGCACCACTGGGCGGCGCTGCTGTTCGTCGCGGCGATGGCGGCGCACATGTTCCGGGTGTTCTTCACCGGTGCCTTCCGCCGCCCGCGCGAGAGCAACTGGACCATCGGTGCCCTGCTGTTCATGCTGGGCATGTTCGAGGGCTTCTTCGGCTACTCGCTGCCGGACGACCTGCTCTCCGGCACCGGTATCCGCGCCACCCTGTCCGGCATCGTGCTGTCGATCCCGGTGCTCGGCACCTGGATCCACTGGGCGCTGTTCGGCGGTGAGTTCCCGGGCACGGAGATCATCCCGCGGTTGTACGTGCTGCACGTGCTGGTGATCCCGGGCGTCATGCTCGGCCTGGTCGCGGTGCACCTGGCGCTGGTCTGGTACCAGAAGCACACCCAGTTCCCCGGCGTGCGGCGCAAGGAGAACAACGTCGTCGGCGTCCGGATCATGCCGACCTTCGCGCTCAAGGGCGGCGCGTTCTTCGCGCTGGTCACCGGCGTCTGCGCGATCCTGGCCGGCGTCTTCCAGATCAACCCGGTCTGGAACATCGGCCCGTACAACGCCTCCCAGGTGTCGGCGGCCTCGCAGCCCGACTGGTACCTGATCTGGGCGGACGGCATCCTGCGGATCTGGCCCGCGTGGGAGCTCTACCTCGGGCCGTACACGGTTCCGCCGGTGTTCTTCGCCGGTGTCATCGGCATGGGCATCCTGTTCACGCTGCTGATGACCTACCCCTTGATCGAGCGCAAGCTCAGCAAGGACAACGCGCACCACAACCTGCTCCAGCGGCCGCGTGACGCGCCGGTCCGCACCGGCCTCGGCATGATGGCGCTGACGCTGTTCGGCGTGCTGATGATCTCGGGTGCGAACGACATCGTCGCGTTCCAGTTCAACATCTCGCTGAACGCGATGACCTGGGCCGGCCGCATCGGCCTGCTGGTTCTCCCGCCGCTGGCGTACTACATCACCTACCGGGTCTGCCTGGGCTTGCAGCACAGCGACCGCGAGGTGCTGGACCACGGCGTCGAGACAGGCATCATCAAGCGCTTGCCGCACGGCGAGTTCATCGAGGTCCACCAGCCGCTGGGCCCGGTGGACGACCACGGCCACCCGGAGGCGCTGCCCTACCAGGGCGCTCCGGTGCCGAAGAAGATGAACAAGCTCGGCGCGGCCGGCCGCCCGGTGAAGGGCAGCCTGCTCACCCCGGACCCGTCCGAGGAGACCGCAGCGCTGGAGCGCGCTCGGCACGACGACGTGGCCCGCGACGCGGAGCGCGAGCTGACGGCGGGCAAGCCGCAGCAGCCCACCGAGTAAGACGAGCACGCACGAGGCCCGGTACCCGAGAGGGTGCCGGGCCTCGTTGCTTTCGGAGCGATCGCGCGGCGGGCCAGGGGCGACTACGTTCTCCGGCGTGGCAACGATCAGGGATCCAGAAATCCGCGCCTTCCTCGAAGCGGGCACCCGCACCGGCAAGCTTGGCTTCACCGCGAGCGACGGGCGACCGCTGGTCGCGCCGGTGTGGTTCGTGCTGGACGGCGACGACTTGGTGTTCAACACCGGCAAGGACACCGCGAAGGGCCGTGCGATCGCTCGCGATCCGCGGCTCGTGCTGTGCGTCGACCTGCCAGAGCCGCCTTACGCCTTCGTGCAGGTGCAGGGCGTCGCGGTGACGTCCGAGGAGCCCGGCGAGCTGTTGCGGACGGCGACCGAGATCGGCGGCCGCTACATGGGCCGGGACCGGGCGGAGGAGTTCGGCCGCCGCAACGCCGTGCCTGGCGAGCTGGTGGTCCGCATCCGGCCGACGAAGGTGATCGCCGCCCTGGACGTCACCGGGTGAGCTCGGCCGTCAGTCGATGGCGGCGTAGGGGGTCCGGCCGGTGGTGGCCTTCTCCAGCCAGGTGCGCCAGGATCCGGCGGCACCGGCCGGTTCGGCCCACGGGATGCTGCACCGGACCATCCGGGTGCCCCCGGTGGTGAGCCAGCGGTAGACGACGCGCGCCTCGTCGGCCGTCGTGCCGTGCAGCGGCCCGGCGCCGGGGATGACGGTCTCCGCCGATGCCTGCAGCAGGTCCACGACCGGCATCGGCGGGACGCCGCGCCGCGCGTTGCCCGCGGCCGCGAGCCGCCCGTGCCGGATCACCGACAGGTGCCAGCCGCCGCGGCCGTCCGGCCGGGCCGCCACGAGCTCGGGCACGCCGGTCAGGGCGGCCAGCCGCTGCCCGCGGTCCAACGACCGCACGAGCGCGGCCAGCTGGTCGCGGTGCACGGCGGCGTCTTCGAAGCGCTGTGCCTCGGACAGCCGGTCGAGCTCGCCCCGCAGCTGCTCCAGCAGATCCGAGCTGCGGCCGCGGATGACGTCCTGGATGGAGATCACCGCGGGCTCGTACTCGGCGGCGCTCTGCCGCCCCGCGCAAGGCGCTCCGCAGCGCCCCAGCTCGTACAGGGCGCACGGGCGGCCGCTGGGTTCGCGCGCCGAGATGCGTTCGGTGCACCGGCGCACCGGCGCGGCGGATTGCAGCGCCTCGACGGCGGCGGCCGCCGCCTGGCGGGAGCCGAACGGCCCCAGCGCATCGGGTTTCGGGACGCGCACCACCGACAGGCGGGGGAACGGTTCGTCGGTCAGCACCACCCACCAAGCGCGCTGCGGGAACTTCGACCGCCGGTTGTAGCGCGGCTGGTGCGCGGCCAGCAGCCGCAGCTCCCGCACCTCGGCCTCCAGCGGGTGAGCGCACTCCACGTGATCGACCCGCTCGGAGATCAGCACCATCTCCTTGACGCGGCTGCGCCGCTCCCCGGCGGTGAAGTACTGCCGGACGCGCCGTCGCAGGTCGGTCGCCGTGCCCACGTAGAGCACCTCGTCCTTCGGCCCGCGGAAGAGGTAGACGCCCGGCGAGTTCGGCAGCCCGTCGGCGAGGCTGCGCTTGCGCCGCTGCTGCGGCGCGACATCGGGCAGGTGACCGAGCAGGTCCTCCAGCGTTCGCACCCCGAGCGCGCCCACCCGCTCCAGCAGGGCGTGCAGCACGTCCACGGTGGCGCGCGCGTCGTCCAGCGCGCGGTGCACCGGAACGGTGCGGGCGCCCAGCACCCGGGCGAGGGTGCCGAGCTTGTGGTTGGGCGTCTCGTCCCTGGTCAGCACCCGGCGGGAAAGCCGCACGGTGTCCACCACCTGCGGCTTCGGCCACCGCAGCCCGAGCCGCTCGCAGTTGGCGCGGAGGAACCCGATGTCGAACGGCGCGTTGTGGGCCACCAGCACGCTGCCGCGGCTGAACTCCAGGAAGGCGGGCAGCACCGTGTCGAAGCGGGGCGCTTCGACGACCATCGCCTCGGTGATGCCGGTGATCGACACGACAGCGGGCGGGATGCCGCGCTCCGGGTTGACCAGCGTGGCGAACTCGCCGAGCACTTCGCCGCCGCGGACCTTGACGGCGCCGATCTCGGTCACCGCGTCCTCGTTGCGGTCACCGCCGGTGGTCTCCAGGTCGACGACGACGAAAGTCACCTGGTGCAGCGGGACTTCCTCGGCGGTGAGCAGCTCGTCGAAGGACAGTTGCGGGTGCGCGGACATCGGCGATCACGTTACGTCCCGCTACCGACAGGCCCGGTGGATGCGGGGTTCTGGGACCTGGGCCATTAGCCTGTGGGGGTGGTACCGCCGAAGCCAGGGGCAACCGACGCCCCAACGCCCGACGAGTCTGCTGTGGACAGTGCACAGCAGGCCGGCGGTGGCCCGCCCGTCGACTGGGACGGGCTGCCCGGTCCGCTGCGCCTGCGGCTGGCGGAACTGGCGGCCTGCTCGCTGGCCGAGATGCGCGCGTCGGATGTGCCGGCCCAGCTCCGCCCGGTGGTCCGCTTCGCGCCGGCCAAGCGGGCCAAGCTCGGCCAGTCGGCGCTGATCGCGGCGCTGCGCGACTCCGGGGTGTTCCGCACCGCGGTCGTGGACTGGTGCGGCAACCACCGCCCGGAGGCGCTCGCCCTGGACGACCCCGATCCGGTCGTGGTCGCCGCGGCCGCCGTGCTGCTCGGCTCGCCGATCGCGCCGCACTACGTAGAACTGATCGCGTTCCGCGCGGAGCAGGGCCAGTTGCGCGGCGAGCGCGACTCCGCGACGGCGCGGGTCGAGCGGCTGACCGCCGACGTCGAGCGCTTGCGCGGAGAGCTCGCCGAGGCTAAGCACGCTGCCGAGCGCGTAGGCGACGAGAACAGCTCGGAGGCGGACCGGCTGCGCAAGCGCCTGCGTGAGCAGGGCGTGCGGCTGAAGGAAGCCAAGGACGCCGCGGAGCACGCGCGCGGCGAGCTGGCGAAGATCCGCGCGGAGCACGAGGCGGAGATCGAGGAGATCGCCGCGGAGCGCGACCGCGAGCGGACGCGAGCGCAGGACGAGCGGCGGCGCGCGGAGCGCGCGAGCTCCGAGGTCGAGGTGGCGCGGCAGTCCGCCCGAGAAGCCCGCCAGGGCGACGAGGTGCGGTTGGCGCTGCTGCTGGAGACGCTGGAGGGCGCCGTAGGCGGCCTGAGGCGCGAGCTGGGGGCGAGCGGGAGCGGGCCTCGGCCCGCGGACGTCGTGCAGCGCGTCAGGGCGCATTCCGGTGCGACCGGTGAGGTGCCGGACGTCGCCGCGCTGGACCGGTTGCTGGCGCTGCCCGCCGTGCACCTGATCGTCGACGGCTACAACGTGACCAAGACCGGGTATCCGGAACTGCCGCTGTCCGATCAGCGGGATCGGTTGGCGCACCAGCTCGCCGCGTTGTCGGCGCGGACCGGCGCCGAGGTCACCGTCGTCTTCGACGGCGCCGACGTGCTGGCGGTGCCGACCGCCGGCCCGCGCGGGGTCCGGGTGCTGTTCAGCGAGCCCGGGGTGCAGGCCGACGACGTGATCCGGGACCTCGTTTCCGCCGAGCCGAAGGGGCGGCAGGTGGTGGTCGCGACCTCGGACCGGGCCGTGGTCACCTCGGTCCGCCGGCGCGGCGCGTACGCCGTTTCGTCCGCGATGTTGCTGGCCCGGCTCAACCGCGTCTAGCAGCTTGCCGACGCAATCGACCGCCTGGCGATTCGCGGGCGCGTGGCCGATGTCATAACCGATCACCAGCGTGTCGTGCGTCTCTCGATCGAGTGGGTTCGAATACAACAATTCCAGGTGACCGGCCTGCATGATCCGTCACCGTGAGCGCATGACTCTCGTCCGTTAGAGGTCTTGTGCACGAAGGCACAAATTTTTGGACCCACTTCTGGACCTTGCGGCTCACCTTTCGTAACCTACTCGGGACCTCGTGGCGATCAGTTGCCCAGACCGGGCGGCCCGCGGGGCACCGTTGAACCGGCTTGTCGGGGAGTCGGGCCGTGTCGGGCAGGGGGCAACCGACCGGTAAGCGGGCGAAGCAGAAGGAGCAGTGCGCGACGTGGAGTCGCACCGACTTAAGCGCTCTTTGCGAGGTGCCCTGGCCGCAACCGCGGTCGCAGCCGTCGTTGGCATGACCTCCGGGCCGGCGCTCGCAGACCCACAACTCCCGAACAACGCGTCGGACGCGGCGAAGCAGGTGCAGGAGCTCCAGCACCAGGCCGAGCAGCTCACCGAAGAAGCGAAGAAGGCCGAAGACGACCACGACGCCAAGAGGGCGGAGCTGGATCGGGCGAACCAGGAGGCCGGCCAGGCCGAGCAGGTCGCCAACCAGGCCCGCGCCGAGGAAGAGCGGTTCCGCGGCCAGGTCGACCAGCTCACCCACGCGTCCTACCAGGGTGCCCGGCTGAACAAGCTGTCGGCGCTGCTGGTGAGCGAGACCCCGGAAGACTTCCTCAACCGCGCGTCCGCGCTGGACGCGCTGGCCAAGGACAACAACGACGCGGTCAAGGCGCTGTCCACGGCCCGGCAGCAGGCGGAGACCGCCGAGCGCGCCGCGCAGGACGCCCGCAACCGCGCCGTGCAGGCCGAGGCCGATGCCGCGCGCATCGCCGACGAGCTGGACCAGAAGACCAAGGCGATGAACGACCAGATCGCCAAGGCCAGGCAGCGCTACAACCAGCTCAGCGGCGCGGATCGCGACTCGCTGAAGTCCGACGGTGATACCGGTGTCGGCTCGATCGCCGGTGCCGGTGCGGCCGTCCAGGCGGTCAACGCCGCGCTGGGCAAGCAGGGCTCCGACTACGTGTGGGGAGCCAAGGGGCCGTCGACCTTCGACTGCTCCGGGCTGACCTACTGGGCCTACAAGCAGGCCGGCGTGACGATCGGCGGCTCGACCAAGACCCAGGTCACCCAGGGCCGCAGCGTGTCGGCGAGCGACCTCAGGCCGGGCGACCTGATCTTCTACTACAGCCCGGTCAGCCACGTCTCCATGTACATCGGCAACGGCAAGGCGGTGCACGCCCCGACCGAGGGCGACGTCGTCAAGGTGACCGACTACAAGAAGATCGGTCCGGTGACGGCGATCCGCCGCGTCGCGGGCTGAGCTGACGTTCCGCATTCGGGGCCGGCACCACCAGGTGCCGGCCCCGGACGCATGTCGGGGGACCCGGACGGGCCGCCGATGTGATCGGGAATACCATGCGCCCCGTGCATGCACCGGGAGTGTTTCGGGCGTGGCTGGCGGTAGTCGCCGCCGGCGCCGTGCTGGCCGGGGTTTCCACGATTCCGCTGCCGTTGCCGGACCTTCCGCGCACCGCGTCGGTGCGCGCCGGCTTCGCCGTGCCGGCGACGCCGGACGCGGCGGTGCGGGACCTGCTGGAGCGGCGGGCCGCCGCGGTCCAGGCCGGTGACGAGGCGGCATTCGCGACCACAGTGGACCCCCAGTCGCCGCCGGACTTCCAGCGGCGCCAGCACGAGCTATTCCGCAACCTCACGACGATCCCGGCGACCGAGTGGAGCTACGAGCTCGACGGGACGGCCGGTGACCGGCCTCCGGTGCCCGCGGCGGACGAGACCTGGGCCCCGCGGGTGGTGCTGCGCTACGCGCTGACCGATGTGGACGGTGCGCCGACCCGGCGGACGCTCGGCTACGTGTTCGCCCGGCGCGGCGGTTCCTGGTACCTAGCGGACGACGCCGGCGCCTGGCGGGGCCCGTGGGACTTCGGGCTCTGCCACGTGCAGCGCACCGCCACCGGCATGGTCATCGGCCACGACCCGGAACCGGTGGAGCGGGTCTCCCGGCTGCTGGACGACGCCGTGGCGGACGTGACGGCGGTCTGGGGACCGGACTGGACCCGGCGCGTGGGCGTGCTGGTCCCGGCGTCCCAGGAGGAGCTGCGTTCGCTGGTGGGGCCGGAGTTCGCGGTGGACGGCATCGCGGCCGTCGCGGTGGCCGACCGGGTGGACACCGACGCTCGCCGGGCCGAGGGCCAGCGGGTGGTGCTCAACCCCAAGGCGGCCGACCGGCTCTCCGACCAGGCCCTGCGCGTGGTGTTGCGGCACGAGATCACCCACGTCGCGGCCCGCGCGGACACGGCGGCCGACGCTCCGATGTGGATGCTGGAGGGCTTCGCCGACTACGTCGGCTACCGCGACAGCGGGGTGGCGCCGAAGGACATCGCCCCGGACCTCATCCGCAGGCTCCACGAGGCAGGGCCGCCGGCGAGGCTGCCCGACGACCGCGATTTCCACCAGGCCGGGCGTCGCCTGGACCTGGCCTACCAGCAGTCCTGGTCGGTGGTGAGCCACCTCGCCGACCGGCTCGGCGAACGACGCCTGGTGGACCTCTACCGCCGCGTGGCGGCCACCGGCTCACCGGCCGAAGTGGACGATGCCCTGCGCGAGGAGACGGGCCTCACCAGGGCCCAGCTGGTGGCCGACTGGCGAGCCGACCTCCGTCACACCTTCGGTTGATCTCGTGGGCTAGCTGAGGTTGGTCAAGGCGTCGTCGGCGAACGCGCTGACCCCGGTCGCGGCCAGCAGTGCCGCTGAGGGCCGCCGATTTCGCGGGAGATCGGCGGCCCTCAGCGCTGCAACGAGCCTGCTACGAGTAGATCGCCTCGATGGTGGCCGCGTGGTTCTCGGCGACCTTGTTCCGCTTGAGCTTCATGCTCGGCGTCAGCTCGCCGGTGGCCTCGGTGAAGTCCTCCGGCAGGATCCGGAACTGCTTGATCTGCTCCGCCCGGGACACCGCCTTGTTGGCCTCGTCGACGGCCTTCTGCACCTCGGCGCGCAGGTCCGGGTCGTCGATCAGCTCGGTCGCCGGGGTGTTCTCCGGCCGGGAGTTGTTCGCCAGCCAGGACGGCAGGAACTCCGGGTCGAGGGTGATCAGCGCGCCGATGAACGGCTTCTGGTCGCCGACCACCATGCACTGGCTGATCAGCGGGTGCGCCCGCAGCGCGTCCTCCAGCATCGCCGGGGCGACGTTCTTGCCGCCCGCGGTGACGATGATCTCCTTCTTCCGGCCGGTGATCTTCAGGAAGCCCTCGGCATCCAGCGAACCGAGGTCGCCGGTGTGGAACCAGCCGTCATCGAGGGATTCCTTGGTGGCGGTCGGGTTGTTCCAGTACTCCTTGAACACCACGTCGCCCTTGATCAGCACCTCGCCGTCCTCGGCGATGCGCACCGACGTGCCCGCCACCGGCTTGCCGACGGTGCCGACCTTGAACGCGCTCTCCACGTTCACCGCGGCCGCGGCGGTCGTCTCGGTGAGCCCGTAGCCCTCCAGCACCGGCACGCCGACGCCGCGGAAGAAGTGCGCGAGCCGCTCGCCCAGCGGCGCGCCGCCGGATACCGCCGCGATGCAGCGGCCGCCGAGGGCCGCCCGGAGCTTGCCGTACACGAGCTTGTCGAACAGCGCGTGCTTGAGCTTCAGCCCCAGGCCCGGGCCGCCCTCCTCCTGGGCGCGGCTGAACGCGACCGCGGTGTCCTCGGCGACGTCGAAGATCCGGCCCTTGCCGCTGCCGTGCGCCTTCTGCTTGGCGGTGTTGTAGACCTTCTCGAACACCCGCGGCACCGCCAGCACGAACGTCGGCCGGAACGAGCCGAGGTCGGCGACGAGGTCCTTGATGTCGCTGGTGTGGCCGAGGGTGACTCTGCCGTACACGCACATCACCGTGATCGCGCGGGCCAGCACGTGCGCCATCGGCAGGAACATCAGCATCGAGTTGCCGGGCCGGGTCAGCTGCGGGAAGGCCTCGATGTCCGCGCGCACCTCGGCGAGCATGTTGCGGTGCGTGAGCACGCAGCCCTTGGGGCGGCCGGTGGTGCCCGACGTGTAGATCAGCGTCGCGACGTCCTCGGCGCGCACCGCGCGGCGGCGCAGGTGCACGTCGCGGTCCTCGACCTCCGCGCCGAGCGCGGTCAGCTCGTCGACCGCTCCGGCGGCTCCGCCGCTGGTCGGGCCGTCGATCTGCCAGACGTGGGAGACCTCGGAGAGCCGGCCCACGACCTTGTCCACCTCGGCGCGGTGCGCCTCGCTCTCCACGATCACGGCCTTGGCCGCGGAGTCGGTGAGGATCCACTCGACCTGGTCGGCCGCGGACGTCTCGTAGATCGGCACCGTGACGCAGCCGGCCGTCCAGATCGCGAAGTCCAGCAGGCTCCACTCGTACCGGGTCCGCGACATCAGGCCGACCCGGTCACCGGGCTCCAGGCCTGCGGCGACCAGGCCCTTGGCCACGGTCAGCACTTGCGCGGCGAAGTCGGCGGCGGTGACGTCGACCCAGGTGCCGTCCACCCGGCGCCGGAAGCTCACCGTGCTTCCGAAGCGCTCCGCGTTGGCCCACACCATGTCGGTGAGGTTCTCGTCCTCGGCCACGGTCGTTGTGGCGGGTGCGCTGAACTCTCGCACGTCGAAACCTCCGAAAACACACCAGTCAGTGGGGCACAACCTAACGCTGATAGTTACTGAGCGGTAGTCCCCGTTGTGCGCCCGCTCCAGTCAACACAGCGTAGTTGCCCCGATGATCGGCATGGTGCCGCCGGTTGGCGGCTTGCGCCGCTCGAACGGTGCAGGTGGGCATCGGGTGCTCCCATAGCGGCCCTCGAACGGATTAGGTTCGAGGGGAGGAGTTGTCAGCGGAGGGGAGTTGGACTTGCGCGTCCACGTCGTTTCGGACGTCCACGGCAACGTCGAGGACCTCAAGCGGGCCGGGGACGGCGCCGACGCGCTCGTGGTGCTCGGTGACCTGATCGACTTCGTCGACTACCACGACCACGGCAAGGGCATCCTCGGGCGGGTGTTCGGCCCGGAGAAGGTGGCCCGGTTCGCCGAGCTGCGGCGCAGCCAGCGCGGCCCGGAGTTCGGCGCCTACGTGCGCTCGCTGTGGGCCGGGCTGACCGATCCGGCGGCGGTGGTCGAGGAAGCCGTGCGCGAGCAGTACGCCGAGCTGTTCGCGGCGCTGACCGCGCCCACCTACGCCACCCCGGGCAACGTCGACGCGCCGCACCTGTGGCCGGAGTTCGTCCGCGACGGCATCCGGGTGCTCGACGGGGAGAGCGCCGAAATCGGCGGCCTGACCTTCGGTTTCGTCGGCGGCACCGTGCTGCCGGCGGGTGTGACGCTGCGCCGCCACGCCGCCTGGGTGCCGTATCTGCGGCCCGAGGACGAGTACGACGCGGCCGTCGCGGCGCTGCCCGAAGTGGACGTGCTGTGCACCCACCTGCCGCCCGCCGTGCCGGAGCTGACCTACGACGTGGTGGCGCGGCGGCCGGAGAGCGGCTCGGCCGCGCTGGTCCGGCGGATCGCCGCAGACCGGCCGCGGTGGTCGCTGTTCGGGCACGTGCACCAGCCGCTGGCGCGGCGCATGCGGATCGGGCGCACCGAGTGCGTCAACGTCGGGCATTTCCAGCGCACCGGGCGGCCCTACGTGCTCCGCTGGTGAAGGTGAGCAAAAACCCTGCTCCTCCACGCCGCTACCGCTGCCCGCACCCGGTAACCTGCGGCGCATGGTCGATCAGTCCACCCAGTCCATCGTGATCGAGGCGCCGGCCGCGCAGATCATGGCAGCCATCGCGGATTTCGGCGCCTACCCGGAGTGGGCGGAAGCGGTGAAGGAGACCGAGGTGCTCTCGCAGACCTCGGGCGGTGACGCGGAGCGGGTGCGCTTCGTGCTGGACGCCGGAGTGGTCAAGGACACCTACGTCAACGTCTACGACTGGGCGGGCGACGGGCTGTCGGTGAGCTGGAACCTCGTCGAGGGCCAGGTGCAGAAGGCGCAGCGCGGCAGCTACCGGCTCAACCCGCTGTCCGGCGACCGCACCGAGGTGACCTACAGCCTGGCGGTGGACCTGGCGATCCCGATGATCGGCCTGTTCAAGCGCAAGGCCGAGAAGATGATCATGGATACGGCGCTGAAGGAGCTCAAGCGCCGCGTCGAAGGCACGAAGTAAGCAAGCATCCGTTGCGAATCCTGCTGTTCACCGGAAAAGGCGGGGTGGGAAAGACCACCCTCGCCGCCGCCACCGCGGCCCGCGTCGCCGGGCACGGCGGCAAGGTGCTCGTCGTCTCCACCGACCCGGCGCACTCGCTGGGCGATGCGCTCGACGTCGAACTCGCCGCGTTGCCGCGCGAGGTGCGGTTGGACGGTTCGCGAGCGGTGCTGCACGCCGCCGAGGTGCAGACCCGCGGGCTGGTCGACGGCGCCTGGCGCGAGCTGCGCGAACACCTGCGGACGATGCTGCAGGGAGCCGGTGTCGACGAGGTCGACGCGGAAGAGCTCACGGTGCTGCCCGGTGTGGAGGACCTGCTCGCGCTGTCCGAGGTGCACCGGCTGGCGGTGAGCGGGCCGTGGGACACCGTGATCGTCGACTGCGGGCCGACCGCCGAAACGCTGCGCCTGCTCGCGCTGCCCGAATCGCTCGCCGGCTACCTGGAGCGGCTGTTCCCGGCGCACCGCCGAGCCGTGCGCGGCCTGCTCGCCGGCATCGCCGGTAGCGAGCAGGTGGAGCGCTGGGACTCCGTCGCCGATGGGCTCGGGCGGCTCGCGGAGCGGCTCGCGGCCCTCAAGGACATGCTCGGCGACGCCGGGACCAGCGTCCGGCTGGTGCTCACTCCGGAGACGGTGGTGGCCGCCGAAACCCGCCGGACGCTGACCGCCCTGGCGCTCCAGCAGATCCGGGTGGACGGCCTGGTGGCCAACCGAGTGGTGCCGCACCCCGGATCGGCGCGCGGCGCCGCGGCGGGCTGGTTGCGCACCCGCCGCCACGAGCAGGAGAAGGTGCTCGACACGTTGCGGGCGGCGACGGATCTGCCGCTGCGCGTGGTCGAGCACCGCGCCGCCGAACCGGTCGGCGGGGAGGAACTGCTGGCGCTCGGCGACGAGCTCTACGCCGACGCCGATCCGCTGGAGAACCCGCCGAACCAGCCGTCCATGCAGGTCACCGGCGGTGGACGCGCGCTGGACGCGGAGTACTCGCTGCGGATCGCGCTGCCGCTGCACCCGGCGGCGGAGCTGGACCTGGCGCGGATCGGTGACGAGCTGGCGATCACCGTCGACGGCCGCCGGAGGCTGATCGCCCTGCCCGCGGTGCTCCAGCGGTGCGCCGTGACCTCGGCGGTCGCCGGCGACGACGGGCTGACGGTGCGGTTCCGGCCCGACCCAGAGTTGTGGATGCGGTGAGACCGGTGGACGAGATGCGCGACGAATCCCGGCACGACCAGCTCCTCGACGAGCTCCGGCAGCTGCTCGACGTGATCGCGGGCAAGGCGGAGGACTACCTGAGCAGCTGCGACCAGGGCGCCGAGCCCGGCAGCGGAACGAGCTGCGGCTGGTGCCCGTTGTGCGCGGCGGTGGCGCTGCTGCGCGGTCGCCGCCCGGAGCTCAACGACCAGATCCTCGGGATCATCCAGTCGCTGCGGCAGATGCTGGCCGATCAGCGCCCGGCCGAAGCGCCCGAGGAGTCCGAAGAGGACGTTCCGGCGCCGTCGAAGGTGCAGCGGATCGCGGTGCGGCGGGTCGCCGGCCCGGTGCTGGCGGACGGCGAGGCCGCGTCGAGGTGCTGACCATCGGAGTGGACGTCGGCGGGACCAGCGTGCGGGCCGGCGTGGTGGACCAGCACGGCGAGATCCTGGAAACCCACCGCGTGCCGACGCCGGCCACCGGACCCGAGCTGAACGCGGCGATCGCGGACACGGTTCGCGCGCTCGCGGACCGGTACCCGGTCGCCGGGGTCGGCCTGGCCGTCGCCGGCTTCGTCAGCGAGGACCGCAGGGTGGTGCGCTTCGCGCCGCACCTGGCCTGGCGGCACGTCGCGGTCGCCGACGAGCTCGCCGAACGACTCGGGCTGCCGGTCGTCCTGGAGCACGACGCGAACGCCGCGGCCGTCGCGGAACAGCGCTTCGGCGCGGCCGTCGGCGCGCGGGTGGCCGCGCTGGTGGCCATCGGCACCGGCATCGGCGGCGCGCTGGTGATCGGCGGCGAGGTGTTCCGCGGGGCCTACGGCGTCGCCCCGGAACTGGGGCACCTGCGGGTCGTCCCGGACGGCAGGCCGTGCTCCTGCGGCAAACGAGGCTGCTGGGAGCGGTACTGCAGCGGCACCGCACTGGCGGCCACGGCGCTGGAGCTCCGCCGGGAGGCAGGGGAGCCGGTGCTGGTCGAGCCGACCGGCGTCGACGTCGCGCACGCGGCGGAAGCGGGCGACCCGCTGGCCCTCCGCGCGGTCGCGGACCTGGCCCGCTGGCTCGGCGAAGGCCTGGCGCTCGTCGCGGACGTCTACGACCCGGAGGTCGTGGTGATCGCGGGCGGGGTCTCCGACTCGGCGCACCTGTTCCTCGACGCCGCCCGAGAGCACTACGCCCAGGCGGTCACGGGAGCCGGCCACCGCCCGCTAGCGCGGATCGCGGTGGCTCACTACGGGGATTCGGCGGCCCTGATCGGCTCGGCGGCCCTCGCCCGGGAACACGTCCTGACCGAAGCCCCGCACCTGACCTGACGCAATTTCAATGGAAATCGAAGGTCCGATTTCCATTGAAATTGCGGAAGTTGTCCACAGGCTCCGGTGTGTCGGGCCCCGACACGCCGGAGGTCCGCAGTTTCCATTGAAACTGCGGGACGCCTCAGACCTGGGCGCCGTCGTCGTTGCCGGTGTTCGGCGGCGGGCCCTGCCGCAGCCTCAGCAGGAGCCAGCCGATGCCCGCGCTGATCAGCACCAGGCCCAGCGGCATCGAGAGCGAACTCGACATCCCGGCGAGGCCGGGCACCAGCAGGACCAGCACCCCGACCGCGATCACCGCGATCCCGAGCAGCGTCGTCGGTCGCGGAGTGGGCAGCGGCGGCGGCTCCGGCGGGACGAAGTGCTCTTCCTCTTCCTCTGGCCCCGGCGCCCAGTCCCGCGGCCCCGCGTCGCGCGCGGCCTTCGGCTCGACCTCGGCGACGTCGGCGACCGCGCTCGCGGCGCCCGCGGCGTCGGTGGTGTCCCCGGGGGCGTCCTCGGGCCACCGCGCGAACGTCGAGTCCCGCTCCAGATCGGCGACGATCTCGGCGAATGCGGCGTCGATGTCCTCCGGCCCGTCGGGGTTGTCGCGGCGCGTGTTCATACGACTTCCTCGGCCCGTTCGCTGTGGATGCGTTGCAGGAATTCGACGCTGCCGCTGAAGATCGCGGGCGCGTCGTGGTCCAGCGTCGCCACGTGGAAGCTGTCGGCCAGCACGACCTCCGCGAGATCGCCGCTGGCCACCCCGTCCAGCACGAGCGCGGAGTTCACCGGCTCGACGATGTGGTCGACGGCCGACCGGAACAGCAGCAGTGGCTGGCGCACCCGGTCGAGGTCGGCGCGCACGACGTCCCAGAGCTCCTGCAGGCTGGCCATCGCGCGCAGCGGCAACCGCTGGTAGGCGAGCTCGAACCCGCCGGGTTTGGCGATGTCGCCGGGGATCCCGCCGATCGCGGGCCACACCCGGCTCAGCAGCGGCAGCAGCCGGGCGCCCCTGCGCAGCGTCGTCACCGACGGGTTGACCAGCACGATCCCGGCGATGTCGGGATGCTGCTCGGCCAGCCGCAAGGTGAGCGTGCCGCCCATGGACTGGCCGAACACGAACACGGACCGGCAGCGCCCGCGCAGTTCGGCGAGCTCGGCCTCCGCCGCGGCGAACCAGTCCCGCCAGCTCGTCCGGTTCAGGTCCGGCCACCGGGTGCCGTGGCCGGGAAGCAGCGGGCAGCGCACCGTGAACCCCTCCGCCGCCAGGTGCTCGCCCCAGGCGCGCATGCTCTGCGGGGTGCTGGTGAACCCGTGGCAGAGCAGCACGCCGATGTCCTCCGATCCGTTGTGCGTGAACGGTTCGGCACCGGGGAGCACGGGCACCGCGGCCTCCCAACAGCATCGGCGAGCCAGTACCTCTTCATCGTCGCATGCGCGGCCGACATGTGGGGCGGATTGGCGGTGCCGTCGTGATCGCTCCAGGGAGAGCGCGAGATCGCCACTTCGAGGCCGCATTGTGCCCGATGTCGCGGCTCCGTAGGCTGAGCAGGGAAGTCGGCGGGGCAAGGAGGCGGCAGCGCGGTGTTGTACTGGGTGATGAAGCACTTCCTGCTCGGGCCCTTGATGAAGCTGTTCTGCCGTCCGAAGGTCGAAGGCGTCGAGCACGTGCCGACCACCGGCGGCGCGATCCTGGTCAGCAACCACCTGGCGGTCGCCGACTCGTTCTTCATGCCGCTGATGATGCCGCGCCGGGTGACGTTCCTGGCCAAGCGCGAGTACTTCACGGGCAAGGGCGTCAAGGGCAAGTTCAAGAAGTACTTCTTCTCCGGCGTCGGGCAGGTGCCGATCGACCGCTCCAGCGGCGCCGCCGCGCAGGCCGCGCTGGACACCGGCGTCCGCCTGCTGCGCGAGGGCAAGCTGCTGGGCGTCTACCCGGAGGGCACCCGGTCGCCGGACGGCCGGCTGTACAAGGGCAAGACCGGGGTCGCTCGGATGGCGCTGGAGTCGAAGGCGCCGGTGATCCCGATCGCGATGTTCGGCACCGACCGGGTCAACCCCCTCGGGTCGAAGATGTGGTACCCGCACAAGGTCGTGGTGAAGGTCGGGCCGCCGCTGGACTTCTCCCGCTACGAGGGCATGGCGGGCGACCGGTTCGTGGAGCGGTCCATCACCGACGAGATCATGTACGCGCTGATGGAGCTCTCCGGCCAGGAGTACGTCGACGTCTACGCGGCGAAGGTGAAGGACGATCTCGCCGCGCAGGGCAAGCACGTCGCGGGCTGGAAGGAGCCGAAGCCCGCCGAGCGGCTCCCGGAGTCCAAGGCCGGCTGACGGCCCGCATACGCTGCTGGAACGGCGGGCACCTACCCTTGCCCGGTGCGGTACTTCTACGACTGCGAGTTCATTGAGGACGGACACACCATCGAGCTGGTGTCGATCGGGATGGTCGACGAGTCCGGCCGCGAGTTCTACGCGGTGTCCACCGAGTTCGACGCGTCTCGGGCCGGTGCCTGGGTGCGGCAGCACGTGCTGCCGCAATTGCCGCCGCCCGCCGATCCGTGCTGGCGCTCCCGCGCCCGGATCCGCGAGGACCTGTACTCCTTCCTGACCGCCCGCAACGGGAACGTCGAGCTGTGGGCCTGGTACGCCGCCTACGACCACGTGGCGCTGGCGCAGCTGTGGGGCGCGATGCCGATGCTGCCGTCGCGGATCCCGAAGTTCACCCGCGACCTGCGGCAGCGTTGGGAAGACCTCGGCAAGCCGAAGCTGCCCGCCGCGCCGGACAACGCGCACGACGCCCTGGCCGACGCCAAGCACAACCTCGAACGCTGGAAGGTGATGGAGGAGGTCCGCCGCAAGCGCGGCTTCGCCTGATCACTCGCGTGGCGATTTCGCGCGAAATCGCCGTTGCCCACGCGTGGCGGGCGACGATTTCGCGCGAAATCGCCGGGTGACCCGCTCCGGACCTCGCGCGTTCCCAGCTCCGCCGTCGCGACCGGTAACTTCCCGGATACTTGCTGCAACGATCCAGTTCGTGACACGCTGTGGTCAGGGGGAGATGCAGATCACGTCCTTTCTGGGCTGAATTCGAGGAGGCGGCGAAAAGCGATGCCGGCTGGAATGCGTGTCGGAGTGCTCACCGGTGGCGGCGACTGCCCCGGGCTCAACGCGGTGCTCCGCGCGGTGACCCGCAAGGGGATTTCGGTGCACCAGCACGAGATCCTGGGATTCCGCAGCGGGTGGCTGGGCCCGGTGGAGGGCCTGACCATGCCGTTGACCCTCGACAAGGTGGAGGAGATCCTCAACCGGGGCGGCACCATCCTGGGCTCGTCGCGCACCAACCCGTACAAGGTCGACGACGGGATCGCCCGGCTCAAGGCGACCCTGGCGGAGAACCAGGTGGACGCGCTGATCGCGATCGGCGGCGAGGACACCCTCGGCGTCGCCGAGCAGCTCACCCACGACGGCGTGCCGGTGGTCGGCGTGCCCAAGACGATCGACAACGACCTCGACGCCACCGATTACACGTTCGGCTTCGACACGGCGGTGCACATCGCCACGGAGGCCATCGACCGGCTGCGCACCACGGCGGAGTCGCACCACCGGGCGCTGGTGGTCGAGGTGATGGGCCGGCACGCGGGGTGGATCGCGCTGCACTCCGGGCTGGCGGGCGGCGCGAACGTCATCCTCGTGCCGGAGCAGCCGTTCAGCGTCGAGAAGGTCTGCGCCTGGGTGGAGCAGCGCTTCGAGCGCCAGTACGCGCCGATCATCGTGGTAGCCGAGGGAGCGGTCCCGGAGGGCGGCAAGGAACTGCTGCTGACCGGTGAGAAGGACGCCTTCGGCCACGTCCGGCTGGGCGGTGTCGGCACCTGGCTGGCGGAGGAGATCGCGGCGCGGACGGGCAAGGAGTCGCGCGCGGTCGTCCTCGGCCACGTGCAGCGCGGAGGCACGCCGACGGCCTACGACCGGGTGCTGGCAACCCGCTTCGGCCTGCACGCGATCGACGCGATCACGGAAGGCGACTACGGCAAGATGGTGGCGCTGCGCGGCACGGACATCGTCCGGGTGCCCCTGAGCGAAGCGACGGCATCGCTGAAGACGGTGCCCCTGGAGCGCTACGCAGAAGCCGAAGTCCTCTTCGGCTGAAGCCCGGAGAAGGGGTGTCGTCCACGGTGGCGACGCCCCTTCGTTCATGAGGTGGCCGAGTTCTTCCCCGGCTGCGCGTCGCCGGAAGCCGACCGTCTGATCCACTGTGGACACCCTGGTTCCGGCGTGCCGGGATCTCGCCGACATCTGGCGCGAAGGCGTGCGCATCGGCCGGTCGATCGCCGGCGGCGTTCCAGCATGTGGACGTATTCGTTCCACCGGTTAGGCTAACCCCTCGCTCGCGCCTGCGGGCACGATCCAAGAACTTCGGAGGGGTGCAGCCGTGTCCACGCAGCCGGTCGCCGAGCGGGAGCCCGTGCTCATCCGCTCGGCTCGGGACGTCACCGAACTGGTCAACTCGGGTGCGGCGCGGGGCAGCCACGCGAAGATGATCGTGCTGCTGGCCCTCGGCGGGATCTTCCTGGACGCCTACGACCTCACTTCGCTGGCCTACGGCATCACCGACATCAAGCAGCAGTTCGGGCTCTCCCCGGCCGGCGCCGGCGCCGTCACCGCCTCCATCAGCGTCGGCGCGATCTTCGGCGCGTGGCTCGGCGGCCTGCTGGTGGACCGGCTCGGCCGCTACCGCGTGTTCATGGCCGACATGCTGTTCTTCGTGGTCTCCGCGCTCGGCTGCGCGCTCGCGCCGAACATGGAGGTCCTGATCTTCTTCCGGTTCCTGATGGGCTTCGGCGTCGGCATGGACATCCCGGTCGCGATGGCCTTCCTGGCCGAGTTCTCCCGGCTGAAGGGCAAGGGGAGCAAGGGTTCCCGCACCGCGGCGTGGTCGCCCGCCTGGTACGTGGCCACCAGCGGTTGCTACCTGGTGATCATGGCGCTGTACTTCGTGCTGCCCGACGAGCACCACGGCCTGCTGTGGCGGTTCACCGTCGGCTTCGGCGCGGTGCCCGCGCTGGTGATCCTGCTGGTGCGCAACAAGTACATGAACGAGTCGCCGTCCTGGGCGGCCGACCAGGGCGACCTGGAGCGGGCCGCGAAGATCCTGCGCAAGTCCTACGGCGTCAACGCCGTGGTGGCGCCGGACGCGGAAGTGGTGAAGCCCCGGGCCGAGCGCCGCGGGCTGCGGGACTTCGCGCAGCTGTTCCAGCGCCGCTACCGCGCCCGGACGTTCCAGGCGCTGGCCATCGGCCTCGCCCAGACCTTCGGCTACAACGCGGTCGCCTACGGGCTGCCGATCATCATCGCGAGCATCCTCGCCCAGGGCGCGCTGAACACGATCACCGCCTCGCTGGTGCTCAACCTGGTCTTCGCGGTCACCGGTGGCCTGCTCGGCATCCGGCTGGCCAACACGGCGGGTGCCTGGAAGATGACGTTCATCGGGTTCGGCGTGCAGCTGGCGTCGATGGTGGTGCTGGCGCTGATCGGCAAGCCGTCGGCGACCGCGTACGTGCTGTTCGCGATCTTCGCGCTGGGCGCGTTCATGTTCGCGCAGGCCTCCGGGCCGGGCGCGCACTTCATGAGCTTCGCGTCCCTGAGCTACCCGACGACGATGCGCGGCACCGGGATCGGCTTCAACCAGGGCACCCTGCGGGTCGGCTCGACGCTGGCGCTGTTCTTCTTCCCGGTGCTCAGCGCGTCGCTGGGCAGCGGCGTGTTCTGGGTGATCGCGCTCGCCCCGCTGATGGGCCTGGTGGCGCTGCTGGCCAAGCGCTGGGAGCCGGTGGGCTACGACGCCGACGCGGTCGAGGCCGAGTGGCAGACGGAGAAGGCCGCGGTGAGCTAGCTCGGCTTCTTCCAGACGACGACGTCCAGCGTCAGCTCTGAGTCCTTGGCGTCGCGGACGACGATCCGCGCGTAGGTGCTACTGGTCGTCTTGACGCAGAACGCGGCGCCGGTGACCGGGCTGGTCTGGGGCGGCAGCTCGGTCGCCTGGCCGCTCGGCTGACCGGCCTTCGTTGACTCGGTGGGGTGTTCCGGAACAAGATCGGCACACCACCGGCCCAGCGGGAAACGGAGCGCTGCAATGTCGCGTCGCGGTCAGATCACCATGTCCGAGGACGAGATCGTCGACTTCATCGCCCAGCGCCGGGTCGTCGTGCTGGCGACGCTGAAGGCCGACGGGCGACCGCACCTGGTGCCGATGTGGTTCGTGCACGACGGCCCGGTGATCGAGGTGTGGTCCTACGGCCGGTCGCAGAAGACGCTGAACCTGCGTCGCGATCCGCGGGCCACGCTGTTGCTGGAGACCGGCACGGAGTACGGCGAGCTGCGCGGCGTCTCGCTGGAGTGCGATGTGCAGCTCCTGGACGCGCCGGAGGACGTCGAGCGCATCGGACTGGGCCTGGCGGAACGCTACGGCACGGCGGCTCCGGGCGAGCTGGCGGCGAGCGAGGAAGCCCGGGCCGTCCTGCGCGCCAAGGCCGCGAAGCGGGTCGGGCTGCGTTTCACCCCCACCCGGACGATCACCTGGGACCACCGCAAGCTCGGCGGCGGCTACTGAATCGAAGCCCGCAGGGCTTCCGCGATGTGGGACGGCTCTCCCGGCGTTAAAGGTGTAGCGCGCAGCCCCTATTCTGGGAACGTGAACTGGACCGTCGACGTCCCCGTAGATGACCTGCCCGAGCTGCCGCCGTTGCCGCCGGAGATGCGCGCCCGCCTGGACGACGCGCTGGCCCGCCCTGCCGCGCAGCAGCCGCAGTGGCCGAACCCGGACCAGGCCGGCAGCGTCCGGAAGGTGCTGGAGAGCGTCCCGCCGGTGACCGTGCCCTCCGAGGTGGACGAGCTGCGCCGGCACCTCGCGGCGGTCGCCCGCGGCGAGGCGTTCCTGCTGCAGGGCGGCGACTGCGCGGAGACCTTTGCGGACAACACCGAGCCGCACATCCGCGGCAACATCCGCACGCTGCTGCAGATGGCGGTGGTGCTGACCTACGGCGCGAGCATGCCGGTGGTCAAGGTCGGCCGGATCGCCGGGCAGTACGCCAAGCCGCGTTCCAGCAACACCGACGCGCTGGGCCTGCCGTCCTACCGCGGCGACATGATCAACTCGCTGGTCGCCACCGAGGACGCGCGCCGCCACGACCCGTCGCGGCTGATCCGCGCCTACGCCAACGCCAGCGCCGCGATGAACCTGTCCCGCGCGCTGACCAGCGCCGGGATGGCCGCGCTGACCAAGGTGCACGACTGGAACAAGGACTTCGTGCTCAACTCGCCGGCCGGCGAGCGCTACGAGTCCGTCGCCGCCGAGATCGACCGCGGCCTGCGCTTCATGGCGGCCTGCGGCGTGGACGACTCCAGCCTGCACTCGGTGCAGTTCTTCGCCAGCCACGAGGCGCTGGTGCTGGACTACGAGCGCGCCATGCTCCGGCTGGACACCACCGGCGACCGGCCGCGGCTGTTCGACCTGTCCGGGCACTTCCTGTGGGTGGGGGAGCGGACCCGCCAGCTGGACGGCGCGCACATCGCGTTCGCCGAGCTGATCTCCAACCCGATCGGCCTCAAGATCGGCCCGGGCACCACGCCTGAGCAGGCCGTGGAGTACGTCGAGCGGCTGGACCCGAACAACGAGCCCGGCCGGCTCACCCTGATCAGCCGGATGGGCAACGGCAAGGTGCGCGACGTGCTGCCGCCCATCGTGGAGAAGGTCACCGCCTCCGGGCACCAGGTGATCTGGCAGTGCGACCCCATGCACGGCAACACCCACGAGGCGAGCACCGGCTACAAGACCCGGCACTTCGACCGGATCGTGGACGAGGTGCAGGGCTTCTTCGAGGTGCACCACCGGCTCGGCACCCACCCGGGTGGCATCCACATCGAGCTGACCGGTGAGGACGTCACGGAGTGCGTCGGCGGCGCCCAGGAGATCTCCGACGCGGACCTGGCGGGCCGCTACGAGACGGCCTGCGACCCGCGCCTGAACACCCAGCAGTCGCTGGAGCTGGCGTTCCTGGTCGCGGAGATGCTGCGCGGCTGAACCAGCGGGAAGCATTCGGGAGGGCCCGGAACCCAAGCGGTTCCGGGCCCTCCCTCTGTCACTCGGCGAGCGCGATGTCCAGGGCGTGCCCGACGTGCAGGCGGGTGGAGTCGAACAGCGGCAGCGGGCTGTCGTCCGGGCCGAGCAGCAGCGTGATCTCGGTGCAGCCGAGGATCACGGCCTCGGCACCACGTCCCGCCAAGCCCCGCACGATCCGCACGTACTGCTCGCGGGAGGCGTCCTCGACGCGGTTGCGGGTCAGCTCCCGGTAGATCACGTCGTGCACCACGGTGCGGTCGGGTTCCTCCGGGACGATCACGTCGATGCCGTGCCGGTCGCGCATCCGCGCCCGGTAGAAGTCGAGTTCCATCGTGTAGCGGGTGCCCAGCAGGCCGACCCGGGTGAGGCCGGCGGCCGCGATCCGCGCGCCGGTGGCGGCGACGATGTGCACGAACGGCACGTCGATCGCCGCCTCGATCTCGTCGGCGACCTGGTGCATCGTGTTGGTGCAGAGCAGGACCAGATCCGCCCCGGCGCGGCGCACCTGGCGCGCGGCGTCTGCCAGACGCCGGCCCGCCGCTGCCCAGTCCCCGGCCTCCTGCATGGCCACGATCTCGGCGAAGTCCACGCTGTACAGCACGCTGGGCACGGTGTTGTAGCCGCCGAGTCGAGCGCGGCTCTCCTCGTTCAGCAGCCTGTAGTACTCGGCGGAGGATTCCCAGCTCATCCCGCCGAGCATCCCGATCGTGCGCATGCGTCCTCCTCGTCGAAACGGCGTCGTGCCAGACAGCCTCGCCTGTGGCAGCCGGTGCCGGTGAGCCGGGGTGTTGCCCAGGAGGTCGTGCACTGCCGCGGGACGAACGATCAGGGCCGTGATTCGTGCACTTCGCGCGGCAGCTGGGCGGTCGTGACCGTGCGCGAGAACTTGCCGAAGGTGCTGCTCAGGCCCAGTGGGTCGAAGCGGACCAGGGACAGCGCGCCGAGCACCGCGGCGCCGATGCCGACCGCGACGAACGGCCAGTTGTACATCGCCTGCTCGCCGTCGGGGTAGTAGGCCAGGACCAGCGCGATCGAGGCGCCGACCACGTAGGACAGCGCGCGCGGCGTCCAGGCGAAGGCCGCACCCAGCGCCAAGCCCCACGTCGTGTACCACGGCAGCAGGACCGGCGACAGGAACGCGCCGAAGCACAGCACGATCGCCGCGCGGCGCACCGCCTCGGGCCCGCCGTCCCGCGCCTGCCACCAGTTCCAGGCCAGGATCACCACCAGCAGCACCGAGCCGAGCGTGCGCGTGGTGCCCACGAACGGCCAGATGTTGGTCTCGCCGAACACCTGCACCAGGCTGTGCACCGCTTGGCCGACGGCGGTCGGCGCGGAGAGGTAGTTGACGATCATGCCGGGCGCCGAGAGCGCGGAAAGCCACCCGAACCCGACCTTGGCGAGCGCCGTGCAGGCCCCGAAGACCACCACGAACACGCCCACAGCCGGGAAGACGGCGCGGACGAACCGCCGCCACAGCGGCCCTTCCAGGCGGGACGCCCAGATCCACACCAGGAACGGCAGCGCGAGCCCGGCGGTCGCCTTGATCGCCATCGCCGCCGACACCAGCGCGATCCCGGCCACGTTCTTGCCTTCGAGCATCAGCAGGGTGCCGACCGCCAGCAGCCCGATCATGAGCATGTCGTTGTGCGGGCCGCCGACGAGGTGCACCACGGTCATCGGGCTGGCGGCGACCAGCCAGAGCGCGACCGGCAGCCGACCGCCGAGGTGCCGGACCAGGCCGGGGAGGGCGCAGATCAGCAGCGCCAGGCCGCCCAGCAGCACCAGCCGCATCACGATGACGCTGGCGATGACGTCGTGGCCGGCCAGCAGGATCACGCCCTTGGCCACGCCCATGAACAGCGGGCCGTACGGCGCGGGCGTGGTCTGCCAGGTGGGGTGCACGTTCTCCGGGATCGGCCCGGTCAGCGCGGACGGGCCGACGCCGTAGGGGTCGAGGCCGTTGAGCGCGAGCAGGCCCTGGCCCAGGTAGCTGTAGACGTCGCGGGTGAACAGCGGCGGCGCGATGAGCATCGGGCCGAGCCAGGCGGCGGTCGCCCACAGCACGCCGCGGGAGGCCACCAGGTTCGCGATCACCCCGCGGCCGAGCCGCACCCACGCCCACACCAGCAGCGCGAAACCGACGTAGACGACCGTGACCGCGACGTCGCGCCCGTGCCCGTAGCGCAGCGCCGAAAGCGGCCCGGAGCCGAGGACGGGATCGTGGACGAGCGTGCCTGCGGCGCCGAAGGATCCGATCAGCAGCAGCACGGACCCGATCGCGCCCAGTGCGATGGTGCGCAGGGGCAGCGGGCGCCGAGGCCGGCGTCCGCCGAGACTGGGCTGGCCGGCTGTGGTGTTGGTGGTCCGTTCGGACCAGTCGGGAGCCGACTCGATCGAAACACTCGGGGGCATTGTGCTCCCAATAGTTCCACAACCGGCCGCGCGAGCCGCTGTGACCAGGCGAGATCCGTCGTGTCGTGGGCTACGCTCCCGCTTTTCGGTGATCGCCGGGCGCCGAGTACGCGCTGGTAGACACCGGCGGCGGGAAAACGTTACACCGCCGAGAAGAGATCAGGATCACATTGCGGATCGCGCGGTTCTGCCGGGTCGTGGGCGGGCCCACGACCCGGTGGCTCAGAACGCGGTCACGTGGATCGTCGATCCGGGCTCGACCTTGCTGCCGGGGAGCGGCAGCTGCCCCAGGATCATCATGCCGTCGCGCTCGAAGAACGCCTGCACGTCCAGCTGCAGGCCCAGCGCGGCGACCTGCTGCTTCGCCTCGTCGACCCGGACGCCGTTGAGGCTGGGCACCTCCACCGCGTTGGACAGCACCACGCCGATCCGCGGCTTGCCGACCAGCCGGATCTCGCTGCCGATGGCCGGGTCGGTGCTGATGACGTGGTCGCCGGCGATGTCGGAGTCGAACTGGCGGCCCGCCTCGTAGGGATCGAACCCGGAGTTGCGCAGCGTGGTGAACGCGTCGTCCTTGCTCATCCCGCGCACGTCGGGCACCTTCACCGGCGGCGGGCCCTTGCTGACGATCACGGTGACCTCGGCGCTGATGTTCAGCGGCGTACCGGGGCCGGGGTTCACGCTGATGACCCGGCCTTCGGGCACCGTCGTGTGGAACTGGTCGGCGGACTCGTCGTGCTTGGGTTGCAGCTTGACGTTGCGGATCGCGCTCTCCGCCTCGGCGAGCGTGGTGCCCTCGGCGATCTCCGGGACCTTCGGCTTGCCCAGCGAGACGACGAGGTCCACGGTGCTGCCGCTGCGCGCCTTGCTGCCCTCGTTCGGGTTGGAGCTGATCACCACGCCTTCCGCGACGGTGTTGTCGTAGGTCTTGGTGACGTTGCCGGTCAGCCCGGCGCCTTCCAGCGCCTGCTGCGCGACGGCCTCCTGCTCGCCGACGAGGCGCGGCACCTGGACCGAACTGCCCAGGCCCAGCCAGAACGCGGCGCCACCCACCAGCGCGGCCAGCGCCAGGACCACGACGGTCCACACCAGCACCGTCCGCCTGCCGCGACGCCGGTCCCGCTGCGGGCCGGTGGCCGGGGCGGCGACGGCGGAGAACTCCTGGGTGTGGTCGCCGGTGGCGGGGCGGGCCATCGCGCGGGTGCGCTGCGGCCCGACGGGGTGCGTCTCGCGGACGGCCGGGATCTGCTCCGTCGGCGGGTCCCCGGCCGCGGGCGCCATCTGCGTGGTGCGCTCCTCGGACGCCGGGACCGGCACGGCGACCGGGGCGATGCCGAGGTCGGTGCGGACCTGCTGCAGCTCGGCGAGGAACACCTCGGCGTTCTCCGGGCGCTGCGCGGGGTCGCGGCGCGTCGCGCGGAACACGAGGTCGTCGATGGCCTGCGGGATCTCCGGCACCAGCTCGCTCGGCGGCGGGACGTCGTCGTTGACGTGCCGGTACGCCACCGACAGCGCGGTGTCGCCCACGTAGGGCGGGCGGCCGGTCAGCATTTCGAAGAGCACGATCCCGGCGGCGTACACGTCGGAACGCGCGTCGGCGGCCCCGGTGGTCACCTGCTCCGGCGACAGGTACGCGACGGTGCCCAGGATGATGCTGCCGCTGGTCGTGCCGGCTTCCGCCGCGGCCCTGACCAGCCCGAAGTCGGCGACCATGACCGAGCCGTCCCGGCCGATCAGCACGTTCTCCGGCTTGACGTCCCGGTGCACCATGCCCGCCTGGTGCGCGGCGCCCAGCGCCGAGAGCACCGGCGCCATGACGCTCAGCGCCATCGCCAGCGGCAGGCGGCCGCCGCGGTCCATGATCAGGTCCCGCAGCGTGCAGCCCTCGACGAGCTGCATCACCAGGAACACGTGGTCGCCGTCGGTGCGGTGGTCCACGCCCTGGTCGTAGACGGCGACGACGTCGGGGTGGTGCAGCCGGGCGGCGGCGCGCGCCTCGCGCTCGAAGCGGTCGACGAACGACCGGTCGCCGGAGTACTGCGCGTCCATCACCTTGAGCGCCACCGGCCGGTCCAGCCGGGTGTCCAGGCCGCGGTAGACCGTGGACATGCCGCCGCGAGCGATCAGCGAATCGACCCGGTAGCGGCGTTCGAGCATGGCTCCGACGAGGCTCGCGCCACCGCCGGAACGTGTCTCAGGAGTCATCTTCCGCCCACCGCCGGGTACCTTTCCGCCCCCGATTGTGGCAGGCCGCGCGGGCAGCACCGGGGATGGCTCCGCAGTCGGGCTCGGGATCGATCACGATCATGATGGTATGCCGGGCGCGACCCGTGCGGTGTGCGGCATAGCGGTCGGTCATGTGGCAAGGTGTGCAGCGTGAGTGCGATCCCTGCTGCCCCGGATGTGCTCGCTCCCGATGTGGAGGTCGTCCCGCTGCCCGACGTCGCCGAGCGACTCGGTCAGCCAGTGACCCGGGTGCACCAACTGATCCGTGATGGACATCTGCTCGCCCTGCGCAGGAACGGAGTGCTGGGCGTGCCCACCGCGTTCCTCGTCGACACCGAAGTGGTGAAGGGCCTGGCGGGCACGATCACCCTGCTCCGGGACAACGGCTACCAGGAGGACGAGATCCTCCGGTGGCTGTTCACCCCGGACGACTCGTTGCCCGGCACGCCGATCGACGCGTTGCGCGGCGACCGCGGTCGAGAGGTGAAGCGGAGGGCCCAGGCGATGGGCTTCTGAGGTCCGGCCGACCGGACGACGAAACGCTGCTCAGCCTGCTCAGGGCTCGTGAGCACTTTGGTCCGTCCAAAGTACTCACGAGGCCGTTGAGCTGCGCGAACGCGGCAGTCGGCGCCGGTCAGCCGGTGATGCGCCGGGCGGCGAGCTTGCCGGACAGCAAGACCGGCGGAACGCCCACGCCCGGCGTCGTGCCCGAGCCGGCCAGCACCGCGTTGGCCAGGCCGCGCACCAGGTTGCGCGGCCGGAACGGTCCTGTCTGCGCGAACGTGTGCGCGGCCGAGAACGGGGTTCCGGCGGCGTGGCCCTGCGCCGCCCAGTCCGCCGGCGTGATCAGCTGCTGCTCCTCGATCGCCGCGCCGAAGCCGGTGAACCCGCGCCGCTCCAGCTCGCCCAGCAACTCGTCGCGGTAGGCGGGGCCGATCCGGTCCCAGTCGATCGGCCCGGTGCTCAGGTTCGGGCAGGGCGCGAGCACGTAGTGCAGCTCGCGGCCGTCGGGCGCCAGCGACGGATCGGTCGCGGTCGGCCGGGTGATCAGCAGTGACGGATCGGTCATCAGCCTGCCGTCGCGGATGATCTCGGTGAACGTGCTGTGCCAGGCCGCGCCGAAGGAGATCGTGTGGTGCGCGTCGGACCAGCCGCGGGTGGTCCCGGCGTGCAGCACCACCGCCGACGGCGACCAGCGCAACCGCCGCCGCGGGCGGTGGCCGAGGAGCTCGTGCACGACCGGCAGGTCGGGCGTGAGCACGAACGCGTCGGCCGCGATGCGGGTGCCGTCGGACGTCCGGACCGCGGTGATCCGGTCGCCGCGCCGCTCCAGCTCCGCCACTTCGGTGTTGTAGCGGAACGAGACGCCCGCGCCCGCTGCCGCGTCGGCGAGCGCGGTCGGGACCGCGTGCATGCCGCCGCGCGGGAACCACACCCCGTTGACGGTGTCCATGTACGAGATGACGGCGTACAGGGCGAGCGCTCTACGCGGGTCCAGGCCCGCGTAGAGAGCCTGGAAGGAGAAGACCCGGCGCAGCCGCTCGTCGGCCAGGAACCGGCCGATCGCCGGGCCGAGCCGGCCGAAGCCGCCGAGCGCCGCGAGGCGCGCCAGCTCGGGAGAGAGCAGGTCCAGCGGTGAGTCGAAGTTCGCGTCGATGAAGCGGTGCATCTCCGCCCGGTAGACCTCGGTCAGCCAGCGCCGCAGCCGCCGGTACCCGGCCGCTTCCGCAGGCCCGGCGAACCGCCGCACCTCCTCTTCCATCGCGTCGGCGTCGGTGTGCACGTCGAGCGCCGAGCCGTCCGCGAACCGCGCCCGGTAGGCCGGGTGCAGCGGGATCAGGTCGAGGCGGCCGGCCACCGATTCGCCCACCGCGTGCAGTGCCTCGTCGACGAGCTCGGGCATGGTCAGCACGGTCGGGCCGGTGTCCATCCGGTACCCGGCGACCTCGTGCAACCCGGCCCGCCCGCCCGGCAGGCCGGCCCGTTCGACGACCGTCACCCGTCGCCCGGCGCCCGCGAGGTGCAGGGCCGCGGTCAGCCCGGCCAGTCCCGCACCGACGACCACGACGTGATCGGTGCGGCCGGAGACGGTGCGCATCAGTGGCTGCGGTCGGTGACGGCGATCGCGAGCTCCGCCAGCCGCGACGCGGCCGGTTCGGCCAGCCCCGCGGTGTGCAGCGCGAGCATCGCCGAGCCGGTCAGGTCGGTGATCCGCTTCTCGACGGCCGCGACCGCGCCGAGCCTCGTCAGCACCTGCCGGGCCTGCTCGACGCGGTCCGCGTCCAGTTCGGGATCGCCGAGCACGTCGCGCAGCAGGTCCAGCGCGGGCTGATCGGCCTGCTCGCGGGCCGTCGCCACGGCCTCGGCGATCAGCACCGTCCGCTTGCCTTCGCGCAGGTCGTCACCGGCGGGCTTGCCGGTCACCCCGGGGTCGCCGAAGACGCCGAGCAGGTCGTCGCGGAGCTGGAAGGCGACGCCGATGTCGGAGCCGAACCGGCGCAGCGCCTCCAGCGCGCCCGGGCCGGCCCCGGCGGCCTCCGCGCCGAGCTCCAGCGGCCGCTGGACGGTGTAGGACGCGGCCTTGAGCTGGCAGATCTGCAGCGCGGCCTGCGTCGTCTCGTCGCCGCGGAACTGGCCGAGCACGTCGAGGTACTGGCCGGCGAGCACCTCGGTGCGCATCGCGCGCCACGGGCGCAGCGCCCGGGCCAGCGCCTCCGGCGGGATGCCGGCGCTGTGCAGCAGGTCGTCGGCCCAGGACAGCGCCAGGTCGCCGAGCAGCACCGCGGCGGCGCGCCCGAACTGGATCCCGCTGCCGGAGAACCCGGACTCGCGGTGGATCTGCTCGAACTTGCGGTGCACGGTCGGGTTGCCGCGGCGGGTGTCCGATTCGTCGATCAGGTCGTCGTGCACCAGCGCGCAGGCCTGCAGCAGCTCCAAGGCGCTCGCGGCCCGCAGCATCGCCTGCGCCGCGGGGCCCTCGGCGGGCCCGCCTGCCGCGCGCCAGCCCCACCACGCGAAGGTGGGGCGGATCCGCTTCCCACCGCCGAGGACGAACCCGGCCAGCTCGGCCACCGCGGTCGCGAACGCCGGGTCGAGGTCGGCTGCCTCGGCGCTGCGGGTCTGCAGGTAGTCGGTCAGCGTCCGCTGGACCTGACCGGGGAGGTCGGTTTCCACGACGACGGTGTCCTTGCCGGTCGCTTGCAGGGTGGTCGAATTCGATGGGGGCACACCTCCATCCTCCGCGACGCCATCGGGTGACGGCCGCCGGGGCCGCTCCCAGCCGCTGGGACGACGCCGGAGGAGTCCGGGAACCGTCCTTATCCTGTTCGGCATGACGGCGGTGGTGGATCGGTTGCGGACCGAGAAGACGACTTTCTCGGTGGAGTTCTTCCCGCCGCGAGGCGACGACGAGGAGCGCATCCTCTGGCGGGCCATCCGCGAGCTGGAGCCGCTGGACCCCGCCTTCGTCTCGGTGACCTACGGCGCGGGCGGCTCCAACCGGGACCGCACCATCCGGACCACCGGCCGCATCGCTCAGGAGACCACCCTGACGCCGATGGCGCACCTGACCGCGGTGGACCACTCCGTCGCCGAACTGCGAAACGTCATCGGCTGGTACGCCGCGTCCGGGGTGCAGAACGTGCTGGCCGTGCGCGGTGATCCGCCGGGGGACCCGAACGGCGAATGGCGCCGGCACCCCGAGGGCCTGACCTACGCGGAGGAACTCGTCCGGCTGGTGCGGGAGCTCGGCGAGTTCTGCGTCGGCGTCGCGGCCTTCCCGCACGGCCACCCGCGCTCCGCGGACCTGGAAACCGACGCCGACCACCTGGTGCGCAAGATCCGCGCGGGCGCGGGCTTCGCCATCGCCCAGCTGTTCCTGGAGCCGGAGTACTTCCTGCGGCTGCGCGACCGGATGGCTGCCCGCGGCTGCGACGTGCCGCTGCTGCCGGGCATCATGCCGATCACCACGCCGCGGGTGCTGGGCAAGTTCGGCGAGCTCGCCGGGGTGCCGGTGCCCGCCGAGGTGTCGGAGCAGCTGCTGCCGCTGGCGGAGGATCCGGCGGGGTTCCGCGCCGCAGGCGTGGACCTGGCGACGCTGCTGTGCGAGCGGCTGATCGCCGAGGGCGTCCCGGCGCTGCACTTCTACACCCTCAACCGCTCGAAGGCGACGCGCCAGGTGGTCGCGAACCTCGGCCTGGGAGCCGGCTAGGCGTTCTGGTCCGCCCGGCTGCGCACGTGGGCGCGCAGCGCGAGCGCCGCCACGACGGCCGCGGCGCAGAACGTGAGCCCGCCGACCAGCAGCGCCCAGCCGATCCAGTCCATCCCGGTGGCGCTGGAGAACTGGTAGGTGGCCGACATCTCGCTGACCGCGCCGGGCTGCAGCGACCAGGAGACCGTGCCGGCGCTCTCTTCGCCGTTGGTGTTGGTGATCTCGCCGGGCGCGCTGATCTTCAGGTCGACGCCGGAGTCGGTGTCGGCCAGCGGCGTCAGGTCCGCCGAGCCCTCGAAGATCACCAGCGAGCCGGACCTGGACAGGTGCAGCCGGTAGCGGGCATCGGGGCTCATCGCCTCGGCGAGCTGCTCGACCTCCGGGAAGGTCAGGTCGCGGAACGACAGGTGCGAGCCGACGCGGGGGCCGTCGCGGAACGGCGTGATCTGCACCCGGTCGGCGACGTTCTCGGGCGGCTGCAGGCGGAGCGGGGCCTGCCCGTCGGCGACCTGGGTGGCGAGCACGACCTCGCCGGACACCTGGTCCTCGCCGGAGATGTTCAGCGAGGCGTTGGCGTGCAGGCACCCGCTGAGCAGCGCGCCGAGCACGGTGATCAGGACCAGCAGGAGCGCGGTGCGGCCGCGCGGGGTCTTGTCCTCCACCCGGGCGATCTTTCCATCCGGCGAGCCTTTTCGCCGCCCGCGAACGCCCGCTTTCGTCGAGGCGCGTGACCGTCGTCGCCGCGATAGTGGGTTGTTGCTCTTGAAGCAGCGAAGCCGCTTGGCCCAGCTTGCGCCGCCGCAGGTTCACCACGGTGCGCACCCGTCCGGGGTTCTCCCGGCGAGGACAGCCCCGACGTGGTGAATCGGCCGGGGATCCCGCGGCGGGAAGGCGTCCGGGGTTCCGCTACCCGCGCCGTTAATCGAGATGAGTTCTCCAACAGGTTCGATAGCGTGGCGGCATGGGAGTTGACCACAGCGGTGTGCACGAAATCAGCGACCAGTTCGTATCCGAGCTGGTCGCGCTCGACCCGGTCGCCGGAACTTATCTGGGCGTGCCAGGCCGGGACGAGGAGCTGACCGACTACTCGCCGGACGGGCACCGTGCCCGCGCGGAACTCGCCCGCCGCAGCCTCGCGGCGGTGCAGGCGGCCGATCCCGCCGACGATTCCGAGCGCGTCGCGCAGGCGGTGTTCGCCGAGCGCGTCGGTCTGGACCTGGAGCTGCACGAGGTCGGCGCGGACATGGCCGCGCTGAACGTGATCGCCAGCCCGGTGCAGGAACTCCGGCAGGTCTTCGACCTGATGCCGACCGACACCCCGGAGCAGTGGCGCACCATCGCCCGCCGCCTGTCGGTGATGCCCGAAGCGGTGCTGGGCCTGCGCGCCGGGCTGCTGGCGGCGGCCGCGGACGGCAACGTGTCGGCGGCCCGGCAGGTCCGCAAGGTCGCGGAGCAGTGCGACACCTGGTCCGGGCGCGGCGGGCAGTCGTCGTTCTTCGCGGCGATGGTCGGGCGCGCCGAGGGCGTGGACGAGTCGCTGCGCCGCGACCTGGACACCGCGGCGGAGTCGGCCGCCGAGGCGTACGCCGGACTCGCCGACTTCCTCCGCGGCGAGCTGCTGCCGAAGGCCTCGGAGAAGGACGCCGTGGGCGAGCAGCGGTACCGGTTGTGGTCGCGCTACTTCACCGGAGCCCGCCTCGACCTGCGGGAAGCATACGAGTGGGGCTGGCAGGAGTTCTCCGGCATCGAGGCGGAGATGAAGCAGATCGCGAACCGGATCAAGCCGGGGGCGACGCTGGCCGAGGCCGCGGCCGTGCTGGACGCCGATCCGCGCTACCAGGTGCACGGGCAGGACCGGTTCGAGGAGTGGATGCAGCAGCTGTCCGACCAGGCGCTGCAGGACCTGCGCGGCACGCACTTCGAGATCCCGGACCCGCTGATGCGGCTGGAATGCCGGATCGCCCCGCCGGGCGGCGGCGTCGGCGCCTACTACACCGGTCCGACCGACGACTTCTCGCGGCCCGGCCGGATGTGGTGGTCGGTGCCCGCCGACCGGCAGGACTTCCCGACCTGGCGCGAAGTTTCCACCGTGTACCACGAGGGCGTGCCGGGGCACCACCTGCAGGTCGCGACCGCGGTGCACGAGGCGCAGCGGCTCAACAAGTTCCAGCGGCTGGCCTGCTTCGTCTCCGGGCACGGCGAGGGCTGGGCCCTGTACGCCGAGCGCCTGATGCGCGAGCTCGGCTACCTCGAGGACGACGGCGACCTGCTCGGCATGCTCAACGACCAGCTCTTCCGCGCGGCGCGCGTGGTGGTCGACATCGGCATGCACCTGGAGCTGGAGATCCCGGCGGGTACCGGCTTCCACGAAGGCGAGCGCTGGACGCCGGAGCTGGGCCTGGAGTTCATGCTGAGCCGGACCATCACCGACCCGGCGCAGGTCCGCGACGAGATCGACCGCTACCTGGGCTGGCCGGGCCAGGCGCCGTCGTACAAGCTCGGCGAGCGGCTGTGGCGGGCGGCCCGCGACGAGGCCAAGCAGCGCCACGGCGCGACCTTCGACGTGAAGGAGTTCCACACGCAGGCCCTGCGGATGGGCGGCATGGGCCTCGACACCCTCCGCGAGCAGCTGGCCCTGCTGTAACGCCATCGACCCGGGCCGTGGGCCTTCCGGGGTACCGGGAGACCCACGGCCCCGCGGTCGGAAGTCGAACCTCAGCCGCGGGCCACGTCGCCCGCCAGCGCGATCAGCTGGGTTCCAGGGGGAGGGAGCGCCCCAGGACCGCGAAGGGGCGCGGGTCGCCCGTGAAGCGGTAGTTGCGCAGGACGTCCGCGAAGCCCACCCGGCGGTACAGCTTCCAGGCGCGGGTCGGGCCTTCCGGCGTGGAGAGCAGGACCTTGCCGCCCTGCGCGCCGGAGAGCAGGCGGCGCAGGATCTCCTCGCCGAGGCCGCCGCCCTGGCTTCCCGGGTGCACGTGCAGCTCGGTGAGCTCGAAGTAGTCGTCCAGCCAGCTGTCCGCGTCGCCGCCGCTGCTCAGCAGCCCGCGGCGGACCTGCTCGTGCCACCACTGCCCGGGGGCGCCCAGATAGCCGTAGCCGATGCCGATGAGCTCGTCGTGGTCGCTGAACGCGCCGATGCAGCGCCAGCCCGCGCGCAGCATGTGCGCCGACCACATCGGGGCGCGCTGCTGGGCGGTCGTGGGCGGGTAGTTCATCGCGGTCACGTAGATCTGCAGGGCCTCGGGCAGCCGGGCCCGGAGCTGTTCCGTGGTCAGCTCGGTGATCCGGTCACAACGGGGGGATGGCGCGGCGGTCACGGGGCGAACATTAGACCCTCCGCGGCGTGCGGTCCTTTCCGCGGCCGATCGTGCCGCCGCGGCGTCCCGGCCGGGTGCCTGATTCGGCCACTCGGGTGATCATCTTGGCTGGTCATGACTCGAACAGGTGAGCTAGGGCTCATTGCTTGAGTCCGTCGGTGGTGCACGCTAATCTGAAGATGTTCGAACGGAAGTTCGATGAACGTTTGTTCGAACATCGAGTCCGGCGGTGGGGTGGGGGAAGCACCCCGCCGCCGGACCTGCCGGCTCCCCACGGCAGGCGTGGACGGCTTCGTCGTGCAGAGGAGATACGCCGATGTCTTTTTCCACTGACTTCTCGATTCCGGCTCCGCGGCACTCCGTGGAGAACCACGAACCGACGCCCGAGGCGGACACGCCGGCCGGTTCCCTGTCGTTGCTGCTCGACGCCCGCAGCCGCCTGCACGAAGCGGCGGAGGCGGACCGGCCGAGCGAGCGGTACGTGGCCGCGCACGTGGCGGCGTTACGCGCCGCGACGGCGGTGGTGGTGGCGCGTTCCTGGCGGCGCGAGAACGGTCGCCCGGCCAGCGTGTGGACGATGCTGACCGCCGCCGCCCCCGAATTCCGGGAGTGGGCGGCCTACTTCGCGGCGCGCTCGGACCGGCGGGCCGCGGCGGAGGCGGGGGTGCCGACCATCACCCGGCTGGATGCCGACGGGCTGCTGGCGCGCAGCCGCGAATTCCTCGAGATCGTGGGCCGGAGCCTGCTGGGGGTGGCTCGATGAACGGAACTGAAGTGGGGCTCGACTACGGGCGGATGCTCGACCTGCTCGGCATCGAGGCGCAGCTGCTCACGGCGGCGACGCACGACGCGCACGTCGACGCGCCGGTGTGGGGCGCGTCCGGGCGGACCTTGGGGCAGACGATCCGGCACCTGGGCGACCTGTGCGAGGACACGCTGTCCTGGCTGGGCGCGACGGCGGCCGAACAGCGCTGGGACCTGCCGGATCGGCCCGCGCTGCGAGAGGTGACCAGCCGGTTCGCCGTTCGTCTGGCCGACCTGCTCGCCGAGTTCGGCTCCCGGCCACCGCACGACCGGTGTCCGACGTGGTGGCCCGAGCAGCACACCGTGCGGTTCTGGCTGCGTCGAATGCTGCACGCCACGACGGTGCACCGGGTGGATGTGCAGGCCGCGGCGGGAGTGCTGCCGACGCCGATCGAGCCGGATGTGGCCACCGACGGCGTCGACGAGGTGCTGCGGCTTTGGTTCGGCTACCGGCTGCACGCGCTCGGCATCACCGCGACGCGGCCCTGTTCGGTCGGGGTGTACGTGGCCGACCGCAACTGGCTGGTCACCGCGGACCAGAACGGGACCGCGGTGGTGAGTTCGGAGGACGTGTCGACCACGACGCCCGACGCGGTCGTCGGCGGCGATGCGCCCGCCGTCTATCTGTGGATGTGGGGCCGGCTGCCCGATCGAGCGGTGGAGACCAGCGGCGATCTCGATGCGATCGCGCAGCTCTGGGGCCTGCTGCAACTGGCGACTCGCTGAGCCGTCGAAGCTCGTTCTGCGCGGCGGCGCGGACCTCGTCGCGGAGGGAGATCTCGCCGGTGAGCGCGACGGCTCAGCCGGCGAGCTGGATCCAGATCACCGCTCCATCCTGCCCGGAGCGCGCCCGCTCCGGCGTTGGCGAACGGAGTCAGGCGCGCAGCCGCAAACCCTTCGGCGTGGCACGGAATCCTGCTTCGGTGAGCACGTCGGCCAAGCGGGATCCCCAAGCGCCCTCGCCGTCGGCGCGCTGCACCGCGAGCTGCTCCAACCAGCCGTCCCGGACAACGCGGGCCAACCCCGCCGCAGCGCTGCGCAACGCGGATTCGTCGTCGGTGAAAGACAACAACGACTTTCCGCCGCGCTCGACGTAGAACACCGCTTCGCCGGACACGAGGACCACGAGCGCTCCGGCCTTGCGCCCGGGCCGATGCCGGGTTTCGCCCATCACCGCAGGCCATTCCAGCGCGCCCCCGTAGGGCTGCGCCGGGTCGGCGGCCGCCAGCACCACAGCCTCGCCGTCGCCATCCTCGCGGGACAGCGCGCGCAGGCGATCGATCGCGCCGGGCACCGCGAACTGCGCGGCCCCGAGTCCCTCGACGACGTACCCGCGCCGGCAGCGCCCGGATTCCTCCATTGCCCGAAGCACCTTGTACACGGCGGAAAAACCGCCCGTGACGCGCTCGATGTCCAGCGCTCCGCGCGTCAGCACCCCGTGCCGTTCCAAGAACGCCTCGGCCCGCGCATGCGCCCGTCGCGTCGGTTCGCTGGACGGCTGCGGCGCCAGCGACCAACGCCCCGACACCGTCGGAGGCCCGCTGCGGCTGGGCATCGAAGGCCGACCCGCGCGCAACCTCGCGTAGCGGCCACGAGGCGCGCTGCGGCGCGGTTTGTGCGCTGCGCCGCGTCCGGACACCAACGCTCGCAACGGCGCCAAGGTGTCGTTCGTGACCGCGCCGGACCAGACCAGATCCCACAACGCCGAAGTGACCGCATCGTCGGCGGGCGCGGTCTCGCCCTGCTCCAGCAGCAGCGCAGCCGACCGATCCGCCAGCTGGCGGAAGAACAGCGCGCCACCGTCCAATGCGGACACAACAGCGCGGTGCAACGGGGAATCGGCGGTTGTTTCCTCCGGCAGGTCCGGCAACAGCAGGTCGGCGACATCGGTGGGCGCCAGCGCGATCCAGCCGTCGCCGCCGGCCAGCGAGCCCGCGCCGACCCAGCTGACCTCGCCGGTCGCGGTCAGCTCGTCGAGCAGCGCGGGGGAGTAGCCGGGCAGCCGGGCGGGCAGGATCAGCGACTCCAGGCCGCTCGCCGGAACCGGCGCGCCCGCGAGCTGTTCGACCACGGCGTACACGTCGTCGACCGTCGGCGCGCTGCGCAGCCGCGCCCCGATGCCGTGCCACGCGGGCAGGAAACGGCCCAGCGCGGCCGGTTCCACCGGCTCGACCTCGGCGCGCAGCCGGGCCAGCGACGCCCGGCGAAGCCGCCGCAGCACGTCGGCGTCGCAGTACTCCAGCACGCCGCCGCCACCGGCCTCCAGCGGCCGCAGCTCGCCGCGGACCAGCCGCCCGGTGCCGGTCAGCCGGTCCAGCACGCCGTGCACAACGGCCACGCCCAACCCGAATCGCTGCGCCGCGGCGTCGGCGGTGAACGGCCCGCGGCAGCGCGCGTAGCGGATCAGCAGGTCGCCCAGCGGGTCGGCGACCGGCTCGGTGAACGCCTCCGGCACGCCGACCGGCAGCGCGACGCCCAACGCATCGCGGACCTTGCCCGCATCCTCGATGGCGATCCAGCGCTCGTCGCCCGCGATGCGCACCCGCAGCACCCGGCGCTGTTCCGCCAGGTCCGCCAGCCACTCCGGCCGCACGCCTCGCGCCTCGGCTTCGGCCGTGGACAGATCTCCCAGGAACCGCAGGAGGTCCACCGCGGACTCGGCGTCGCGGGCTTGCCGATCAGGGGCGAGCCGCTGCAGCTGCTGCTCGATCTCGTCGAGCGCCTCGGGATCGAGCAGCTCCCGCATCGCCTCCGAGCCGAGCAGCTCCGCCAGCAGCGTCGAATCCAGGCTCAACGCCGCCGATCGACGTTCCGCCAGCGGCGCATCGGTCTCGTACAGGAACATGCCGATGTAGCCGAACAGCAGACTGCGCGCGAACGGCGACGGCGTCGGCGTCTCGACCTCGACCACCCGCACCTTGCGCGCCGCGACCTGCGACATCAGCTCGGTCAGCCCGGGCAGGTCGTAGACGTCCTGAAGGCATTCCCGCATCGCTTCGAGCACGATCGGGAACTGCTCGTACCGCGCAGCCACGGTCAGCAGCTGCGCGGCCCGCTGCCGCTGCTGCCACAACGGTGTGCGGCGACGGGGATCCCGGCGAGGCAGCAGCAGCGCCCGCGCCGCGCACTCCCGGAACCGGGCCGCGAACAGGGCCGAACCGCCGACCTCGTCGGTCACCACCTGCTGCACCTCATCCGGCGGCAACAGGACGTCTTCGGCGGTCGGCAGCACCTCGGCGCCGGAGTCGTCCAGCGCGTCGGCCAGCCGCAGCACGATCCCGTCGTCGGAGGAGGCCACCTGCGGCTCGATCCCGCGCCGCTCGCGGATCCGGGCGCCGATGGCCAGCGCCCACGGGCCGTTGACCTTGGCGCCGAACGGCGAGTGCACCACCATCCGCCAGTCGCCGAGCTCGTCGCGGAACCGCTCCACCACGATCGTGCGGTCGTCCGGGACGTGCCGGGTCGCCTGGCGCTGTTCGTCCAAATAGGACAGCAGGTTGTCGCGGGCCCACTCGTCCAGCCCGGCGGCCGCCACGCGGGACCGCGCTGCCTGGGTGTCCGCGCTGGTCAACTCCCGCACGAAGGCGCCCAGCGCGCGCCCGAGCTCCAGCGGCCGCCCCGGCGAATCGCCCTTCCAGAACGGCATCCGGCCCGGCACGTCCGGCGCGGGAACCACCACGACCCGGTCGTGGGTGATGTCCTCCACCCGCCACGCCGAGGTGCCCAGCAGGAAGGTGTCGCCCACCCGCGACTCGTAGACCATCTCCTCGTCGAGCTCGCCGACCCGCACCCCGCCCTTGCCCGCCTCGTCGGCGGGCGTGGTCACCACGAACAGGCCCCGGTCCGGGATCGTGCCGCCGGAGGTCACCGCGAGCCGCTGCGCGCCCGGCCGCGCGCGCAGCTCGTCGTTCACCCGGTCCCAGACGATGCGAGCCCGCAGCTCGCCGAACTCCTCGCTGGGATAGCGGCCCGCCAGCATGTCCAGCACCGCGTGCAGCGCAGAGTCCGGCAGCCCCGCGTAGGGCGCGGCGCGCCGCAGCAGCGCCGCCAGCTGCGGCACCGGCCAGGTATCCATCGCGACCATCGCCACGACGTGCTGGGCCAGCACGTCCAGCGGATTGCGCGGGAACGACAGCGACTCGATCAGCCCGTCCGCCATCCGCTCGGACACCACGGCGCAGCCGACGAGATCGCCCCGGAACTTCGGGAACACCACGCCCCGCGACACCGCGCCGACCTGGTGCCCGCCGCGCCCGATGCGCTGCAGCCCGGATGCCACGCTCGGCGGCGTCTCCACCTGGATCACCAGGTCCACCGCGCCCATGTCGATGCCCAGCTCCAGCGACGAGGTGGCCACCACGCAGGCCAGCCGCCCGGACTTCAGCTCTTCCTCCACCACCGCCCGCTGTTCCTTCGACATCGAGCCGTGGTGCGCCTTCGCGACGATCGGCGGGGCGCCGCCGCCGATCCCGGATCCGCCCACCGCCTCGGCCGGGAACCGCTCCAGGGGCACCGGCTCCTCGGCCGCGAGTTCGTTGATCCCGGCGGTGAGCCGCTCGGCCAGCCGCCGGGAATTGGTGAACACGATGGTCGACCGGTGCTCGCGGATCAGCTCCAGGATCCGCTCCTGCACCGACGGCCAGATCGACGTGCGCTGCTCCGTGCCCGCCGCCGGGCCCTCGACCTCGCCGGTCGGCGCGCCCAGCTCGGCCATGTCCGGCACCGGCACCTCGACCCGGACCTCGACCTCCTTGGCGTTCGCGGGCTGGATGGTGCGCACCGGTCGGCCACCGGCCAGGAAGGTCCGCACCTCTTCCACCGGGCGGACCGTCGCGGACAGCCCGATGCGCTGCGCCGGCTTCGGCAGCAGCTCGTCCAGCCGTTCCAGCGAAAGCGCCAGGTGCGCTCCGCGCTTGGTGGCGGCCACCGCGTGCACCTCGTCGACGATCACCGTCTCGACGCCGCGCAGCGACTCCCGGGCCGCCGAGGTCAGCAGCAGGAACAGCGACTCGGGCGTGGTGACCAGCACGTCCGGCGGCGTGCGGGCGAACGAACGGCGCTCGTCGGCCGGGGTGTCCCCGGTGCGGATGCCGACCCGGATGTCCGGCGGGGCGCTGCCGAGGCGTTGTGCGGCCTGCCGGATCCCGGCCAGCGGCGCGCGCAGGTTCCGCTCCACGTCGACGACCAGCGCCTTCATCGGCGACACGTAGAGCACCCGGCAGCGCTGCTTCGCGTCGGCGGGCGTGCCTTCCGCGGCCAGCTTGTCCAGGGCGGAGAGGAACGCCGCGAGCGTCTTGCCGGAGCCGGTCGGCGCGACGACCAGCGCGTGCTCGCCCCCGGCGATCGCCTCCCACGCCCCGCGCTGCGCCTCGGTGGGCGCGGCGAAGGCCCCGCGGAACCAGTCGCGGGTCGCCGCGGAGAAGCCGTCCAGCACATCGCTCACCACTACATGCTGGACCAACGCCCCGACACCGACACCCGCGACCGGCACCGGCCGACCGTCCACAAGGGCCTGCCGGGATGTGATTCGGCACGAATGCGGGGGATCGGTGCTTCCCGCCGCCGCTCGCGTGGCAGCATTCGAGCCCGGAAGCTTCAGCGTGGGAGGGGGACGGGTGCGCGTCCTGTCAGTGGATCTCGGCACCTCGAACACCGTCGCGGTCCTGTCGGCGCACGGCAGGCCGCCGCGGGTGGTCGAGGTCGACGGCTCTGCGACCATGCCGTCCGCGGTGTTCGCCACCGAGGACGGCGGGATCATCGTCGGCCGGGACGCCGAACGCCGCGCCCGGCTCGACCCGTCCCGGTTCGAGCCGAACCCGAAGCGCCGGGTCGACGAGAGCACCCTGCTGCTGGGCGACAACGTCATCACCGTCACCGACGCGCTGGCCGCGGTGCTGCACCGGGTCGCCGAGGAGACCACCCGGCAGCTCGGCGGCGCCCAGCCCGACGAGGTCCGGCTGACCCACCCCGCGCAGTGGGGCACGGTCCGCCGCAACGTGCTGCTGTCCGCCGCCCGGTTGGCCGGTTTCACCTGCAACCTGGTGCTGATCCCGGAACCGGTGGCCGCGGCCGCGCACTTCGCGTCCTTCCCGGACCGGACCCTCGGCGCCGGCCAGGCGCTCGCCGTCTACGACCTGGGCGCGGGTACCTTCGACTGCGCGATCGTCGGCGCCACGCAGAACGGCTTCGCGGTGCTGGCCGAGGACGGCCTGGCCGATCTCGGCGGGTTGGACGTCGATCAAGCGCTGCTGGAGCACGTCGGGCGGCAGGTCTCCAACAAGGACCCGCAGCGCTGGCAGCGGCTGCTGCGCCCGGAGAGCACCGGCGACCGGCGGGCCCAGCGCGCCCTGCGCGAAGACGTCCGCGCCGCGAAGGAAGCGCTCTCCCGGCACCCGCAGACCGAGGTGCCGATGCCGGAGCCCTTCGAGGACGTGCTGGTCACCCGCGCGGAGCTGGAAGCGCTGGTGCGGCCGAGCATGCTGCGCAGCGTCGAGCTGCTGGCCGCCGTGCTGCGCTCCAACGCGATGAACCCGGAGCGCCTCGCCGGCGTGTACCTGGTGGGCGGTTCCAGCCGGTTGCCGCTGGTCGCCAGCCTGATCGGCGAACAGCTGCGGATCGTGCCGACGACGCTCGACCAGCCGGAGACCGCCGTCGCGCTCGGGGCGCACCACGTGTCCCGCGACGGTGCCGCGATGTGGACCCAGGACATCCGGTCCAGCCCGCAGTCGGGCCCGTTCGCCATCCCGCAGACCGGCCAGCAGCAGGCGCCGTACCGGGAGCCCGACACGGTCCGCACGTACCCCGTCGCGCCGCCCCAGCAGCAGCCCCACCCGCAGCCGTCCGCGGACGTGTCCCGGCGCAACCGCAACATGCTGATCGGCCTCGGCGCGGTCGCGACCGTCGCGGTGATCGTCGCGATCGTGGCGATCGTGTTCCGCGCCACCAACGGCTCCAGCGCGCCCAGCGCGGCGGATTGCTTCCAGCCCGGCACCGTCAACGCCGAGGGCTTCACCGCCTGCCTGGGCAACCTCGCCGGCACCGTTCCGGAGCACGCCAACTGCGCGCCGGGCTGGCAGCGGATCATGCCCGGCCTGCGGGAGCTCGACGGCACCGTGGTGTCCTGCTCGATCGGCAACCCCAACGAGGGCACCCAGATCGTCTACACCCAGCTGGACACGATGGAGGCCGCGCAGCGGCGCGCCGACCTGCTGCTGGAGTTCAACGGCGTGACCAGCGACCAGGTCGAGGCGGAGTGGAGCGGCAACGGCCTGTCCGGCACCTACCGCGCGGTCACCAGCGACACCTTCGGCACCCTGGTGTTCACGGTCGACGACCGCCCGCTGGTCGGCATGGTGCTCAAGCCCAACGGCGACAAGCAGCTCGACCCGAACAAGCTGGCCGACGAGTTCGAGAAGTCGGTCCAGCCGGGCACGGCCTGATTCAGCGCCGGTTGCGGTGCTCCCACAGGAAGCGCACCGCGAGCACGACGACCGCCAGCAATCCGGCGCCGATCACCACCTGGCCCAGCGGCGTCGACAAGCCGGTCGGATCGGCCTGCAGCAAGAGCAGCACACCACCAGGGTACGGGCGCCGCGTAGGCTGGCGGGCGATGCGCCACACTGCTTTCCGCCAACGCATGGCCGACGAATTCGGCCGGGTCCGCGCCGAGATGCTGGCCCAGGACCACGTGTTCTCGTCCCTCGGCGGGCGGACCGTCGACCAGGCGCTCGAGGCCGGGCTGTCGACCAAGGAGGTCTGGCAGGCGGTCTGCGAGTCCTTCGAGGTGCCCGCCGAACGGCGCTAGGGAGTGTTTCGAAACTGGTTTGCGTAGCAGTGCGGGTGGCGGCCCCCTGCTGGAATCACCGCTGCCCCCTCGCTCGTCGTGGCTGTCCTCGCTGGGAGAACTCCAGAGGAGTGGGCACCGTGAACCCGCGGCGGTGCGAGTTGAGTCCCACACAGCAAGCGGCTACCGACGCTTATGAACCACGACCTAGGACCCCGCTTCCTCCGTGCGCTCCGCGGTGCGGGGCTCCGCGGGCCGGCGTTCCGGGACTTCGAAGTCGGCCCACAGGTTCTGCGCGCTGATCTGCTGCTCGGCGCTGCGCCCGGCTTCCAGGTAGTGCTGGTAGGCGCGGCGCCGCTCCTCCTGCATGTGCCGCCACGTCTCGGCCTGCACCAGCCGGTTCTGCTCCGGCGTGGGGTGGCCGTCGGCCACGGCCTTCTCGGCCTTGCAGAGCGGTTCGATCTCGGCGATCCGCCGCTCGTCGGCGAGCCGCTGCTCGGGGACCTCCTCGGCGGGCGGTTCGTGGTGCCGGTAGCGGACGTAGGGGTTGTCCTGCGGCAGTCCGCCGCTGACCCGGCCGTAGAACCCGAAGAACATCAGCAGCATGCCCGCGATCAGGCTGAACACCACGTTCTGCAGCTTGAAGGCGAACACGTTCCAGGGCGTGTTCAGCAGGCCCAGGTTGATCAGCCCGGACAGGAAGAACAGCACGCCGACCGCGGCGGTGGTGGTGGAGGCGACCGGTCCGCCCCAGGCGGCGGCGCCGACCAGGAGCGCGCCGACCACCACCGAGACCACGGCCAGCAGGCCGTTGCTGGACAGGCCGATGATGTCGGTGCCGCTGGTGGTGAACAGCGGCACCTGGTTGGCCAGTCCGAGCACGCCGAAGGCCAGCAGGAACGCGCCGAAGATGGCCGCCGCGACCCGGTAGAACCGGCTCAGTGGGTGGTCTGGTGGCAGGTAGCGGTCCATTCGCATGGTCGGCACCTCCTCGGAGCCCGGGCGGCCGGTTCGCCAGTTGGTCTTCCGAGTGTCCGCCTCGAACACGGTGATCGCACTGTCACACGGTCGGGTGACATCGCTGGCGTGTCGGGAAGTTGATCGAACATCCGTTCGTCTAAGATGGGGCGCGTGGGATCGGACCGCCGACGCACCCCGCGACGGAATTGTCGGTCCCTGCCCGTAGCGTCTGATCTGACACACGACGACGAAGTTCGACTCGACCGAGGTGGACCCCCGATGGCAGCGACACCGGACAAGGGCAAGGCGCTGGAGCTCGCGCTCGCCCAGATCGACAAGCAGTACGGCAAAGGGTCGGTCATGCGGCTCGGCGACGAGTCGCGCGCACCGATCGAGGTCATCCCGACCGGTTCCATCTCGCTGGACGTCGCGCTGGGGATCGGCGGTCTGCCGCGAGGCCGCATCGTGGAGATCTACGGCCCGGAGAGCAGCGGTAAGACCTCCGTCGCGCTGCACGCCGTGGCCAACGCGCAGAAGCTGGGCGGCACCGCGGCGTTCATCGACGCCGAGCACGCGCTGGACCCGGAGTACGCCAAGGCGATCGGGGTGGACACCGACGCGCTGCTGGTGTCCCAGCCGGACACCGGTGAGCAGGCGCTGGAGATCGCGGACATGCTGATCCGCTCCGGCGCGCTGGACATCATCGTCATCGACTCGGTGGCCGCGCTGGTGCCGCGCGCCGAGATCGAGGGCGAGATGGGCGACAGCCACGTGGGTCTGCAGGCCCGGCTGATGAGCCAGGCGCTGCGCAAGCTGACCTCCGCGCTCTACAACGCCAAGACCACCGCGATCTTCATCAACCAGCTCCGCGAGAAGGTCGGCGTGATGTTCGGCTCGCCGGAGACCACCACCGGTGGTAAGGCGCTGAAGTTCTACTCGTCGGTGCGCCTGGACGTGCGGCGGATCGAGACGCTGAAGGACGGCTCGGACGCGGTCGGCAACCGGACCCGGGTCAAGGTGGTGAAGAACAAGGTCGCCCCGCCGTTCAAGCAGGCCGAGTTCGACATCATCTACGGCATCGGCATCAGCCGCGAGGGCTCGCTGATCGACATGGGCGTCGAGCAGGGCATCATCCGCAAGTCCGGTGCCTGGTACACCTACGAGGGCGATCAGCTCGGCCAGGGCAAGGAGAACGCCCGCAAGTTCATGCGGGAGAACCCGGACATCGCCAACGAGATCGAGAAGCGGATCAAGGAGAAGCTCGGCATCGGCGCGACGCTGGACGCGGAGAACGCCGAGCCGGCGCCGGTGGACTTCTGATCCGGCCGACCACCTGCTGATCGCCTCTTGGACATTGGGTGCAGATGAACGGTGACGGTACGCGTCGGGGGAGCGGTGCGCGGCGCCGCTCTTCCGGCGACGCCCCGCCGGAAGCCGCGGCCGACGAGAAGTCGCGGCGCAAGCCGGACGATCCGGAGCAGCTGGCCCGGGACACGGTGTACCGGCTGCTCGCGGCCCGCGCGCGCAGTCGCTCGGAGCTGCGAAAGGCCTTGCTGAGCAAGGAGATCGACGAGGAAGTCGCCGACGCCGTGCTGCAGAAGTTCGTCGACGCGGGCCTGGTCGACGACGCCTCGTTCGCCGAGGAGTGGGTGCATTCGCGGCAGCGGTACCAGGGGCTGGGGCGCAAGGCGCTGGGCTTCGAGCTGCGCCGCAAGGGCGTCGACGAGCACCTGGTCGACGCGGCGTTGTCCACTGTGGATGTCGACGCGGAGGCGAAGCGGGCGCGAGAGCTGGTCCAGCGCAAGCTCCGGGCGATGGCGAACCTGGACCACGCGACCAAGATGCGCCGCCTCGTCGGGATGCTGGCCCGCAAGGGTTATTCCGAAGGTCTCGCCTTCCGCGTGGTGCGGGAGGAGATCGAGCGCTCCGGCGACGACGCTCCGGACCCGGACCTCGAATCTCCCTGACCGACAGCGTCGCGGCGTCGTCCGCCCGCTGAGCGAGCAGACCTGCCGAGCGGCCGGTGCGCGATGGCGCGCCGCCGATATCAGGAAAGCGGCGGTCTGCGCGATGAGCCGCACGCCGTCCGTCCGGTACAAGCCGATGCTGGGCTCGCTGCGCGAGCGGGACCCCGATCCCGGCGTCCGGGCCGATGCCGACCTGCTGCTGGAGGTCATGGCCGAGGTCGGTACGGGCGGGGTGTGATCCAGCCGGCGGGTCGCGTGTGGGCCGCCTCTCAGAATGGGACGACGGTACCGGAATGTCGCCGCCGGCTCGTAGAGTCGCCAGCCATGACGACCTTCGCCGACGTGCGGCACATCGTGTGGGACTGGAACGGCACGCTCCTCGCGGACAACGACGCAGTGGTGGCGGCGGTGAACGCGGTCTGCACTGCCTACGACCGCGAGCACATCGACATCGACGAGTGGCGGTCGGTGTTCAGCCGCCCGCTGCTGCAGTGCTACGAGCGGCTGCTGCGGCGATCGCTCGGCGAACAGGACTGGGCGCGCATCGACGTGCTCTACCACGAGGCATACCGGGAACTGCTGCACACCTGCGGACTCGCTCAGGGCGTTCCGCACGCCCTGGAGGACTGGGCGTCCGCCGGACGCACCCAGTCGCTGCTTTCGATGTGGTTCCACGACGAACTGGTCCCGCTGGTGACCGATATGGGCCTGCACCCGCTCTTCGAGCGCGTCGACGGGCTCCGCGACGACATCGGCGGCGGGTCCAAGGCCGAGCACCTGCGCCGCCACCTCGCGGCGCAGGAGATCGACGCGCGCGACGTGGTGCTCATCGGCGACGTGCTGGACGACGCGCACGCGGCGGAGCAGGCCGGCACCAATTGCGTCCTGGTGACCACCGGTGTGATGAGCCGGGCGGCGCTGGAGACGTCCGGATTCCCCGTGGTGGACTCGATTCCCGAGGCGCTGACCACCATCGCCGCCTGATCCTCACCAGGCCGACGGCGGGCTCGTCGTGACGATCCGGGTCCACGGCCCCGGCGGCACGTCGACGTCGTCGACGAACCGCCAGTCGACGACGTCGTGCTGCCCATCGAGCTCGCGCAGGCCGAGGCAGCCGTTCAGCGCGGGCGAGACGTCCATGCCCGCGCCGTTGAACCGGGTGTTGGCGGGTCGGCGGTCGTCGGTGCCGAACACGTAGGCCGCATCGTCGTACTCGCCCGGCCCGGCGTCCTCGATCTGCCCGAAGCAGACCGCGGCGCCGTGCTGGATCCGAACCCAGCGGTTCTTCATGAAGCTGCTGGAGCGGTCCGCGGCGCGGCCCGCGTAGCCCGGATCGCCGGCCCAGGGCACCACTCGGCCGCGCCGCTCGAACGCGGCCGGATCGTTGCGGTCGTCGAAGGGAAGATCCAGGTAGAACGGGTTCTGCCGCGGCGTCATCCTGGTGGGGAAGAAGTCGTTGGCGGCGGTGCGCCGTTCGGTGTCGCACCGGCCGTCCCGCTCCACGCCGTCGCAACCGCCGTAACTCGCCAGCCAGTCGGCGTCGTAGGCCGACAACCGCTGGCTGCCGTCCGGCGAGCCAGGGTCGAGCACCTCACCGACCCAGAACGTGGTGGCCACGATGCCGGTGTGCGGCGGATACGCCCGGCCGCCCGGTTCTGCCGCGTCTCCGCCGCAGGCCGCCGCGATCAGGACGACGACCACGATCGCGCTCCCCGTCAGCAGAGCCATCTCAACAGGTAGGTCCACGGCAGGCGGGCGCAGACGGCCTCGGCCTTCGGCCTGACGTTCTCCTGCAGCCGGTAGTCGTCCGTGGTCAGCGAACCGGCGCGGGTCAGGGTGAGCCCGAAGCTCAGCCCGGTCGTGCCGTCCGGGGCCGCCGGTGTCGTCCACGCCGCGGACGCCCAGTTCGCCGAGGCGGCGAACCACGGGCTGGTCGTCCAGTAGCGCCAGATGCCGTCCTGATCGCGGCGGTAGACGGCGAGCTGGGTGGGCGCGGTCGACTTGTACCAGGTGCTGAGCTCGTAGGTGTTGTTCGGGTGCGCGGCCGGCGCGGCCTCGCCCATGTCGAGCTGCTGCAGGAGTTTCGCCTCGCCGCTGGCGTATTCGGTGATGTCCAGCCGCTGCGCCCAGTGCCCGTCGTGCGCGTCGGCGATGCGAGTCCATTGTGGATTGTTCTGGCCCCAGCTGCTCTGCACCCAGCCGCGCGGTCCCGGCTCTTCCAGCGACGCGTTGACCAGCCCGTCGCGCGGCGCGGGCGTCGGCGGGTGGACCAGCGGGCGGAACCCGCCGCCGATCACCTGGTCGACCGTGCGCACCACCGTGCCGTTCGCCTGCCGCTGCGCCAGCCAGGACGCGAACTGGTCCAGCACGGCCGGGCTGATCGACAGCGACCCGCAGAAGTCGCAGGTCTGGTGCAGCACCAGCGGAACCCAGCCGCCGCCGGAGGCTTCGGCCCGCAGCACCACCTGCTGCAGGTCCGCCAGCGTCCAGTCGGGGGTGACGGTGTCGGTGCCGCGCACCACCAGCGGGTTCACCGGCGGTATCGACTCGGCCGGGGCGCAGTCCGAGCAGCTGTTCTTGGTCCGGAGGCTGCCGGTGACCCGCGCGCTGTTGTAACCGCAGTCCGCGGCCGCCTGCTCGGCCTCGCGGCTGAAGCTGCCGTACGGGTAGGCGAACGAGGTGGGCCGGAAGCCCCAGCCGACGAGGTTGGCCCGGTCCTGGCAGATCTCCCGGCGGGCTTCGTCCGGTGCGTCCTCGGCGAGGTCGGGGTGGTTGACGGTGTGCCCGCCGATCTCGTGCCCGGCCGCGGCGAGCGCGCGCAGGTCGTCGAGGCTCAGGTAGCCGCGAGTGCCGATCGATCCGGACACGACGTAGAAGGTGCCGCGCATCCCGTGCTTGCTGAGGATCCGGGCACCGGAGGTCTGCGAGACGCTCCCGTCGTCCACGGTGAAGGTGACCACGGTGTGCGGTGTCTGGGCGTCGGCATCGCCTGGCATGCCGAGGAAAACGGCCAGCAGGGTGGCGCTGGCGCAGGCGAGGATTCTGCTCAAGCCTCTGCGAGCCGGGCGTGTTCCGTCCATCGCACCTGACCGCCAACTGGTCGACGGATATTGACCGGCATCACGCTACGGACGGCACAGGCGGAGGCGGAACCAGTCGCTGCGGGGCGCCGGTTACCGCGTTTGACGGAGGCCGTGAGATTTTTCGGACTGCTGCAGCGGCTGTTCACAACTCGCCTCGTGCCTGCGGAGGCTGTGCGCCTCGCCGCGCGGCTTGAAGTGAACGGCCTGTTCACCTCGATGGACGAGGTGAACAGGCCGTTCGCGCCATCCGCCCGCAGCGGCCTGGACCCGGCTAGGGGCGCAGCGCGGCCGCGTCGCGGGCGAGCTGCTCGATCTGCGCCCAGTCGCCGGCGGCCAGCACGTCCTTCGGCGCCAGCCACGAGCCGCCCACGCAGCCCACGTTGGGCAGCGCGAGGTAGTTCGGCGCGGTCTGCGGGCTGATCCCGCCGGTCGGGCAGAACCGCAGGTCCGGCAACGGCCCGGCGATCGCCTTGAGGAACGGCACGCCGCCGCTGGGCTCGGCGGGGAAGAACTTCATCGCCGTCGCCCCGCGCTCGGCCAGCCGCATCGCCTCCGACACGGTGCTCGCGCCGGCCAGGAACGGCACCCCGGATGCCTCGACGTCGTCGAGCAGCCGGTCCGTGGTGCCCGGCGTGACGAGGTAGCGGGCGCCGGCGTCGGCGGCCCGCTTGGCCTGCCCGGGTTCGGTGATCGTGCCGGCCCCGGCGACCATCTCGGGCACCTCGGCGGCGATGCGCTCGATCGCGGGCAGCCCGGCAGGGGTGCGCAAGGTGACCTCGATGGTGCGGATCCCGCCGCGCAGCAGCGCCTCGGCCAGCGGCACCGCGTGCGCGACGTCGTCCAACGCCACGACCGGCACCACGGGCGCGAGTTCCAGCACGTCGGCTGCAGTGTTCATGGGTGGTTCATCCGTTCCTAGTGCGTGTGACGTTCCGCCGGGGACCCGTGCGTACTTCGTGTCGCCATAGCAGCTCGAAGTGCTCACGGGTCCTGACCAGCGCTGTCATGCTGTCACGTCGGCGGGCTGCGCCGTCGGCGGCGCGAACACGCTGGCACCGCGATCGGCCCGCCCCACGGCTTGCCGGAACGCCGCGAACAGCTCCCGGCCGGTGCCGTACTGCGTCCCGGGCGCGGCCGGTGCGTTGTCGCGCGCGGCGAGTTCGTCGTCGGGCACCAGCACCTCCAGGGTGCCGCGGTCGGCGTCGAGCCGGACCACGTCGCCGTCGCGGACGCGGGCCAGCGGCCCACCCGCGCTGGCCTCCGGGGTCAGCTGGATCGCCGCCGGGATCTTGCCGGAGGCGCCGGACATCCGGCCGTCGGTGACCAGCGCGACCTGGTGGCCGCGGTCCATCAGCACGCCCAGCGCGGGCGTCAGCCCGTGCAGCTCCGGCATCCCGTTGGCCTGCGGACCCTGGTTGCGGATCACCACCACGACGTCGTGGTCCAGCTCCCCGGCCTGGAACGCGGCCGTGAAGCCGTGCTGGTCGTCGAAGACCCGGGCCGGGGCGGTGACGGCGCGGTGTTCCGCGCTGACCGCGGAAACCTTGATCACCGACCGCCCGAGGTTGCCGTCGAGCACCCGCAGTCCGCCGTCGGGGGCGAACGGCTCGTCGACGCCGCGCAGCACGTCCGGGTCCAGGCTCTTCGCCGGCGCGTCCCGCCAGACGAGCTCGCCGTCCTCCAGGAACGGCTGCTGCCGGTAGCGGTCCAGCCCGGGGCCGGCGACCGTGTTGACGTCCGCGTGCAGCAGGCCCGCGTCGAGGAGCTCGCCGACGAGCGTCTGCACGCCTCCGGCGGCGGCGAAGTGGTTGATGTCGGCCGAGCCGTTGGGGTAGACCTTCGCCAGCGACGGCACGACGGCGGACAGGTCGGAGAAGTCGTCCCAGGTCAGCTCGATGCCGGCCGCGGCGGCGATGGCCACCAGGTGCAGCGTGTGGTTGGTCGACCCGCCGGTGGCCAGCAGCGCGACGACGCCGTTGACGATGGCCCGCTCGTCGATGATCTCGCCGATCGGCGTGCGGTCGGGCTGCACGACGCGGCGGGCGGCCTCCTCGGTGAGCGCCTTGCGCAGCGGGGTGCCCGGCGGCACGAAGCTCGACCCCGGCAGGTGCAGGCCCATGACCTCGACGACGAGCTGGTTGGAGTTGGCGGTGCCGTAGAACGTGCAGGTGCCGGGCGAGTGGTACGACGCCGACTCCGCTTCCAGCAGGTCCTCGCGGCTGGCTTTGCCCTCGGCGAACAGCTGCCGGATGCGGCTCTTCTCCCGGTTGGGCAGCCCGGAGGGCATCGGCCCGGCGGGCACCAGCACGGTCGGCAGGTGGCCGAACGACAGCGCGCCGATGAGCAAGCCCGGCACGATCTTGTCGCACACCCCGAGCAGCAGGGCGCCGTCGAACATCTCGTGGGAGAGCGCGACGCCGGTGGCCATCGCGATGACGTCCCGGGAGAACAGCGACAGCTCCATGCCGGTGCGGCCCTGGGTGATCCCGTCGCACATGGCGGGCACACCGCCCGCGAACTGCGCGACGCCGCCGGCCTCGCGGACCGCGTCCTTCAGCCACGCCGGGTACTCGGCGTACGGCTGGTGCGCGGAGAGCATGTCGTTGTAGGCGGAAACGATCGCGATGCCGGGCTTGACCGCTCCGCGCACCGCGAGCCGGTCCGGGCCGCTGCACGCGGCGAAGCCGTGCGCGAGGTTGCTGCAGGGCAGCTCGGTGCGCGCCGGACCGATGGCCCCGGCCGCGCGGATGCGCTCCAGGTACGCGGCGCGGGACGCGGAGCTGCGGTCCGCGATCCGCTGGGTGACCTGGTCGACGACGTGCTGCATTGGCGGCGCCATTGATCGCCTCCGGAAGAATTGCGAAATGCGGGGCGGCGACGACGGTGGCGCCTCATGACGGCCATCACACTAACGTGTGTGGCCTGCATTTCACAATCGATACAGCTTGTTCACCTGCGGCGACCTCGGCGACTCCTAGCCGACTCGGCGCCGTTGGACGCTCCACACCCCCACCGCGGCCGCGGCGAGGATCACGGCTCCGATAGCGGTGCTGACGTGCAATGCATCGGTCCACGCCTGGCGGGCTTGGCCGAGCAGCTCGGCGCCCTGCTCCTCGGGTAACCGGGTGGCCAGCCCGACCGCGGCGCCGATGCCACCGCGGGCGGCTTCGGCGGCTTCCGGTGCCACCGAGCCGGGGATCGCCCCGCCCAACCCGACGCGGTAAACGGCGGTGCAGATGCTGCCGAGAACGGTGACCCCGAGCGCCAGCCCGAGCTCGCCGCAGGTTTCCTGGAGCGCGGTGGCCGAACCGGCGCGCTCCGGAGGCGCCGCGCCGACGATCGCGTCCGTGCTCGAGATCATCACCGGCACCACTCCGACGCGGAGCACGATCGTGCCGGTGACCAGGACCGCGAGCGCGGCCGGGCCGTCGGCCTGGGTGAGCACGCCGGTTCCGGTGGCGGCGATGACCAGGCCGGTGATCAGCAGGACCGATGGCCGGAACCGGCGGGCGAAGGTGGCGGAGCAGGCGGACAGCGCGATTCCGGCCACTGTGGACGGAAGCAGCCAGAGCGCGGCCTCCAGCGGTGGCAGCGCGAGCACACCCTGCAGGTGCTGGGCGAGGACGAAAGTGGTGCCGGCGTTGGTGAAAACGGTGAGCGTCACCGCGACCAGCGGAGCGGCGAACGCGCGGTCGGCCAGCAATCCCAGGTCGAGCATCGGATGCGCCAACCGGCGTTGGCGGCGGATGAAGGCGTAACCGAGCACGAGCCCGCCGGCGATCGCGGTTCCAGGCACCAGCTGCTGGCTTCCGGCCGACAGCTCCTTGAGCCCGTGGACGAGGACCAGCACGGCACCTGCCGACAGCAGTGCGCTGGCGAAGTCCGGGCGGCCGCCGGCGCGGTCGCGGTGGGCGGGGAGCAGGAACGGGCCGGTGATCAGCAGCAGCGCCATCACCGGGATGCCGAGCAGGAAAACCGAGCCCCAGTCGGCGAATTCCAGCACCAGCCCGCCGGCGACCGGACCGAGCACGTTGCCCGCGGTGAAGCTGGTGACCCACCAGCCGATCGCGACCGTGCGCTGCTCGGGCAGCGGGAACATGGCGCGCAGCAGCGCGAGGGTCGCAGGCATCAAGGTCGCGCCGGCCGCGCCGAGCAGCGCCCGCGCCAGGACCAGCACCTCGGCGCTGGGGGCGAACGCGGCGAGCAGCGAGGCCGTGCCGAAGGCCGCGGCGCCCGCGAGCAGCAGGCGGCGGTGCCCGATCCGATCGCCGAGCGCTCCCAACGGGATCAGCAGCGCGGCCATGACGAACCCGTAGACGTCGACGATCCACAGCAATTGCGGCCCGGTGGCGGCGAGGTCAGCGCTCAGCGTCGGCAACGCCAGGTGCAGCGCGGAGTTGTTGATGGCCAGCAGGGCGGTCGGCAGGGCGAGCACGGCCAGCCCCGCCCACTCCCGCCGCCCGGCTGCCCGTTTCGGCTGATCCATGGGCCCGCACGCTAGGAAGCGCGGCCGGCCGAGCGCCTCTGCCGGCCGACCGGGATGCGCGGGCCGGCGAAACCAGGTCGGTTGACAGAGGCGGTCGTGCGGCGTGCGCCCATAGCGTTGGCGTCGTCGGATCGAATGCCGGACCGCGACGGGACGGCACAGCGGAAGGCTCGTGGACGTGGATCGATACGCGGACATCCTCAACAGCGCGCTGGAGCGCGTGGCCGACCTCGGTTTCGAGCGCACCGGCGGTGAGCTGGCGAACCATGCGCCGATGGGCGCCGAGGCGATCGCCGTGCTCGGCTACTTCGACGAGGTCGCCCCGTGGATCGAGCGGTACCGCACCGGGCAGGAGCACTACGACCCACCGGAGGGCTCGAACCTGATCGACGCGGCGGACGAGTCGTCGTGGCGATCGGCGCTGGGCTCGTTCGGGCAGGTGGGGGACTGGGAGCAGCTGTTCCGGCGGGAGCTGGCGGGCGAACCGTGGCGCGCGGTGCTCGCCCGGTGGTGGCCGAGGCTGACGCCGGGGATCTTCGCCGGGATGACCCACGGCGTGATCCGCACCGCGCACGCCGTGCGCGGGCTGGCGTCCGTGGACGAGCCGAGCAGCCTGCAGCTGGACGAGCTCGCGCGGGGCATGGCCTACTGGGCGGCCCGCTTCGTGCACCTGCCGGGACGCGTCGGCTTCGACGGCACGGCGGCGTTGTCCGACGCGGTCGCGACCCTTCCGCGGCGGGGCCTGCCGGAGGCGCGCAACGTCGAGGAGTTCCAACGCGCCTGGGCCCGGATGGACCAGATCCCCGGGTACGACGCGGCGTTGCGCGCCCCGGCGTCGGCAGATCCGCAGCAGCTGCTGAGCGAGATGACCGCCGAGTTCGCGGGGGTCTTCCTCGCCCATCCCGACTTCGTCCCGGCGCCCGCGCTGGTCCACGCCGTCACCGCACCGGCCGCGGTCCGGCTCGTCCTGCCGCACCTCCCGGCGGAGCAGCACCTGCCGTCGGTGGGCGAGCTGTGGAAGATGCAGGCGGCGCTGCTGACCACGTTCTCCGTCGGGCGCAACGAGAGGGAGGCTTCGAGGACGCTGGCCGCCGAGGTCGAGACGCCCGGTTTCGGCGAACTCGCGGCCAGGGCGGTCGAGCACGGCGACGAGCACGTCATCAAGTTCACCGAGGCATGCATGCGAGAGAACGCGTTGCGGCCCGATGACCGCTACGCCGCGGCCGCCGCTTCTGCGCTGCAGCGCACGCCGCGCGGAGCCGGAGTCGCCGCCCGTCGAATCGTCACGGGCAGCTGATGGCCCGGGCTAGCCTGCGAACATGATCGTGGGACGAGCGGACGAGCTGGCTCGCATCGACGAGCTGCTGGTCGCCGCCCGGGCCGGCTGCGGCGGCGCCGTGGTGATCAAGGGAGAGGCGGGCATCGGCAAGACCGCGCTGCTCGCCCATGCCGATACCGGCGGCATGCAGGTGTTGCGCATCGCTTGCGTGGAAGGCGAAGCCGAGCTGCCGCACGCCGGGCTGCACCTGCTGTTGCGGGGCCAGCGCACGGATGAGCTTCCTGCCGAGCAAGCCGGCGCGCTGCGCAGCGCCTTCGGGCTGGAACCAGCGCGCGATGCGGATCGCTTCCTGGTGGGAATGGCGGTGCTGACCCTGCTGGAGCAGTTGGCGGCGCATCGCCCGCTGTTGTGCGTGATCGACGACGCCCACTGGCTCGATGCCGCTTCAGCGGAGGCGCTGCTGTTCGCCGCCCGCCGATTGGACGGTGAACGCGTCGCCGTGCTGTTCGCGGCCCGCGACTCGTACGCCCCGGACTTCCCGGGTCCGGGCGTGCCCGAGCTGCGGCTCGGCGGGCTGGACGAGACGGCGGCAGCCGGTCTGCTCGCCGCCGACCTGCCCGACCTCGCCCGCGCCGCGATCCTGCGCGAAGCCCGGGGAAATCCGTTGGCGCTGCTGGAAATCCGGCGCACGGGCCTCGGCTACGACCCGGGTGCGCCGCCGCCGCGCCACCCGGTCCAGCGCGGCTTCGCCGCCCGGCTCGCCGAGCTGCCGCCCCGCACGCGGACCCTGCTGCTGGTCGCGGCCGCCGCCGACGCCGGTGAGGCCGAAGCGGTGCTCGACGCGGCGAGCCGCCTCGAATCGTCCATAGTGGATCTCGCGCCCGCCGAGAACGCCGGGCTGATCAGGCTTTCCGGCGGGGTGTTCGTCTTCGGCCACCCATTGCTCCAGGCCACCGCCTACCAGAGCGCCGAGCTCGTCCAGCGGCTCGCGGCGCACCGCGCCCTCGCCGCCGCCTTCGCCGATCGGGGGGATCCGGCCCGCCGGGCCTGGCACCTGGCCGCCGCCACCCTCGAACCGGACGAGGACGTCGCGGCGGAGCTCCAACGGATCGCGGCCGACGTGCGCGGATGCGGGGGCTACGCGGTGGCTGCCGAGCTCCACCGGCGGTCCGCCGCGTTGACGCCCGATCCGCGTCGGCGGGGCCGCCGGCTGCTCGCGGCGGCGCGGGCAGCGGCCAACGCGGGCCGGCTCCAGCTGGCTTCCGGCCTGGTCGAGGAGACCGGCAGGTTCCTCACCGACCCCGTCGATCTGGCCGAGGCGGTCGATGTGGCCGCGGTGCTCGCCCACGAACAGGGCCGCCGCCCGTACCGCGAGCTGGTCGACGCGGCGGCCGACATCGCGGCACGGGCTCCGGAGCTGGCCGGGCGCCTGCTGTTCCGCGCCGCCAAGAACGCCTGGGAATCCGGTGATCTGGCCGCCGTCGTCGACGCCGCGGGCAGCGCGGACGCGCTCGGCCGGAGCAACTCCGCGCTGGTCGGCGCGTTGGCCCGGACGGCGACCGGGTTCGGCAGGCTCACCGCCGGCGGAGCCGTGGACGGGATGGCCGCGCTGCGGGAGATGCGCACCGAGCTCGGGGTGATGTCCGGTTCCCTGCGCAAGCGTGCGGTCATCGTGTGGTCGCACGTGCTGCTCGGCGACTTCCGCACCGCGCGCGAGCTCGCCGCCGCGTTGGAGGCCGGCTGCCGGACGGACGGCGCGATCGGGCTGCTGCCCAACGTGCTGGCGCTCTCGGCGATGGCAAACCTGCAGCTCGGGGATTTCCAGGAGGTGCGGAAAAGCAGTGGCGAGGGGCTTCGGCTGGCCGAGGAGATGGGGCAGACCGAGGTCGCGAGCACGCTGGCGGTCGTCCTCGCGCACCTGGCGGCGCTGGAAGGGGACGACATCCGGTGCCGGGAACTGCTCGACGCCGCGTTGCGCGCCGGCGCGCCGGCGGCCGCGATCCGGGCGACCCGCGCGTTGGCCCTCGCCGACCTCGCGGCCGGCCGACCGGAGTCCATCGTGGACCGAGCCGACGACATCGCCGCCGGCTTGACCAGGATGGATGCCCGCAACGGCCTGCCCGAACTGATCGAAGCGGCAGCGCGGGCAGGGCAACCGGAACGCGCGCAGGGCCCCTGCGACTGGTATTCGGACTGGGCGGCCAACCTCGGGCGTCCCTGGGCCGAAGCGGTAGCCCTGCGCTGCCGGGCCCTGCTCAGCGAGGGCGACGTCGCCGAACGGCAGTACGCCGCAGCCGTGCACCTGCATCGGGAGGGCGACGAGTTGCCGTTCGAGCGAGCCCGCACCGAACTGCTCTACGGCGAGTGGCTGCGCCGCCGGCACCGCCGCACCGACGCCCGGCCGCACCTCCGCTCGGCCCTGGACACCTTCGACCGCCTCGGCACCCTGCCGTGGGCGGAGCGCGCCCGCGACGAACTGCGCGCCTCCGGCGAGGGCCGCGGCGCGTCGGCCGATCCCGCGGTACGCCTCACCCCGCAGGAACGCCAGGTCGCCCGCCTGGCCGCGACGGGCCTGACCAACCGGGACATCGCGGCCCGCCTGTTCCTCAGCCCGCGAACGGTCGGTTACCACCTGTCCAACGCCTACCCGAAGCTGGGCGTCGCCTCCCGCCTCGAACTCGCCCGCCTCCCGGGCCTTCCCGAATGACCGCGGCGGCCGTGATGACGATCACGCTGCGGATGTGGTGTGCGTTTCACGATCGATGCAGCTTCCCGGAAATCCGGCCACGAGCACCCCACCGCGTGCGGGATCATGGGTGGGGAGTCGAGGAGTGAGGAGCGGGCCATGCGGATTCGCGTGCTCGCCGCGGTGGTCGCCGCGGCCGCGGTGCTGTCGGGCTGCGGGCAGGACGCGCCGGTCGAGCCGAACGCGCTGCCCGGACCGAAGCCGCCTGCGCCGACCGCGGCGCCGGCGAGCCAGGCCCCGTCGGCCGGCAACTCGGTCGAACTCGACACCTCCCCGACCCTCGCGCGGATCAAGCAGCGGCGCTTGCTCCTGGTCGGAGTGCGGGAGGACGCGCCCCAGTTCGTCACCCGGGACGGGGCGGGCGAATACCGGGGATTCGACGTCGAAATGGCCCGCGACCTGGCGAAACGAATCGGCCTGGACCCGACGCAGGTGCAATTCCGGCGGCTGCCGCCGACCCTGCTGCTCGACGGCGTGGCCGCGGGCAACGTGGACGTCCTGTTCGGCGGGACCGCCGACAACCCGCAGCTGGCCCAGGTCGGGCCGTACGTGATCACCGGCAGCGAACGCTACCTCGTGGTCAAGTCCGACGACCGTAAGCTGGTCGAGGAGCTGCAGCGGATGCTCGACGAGGCGGTCGCGGACGGCAGTTGGCAACGCGCCTACGACGCGACCCTCGGCGCGGCCGGGATCCAGGCCCGGCCGGGCTCGTGACAGGGATTCCCGAAGTGCGCTGACCACCACGACGCGACCGGGTTCGGGGACGAGGCCCCGGAGCCGCCTGCTCTCCGGAAAAGGACGTGCCGATTCGTCGGCGGATGAGCAGACTCGTAGTCCACACCTCGTGCTCGTTGCCGGGCGGGGCCGAAGGCGGCCGTGCCCGCGGTCGAGCGCGACCCGACTCCAGTGAGGTGCCCCCAACCATGATCGACTCCGCGAGCGCTACGACCGCGGATGCCGGCCGCGAAACGACGCCACCGCGCGCCCCAGTGCTGATAGCAGTGCTGGTGGCCTCGGCGTTCGTGATGATCCTCAACGAGACGATCCTGAGCGTCGCGCTGCGCGAGCTCACCGTCGATCTCGATGTCACCACCACGACGGTGCAGTGGCTGACCAGCGGCTTCCTGCTGACGATGGCCGTGGTCATCCCGACCACGGGCTTCCTGCTCGAACGCTTCACGCCGCGCCAGGTGTTCCTGGCCGCGCTGACGCTGTTCAGCGTGGGCACGCTGCTCAGCGCGCTCGCCCCGGGCTTCGCGGTCCTGCTGGTCGGGCGCGTCGTGCAGGCGTGCGGCACAGCGGTGATGATTCCGCTGCTGATGACCTCGGTGATGCGCCTCGTGCCGCAGGAGAAGCGCGGCGCGACGATGGGCACGATCAGCATCGTCATCGCCGTCGCGCCCGCGGTGGGGCCGACGATCGGCGGCGCGGTGCTGGTCTCGCTGGGATGGCGCTGGATGTTCTGGATCGTGCTGCCGCTGGCGGTGCTCGCGCTGGTCATGGGCGCGGTCTGGATGCGGCTGGACACCGAAACGCGGTCGGTGCCGCTGGACGCGTTCTCGGTCGTGCTGTCGGCCATCGGCTTCGGCGGCGTCCTGTACGGGCTGTCCTCCATCGGGGAGTCCAGCGGTGAGCCGCACCTGGTGGCGCCGTGGATCCCGATCGCGGTCGGCGCCGTCTCGCTCGCGGTGTTCGTGGCGCGCCAGATCCGCCTGCAGCGCGACGACCGGGCCTTGCTCGACCTGCGCCCGTTCACCAACCGCGCGTTCTTGGTGGCCCTGATCCTGAGCCTCCTGCTGTTCATCTGCCTGCTGGGCGCCGGGGCGATCCTGCTGCCGATGTACCTGCAGGCCGTCCTGCACGCCAGCACCTTCGTCAGCGGGCTGGCCGTGCTCCCCGGCGGGCTGGTCCTCGGCCTGCTCGGTCGTCCGGTGGGCCGGTTGTTCGACCGCGTGGGCGCCCGGCCGCTGGTGATCCCCGGCGCGCTGGCCATGGCGTTGTCGCTGTGCCTGTTCGCCGCCCTCGGACCGGGTTCGCCGGTGATCGCGGTCGTCGGCATCCACATCGTGCTCATGGCCGGGCTCGGGCTGATGATGACTCCGCTGATGACCGAGTCCCTCAGCGTGCTGCCCGATCACCTCTACTCGCACGGCAGCGCGATCCTGGCCACCCTCCAGCAGGTCGCGGGCGCGTTCGGCATCGCGGTGTTCATCACCATCGCCTCCGTGGCGACCACCGACCCCTCCGGCGCGCCCGACGCGGTCGGTCTGCGCACGGCGTTCATCGTCGCCGCCTGCGTCGGCGTGCTCGCGTTCGTCGCGTCGCTGTTCCTCCACCGCAAGCCTGCTCCGGCGGCGGACCGCGAGGAGTCGCAGGAAGAAAGCCGGGCGGTGTCCAAGTCGTGACGCTCGCCGTGCCCGGCCGGTGACTGCCGGCCGGACACGGCTCACCGCTACTGGGCCGCCGTCGGGATGGCTGCGTCGAGCAGGGATTCCGCGGCGGCCCTCGCGTATCGACCGCAGCCGGCATCGTTGAGCACCATCGAACGGCTGGCGGCGCCGTCGGCGAGGATCGCGAGCTGTTCGACCAGGACCGCGGGTTCGGCGACCCCGAGCGCGCCCACCAGCTCGGCCAGCCGGTCGGCGAGCCGCCGCTTCTGCTCGGCCGCGTACCGGTGCACCGGGCTCTGCGGGTCCGGGAACTCGGCCGCCGCGTCGATGAAGGGGCAGCCCCGGATCGGATCACCGCCCTCGTCCGGCGCCGCGAACAGCGCGAGGAGCCGTTCACGCGGTGCGAGATCTTCGCGGTCCAGCACGGATTCCATCGTGCGCCCGGACTCGACGAGGTGCCGGAGGTAGCCCACGACCAGCTCGTCCTTGGTGGGGAAGTGCGCGTACAAGGTGCGCTTGGAGACCGGGGCGGCGGCCGCCACCTGTTCCATGCCCGTCGCGATGATCCCCTGGCTCTCGAAGAGCGCGGTGGCCGCGGCGATGATGCGCTCGCGCCCGCCCCGGCCTCGTCGGCGCTGGACCGTCTGTTGCTCACCCACCCGCAAAGTGTACACGTCCGTTTACTTAAAGCGGATTCTGCGTGGTAGCCTCGCGGCGCATTATGTAAACGCTTCCGTTTATCACGATTGAAGGGGAGAGCCTTGGCGGGCACCACGATGCGGAACTACTCGCCCGATCACGCCGAGGAGCTGATCCGCGGCCGGCGAGCCGTCCGCTCCTTCCGGCCGGATCCGGTCCCGGACGCGACGATGCGCGCCGTCTTCTCGCTGGCGAGCGCGGCTCCGTCGAACTCCAACACCCAGCCCTGGAGCGTCGAAGTCGTCAGCGGCGCGGCGCGCGACCGGTTGAGCGAAGCGCTGCTGGCGGCGCACGCGCAGCAACGCCTCTCCGTGGACTTCCCGTTCCGGGAGGATCTCTACGACGAGGTGCACCAGCGGCGGCGCAAGGACTTCGGCGAAGCGATGTACGGAGCGCTCGGCATCGGTCGCGAAGACCGGGAAGCCCGCGACGCCTACAACGCGGAGAGTTTGCGGTTCTACGGCGCGCCGCACGTCGCGTTGGTGTTCGCACCGTCCAATGCGGACGCTCGGATGGCCGCGGACGTCGGCATGTACGGGCAGACGCTGCTCCTGGCGATGACGGCGTACGGGATCGCCAGCTGCCCGCAGGGTTTGCTGGGCTTCTACGGGGACGCGATTCGCGAGTCGCTGGAGATCCGGGGCGGCAAGGTGCTTTTCGGCGTCTCCTTCGGATACGCCCGCGAATCCGCTCCGGTGAACCACTTCGCGGTCGGCCGCGCGGAACTCGGCGAGACGACGAGGTTCCGCGCGTAGCCGCCGGCCGGATCAGGTGGCGGTGCGCCGGGTTTCGGCGAGGCGCTGCAGGCCGTCCAGCTGCCACTCCAGGTGCTGCTCGGGGGACACCACGTCGGCCAGGCAGTCCGGTTCGCCGAGCCACCGGATGTAGTGCGGGTACTTGCCTTCCGCCCTGATCCGCTCCAGGTAGGGGTGCGCCGCCTCGGCGAGCTGGGCATCGGACTCCAACCCGGTCCGTTCCCGCATCGCGCGTTCTTCCAGCAGCGCGAGCCCGGACTTCAGGGCTTGTCCGAGCACCGTGTTGACGAAGCCGATGCGGGTCGCGGCGTCCAGGTCCAGCTCGTCGACGGCGGCGAGGGCCGCGTCGTAGAGGCGCAGCGCGTTCGGTCCCAGCGGCGGCCGGCTGAACGACATCCGCGCGAACCAGGGATGTCGCTGCACCGCCGCCCATGCGGAGCGGCCCATTTCGCGCAGGCAGGCCCGCCAGTCGCCGGGCGGCGGGACGGTGATCTCGCCGTAGACCTCGTCGACCATCAGGTCCGTCAGGCCGTCCTTGCTGCCGACGTAGCGGTACAGCGCCATCGGGCTGCGCGTGCCGAGGCGGCTCGCGATCGCACGCATCGTGATCTCGCCGGTCGGGCTTTCGTCGGCTAGTGCGATCGCCGCGGCGACGATCCGCTCGCGGCTGAGCTGCGTGGTGGCCGGCGGGGGCGGCGGCTCGTCGAACCAGACCAGGCCGCCCGGAGGTTTCGCAGAAGTCATTTGCCTCGGATACTAACCCGCGTGTACAACGTACATCGTGAATGTACAACGTACACAGACTCAGGTGTTGATCGTCGGCGGTGGACTCGTCGGGCTGACGACGGCGTTGGTGCTGCGTCACCACGGCGTGGACGTGACGCTCGTCGAGAAGCGCGCGACGACCTCGCCGCAGCCCAAGGCGCGCCGTTTCCACGTGCGCAGCCTGGAGATCTTCCGGGAACTGGGGTTGGCCGAGATCGTCCACGAGGCCGCACGAGGGCTCGCCGACCACGACTGCATGGCCATCGGGCGGACCTTGGCTGAGGCCGAGCAGTTGCCGCCGTGGCGGCCGTCCGGGGCGGGCGAGTCGATGGACGTCAGCCCGGAGCCGCCCTGCCTGGTGGCGCAGAACGTGCTTGAGCCGGTGCTGCGCCGGGCGGCCGAGGATGCGGGCGCGGACATCCGGTTCTCGACCGCTCTCGCGTCATTCGAGCAGGACGCCGATGGAGTCGTCGCCGAGCTCGCGGGCTCCCGGCTGCACTCGGCGTACTTGGTTGCCGCCGACGGGGCGCGCAGCCCGGTGCGCTCGGCGCTCGGCATCGGCCGCTCCGGGCGCGGTGCCATCGGCGAGGACAACGTGAACGTCTACTTCCGCGCCGATCTCGCGGATGTCGTGCGCGGCCGGGAGTTCAACATCTGCCAGATCCAGCACCCCGACGCGCCCGGCGGGCTGGTCTCGGTGGACGGCCGGCTGGACTGGGTGTTCATGACCCCGGGCGGCGAGGTCGACCGCGACTGGCCGGCGCTGCTGCGCACCGCGCTCGGCGTGCCCGCGCCGGACCTCGAAGTCATGAGCGTGCTGCCCTGGCGGCCCGAAATGCTCGTCGCCGACCGCTACTCGTCGGGGCGGGTGCACCTGGCCGGCGACGCTGCGCACGTCATGCCCCCGTACGCCGCGGTCGGTGCCAACACCGGCATCGCCGACGCGCACAACCTCGGCTGGAAGCTCGCAGCGGTGCTCTCCGGCGCTGCGGCGCCGTCGCTGCTGGACAGCTACGACGCGGAGCGCCGTCCGGCGGGCTGGTTCGCCGCGGACCAGTCGAGCAGGCGCTCGACGGACCTGACGGCCGCCCCCGATCCGACGCTGGCGCATCCGTTCGTGCTGGCAGCGGGCGGGTTCCAGTACTCGGCCGGGGCGATCTCCGGTGGTCCGGCGGAGGGCGGCGAGGCGGAACCGGTCACCGAGTTCGCGCCGGCCGGACGGGTCGGCACCCGGATCCCGCACCGCTGGCTGGACGCCGCCCGCACCAAGTCCACAGTGGACCTCGCCGGTCCCGGGTGGGCGCTGGCCGTGGCCGACGATCCGCAGCGCTGGCAGTCCGCCGGGGTCCCGGTCCACCGCCTCGACGTCGACTTCCTGCGAGCGGGCGAGGGCATCCTGATCCGCCCCGACGACGTGGTCGCCTGGCGCGGCACCGATCCCGCCGCACCCGCGAACGTCCTGGAGAAGCTGCTCCGCGCGTGACGAAGCGAAGGGCGCCTCCGACCGGCCCGGTCGAAGGCGCCCTCCACTCGGCGCGGTGCTCAGTCGCCTGCCGTGGCCTCCGCCAGCGGCTTGGCGGCAGGAGCGAGCTGCCTGGTCTTCTTGGTCCGGCGGTTGCGCCGGTCCAGGTACGTGGCGAACCACGTGAGCAGCAGGCACATCGTGATGTAGATCGCCGCCACCACCAGGCTGACCGGGATGATCGGCCGGTCCAGCGTGGGGATGCCGCCGAGGTAGCGGGCGTAGTAGAGCAGCTCCTGGTAGGTGATCAGGAAGCCGAGCGCGCTGTCCTTGAGCAGCACCACGAGCTGGCTGATGATCGCGGGCAGCATCATCCGGATCGCCTGCGGCAGCACCACGGTCCGCATGACCTGGTTCTTGCGCATCCCGATCGAGTACGCGGCCTCGCTCTGCCCCTTGGGCAGCGCGGCGACGCCGGCCCGGAACACCTCGGCCAGCACCGAGCCGTTGTAGAGCGTCAGACCGAGCACGACCGACCAGTACTGGCCGAAGTTCACGCCCAGCCCCGGCGCCGCGTAGTACAGGAAGAAGATCAGGATGACCAGTGGGATCGCGCGGAAGACCTCCACGATCGCCGTGCACGGCACCCGGATCCAGGCGTGGTCGGAGAGCCGGCCGAGCGCGAACACCGCGCCGAACGCCAGCGCGAGCACGGCGCCCATGAGGAACGCGCGGACGGTGTTCGACAGCGCCCCGAGCAGTTCCAGCTGGATCTGCTCGTAGAGCAGCCATTCCCACTTGCTCGCGTCGAACTGCCCCGTCTGGTAGAAGCGGAACACCACGTAGCCGAGCAGGGCCAGCACCACGACGGTGCTGACGACGCTGATGAGCCGGTTGCGCATGCGGGCGCGCGGTCCGGGGGTGTCGAACAGGACGGTGCTCATCGGGCCACGCTCCACCGCTTCTCGAAGCTCCGCTGGACCAGGGTCAGCGGGATGACCAGGATCATGAAGCCGACGGCGATCCAGATGAAGGCGTTCAGCGTCGGCTCACCCTGCTCGTTGAGGTAGGGGATGACCGACCCGACCTCGGCCACGCTGAACCCGGCTGCGACGGTCGTGTTCTTCAGCAGCGCGATCAGCACGCTGACCAGCGGCGGGACCACGGCGCGGAAGGCTTGGGGAAGGATCACGTTGGTCAGCGACTGGGCGAACCCGAGCCCGATGGAGCGCGCCGCCTCGGCCTGCCCGACCGGCACCGTGTTGATCCCCGACCGCAACACCTCGCAGACGAACGCGGAGGTGTAGATGGTCAACGCGATCACCGCGGCGGTGAAGAACGGGAACTGGATCAGCTCCAGCTTGGGGTAGGCGAAGACGAAGAAGAAGAAGATCAGCGTCAGCGGCGTGTTGCGGAGCAGGGTCACGTAGCCGGCGCCGACCGCCCGCAGCGCGGGGACGGGGCTCACCCGCAGTGTCGCCAGGATCGTGCCCAGCACCAGCGAACCGGCGGCCGCCAGCAGGAAGAGCTCGATCGTCCGCAGGAAACCCCTGGCGAGGACGTCGCCGTACTCCACCAAGATGTCGATCAATGAGTACTCCTGAAGTAATCGGATGCCCAGGGCGCGATCCGGCCCTGGGCATCCGATGACGGGATCAGTAGCGGTCCACCTTGGGCGGCTCGGCGGGCGAGCCGGACTTGCCGAGGGTGGCGTCGTAGACGCGCTTCCACTCGCCGTTGGTCGCGGCCTGCTCCAGGATGTCGTTGATCTTGTTGCGCAGGGCGCTGTCGTCGTGCGCGAGGCCGACGCCGTAGGGCTCCTCGGAGAACGGCTTGCCGACGACCTTCAGCTTGTCCGGGTCCTGCGCGGCGTAGCCCTTGAGGATGGCGTCGTCCGTGGTGACCGCCTCGACCTGGCGGTCGAGCAGCTGCTGCACGCACTCCGAGTAGCGCTGGAACTCGACGATGTTCTGCGGCTCGGTGAGCTGGTCCTGCTTGACCCGCTGGATCGGCGTCGAGCCGGTCGCGGAGCAGACCTTCTTGCCCTTGATCGACTCCTTGCCGGTGATGTCGGTGTTGTCCGCGCGGACCAGCAGGTCCTGCCCGGCCATGAAGTACGGCCCGGCGAAGCTGATCTGCTCCTTGCGCTTGTCGTTGATCGTGTAGGTGCCGACGTAGTAGTCGACCTCACCGGTGGAGATCGCCTGCTCGCGCGCGGTGGACGGGATCGGCTTGTAGTCGATCTGCGTGTTCGGGTCGAACCCGAGCTGCGCGGCGATCAGCCGGGCGACCTCGATGTCGAAACCGGAGTACTGGTTGGTGACCGGGTCGCGGAAGCCCAGGCCCGGCTGGTCCTCCTTGACGCCGATCGTGACGCGGCCCTTCTGCTTCATCCGGTCGAACGTCGGAGAGCCCTGGACCTGCACGTTCTGGGCGACGTTCTGCTGGACCTGCGGTTCGCCCCCGCCGGGACCGCCTTCGCGCCCGCAACCGGTCAGCGCCAGCGCCAGCGACGCCGCCAGCACCGTCACCAGACGCATTTTCTTGGCTCGCATTTCGTCTCGCTGCCTCTCTGTGCAGTGGTCGGTCAGTGGGTGAGGATCTTGCCGAGGAAGTCCTTGGCGCGGTCGCTCTTCGGTGCGCCGAAGAACGACTCCGGCTCGGCGTCCTCGACGACCTCGCCGTCGGACATGAAGAGCACGCGGTGCGCGGCGCGGCGCGCGAAACCCATCTCGTGGGTGACGACCACCATCGTCATGCCCTCGGCGGCGAGGCCGGTCATGACCTCCAGGACCTCGTTGACCATCTCCGGGTCCAGCGCCGAGGTCGGCTCGTCGAACAGCATCACCTTCGGCTTCATCGCCAGCGCGCGAGCGATCGCCGCGCGCTGCTGCTGCCCACCGGAGAGCTGCGCCGGGTACTTGTCGGCCTGGTTGGCGATGCCGACGCGCTCCAGCAGCTCCATGGCGGTTTCCCGGGCGGCGTCCTTGGCCTGCTTGCGCACCTTGATCGGACCCAGCGTGACGTTCTCCAGGATCGTCTTGTGGGCGAAGAGGTTGAACTGCTGGAACACCATGCCGACGTCGGCGCGCAGTTCGGCCAGGGCGCGGCCCTCGGCGGGCAGCGAAACCCCGTCGATCTCGATGCGGCCGGAATCGATCGGTTCCAGTCGGTTGATCGCGCGGCACAGCGTCGACTTGCCCGAGCCCGACGGCCCGAGCACGACGACGACCTGCCCTCGAGGCACCTCGAGATCGATCGCCCGCAGTACGTGCAAGGAACCGAAGTACTTGTCGACCGCGGACATCCGGATCATCGGGGAGTCCGTGGAAGCTGCGGCCATTCGTTCTCCTGAACGCATCGGAATTGGATTCGTTGGCCGAAACTTAAGCCTCTGCTGGGGGATAGTCCAGACAGAACGGGCCAGGTGAGATTGCAACTCGGTTACGCTCCGAAGTCGCCAGTCGTGCCTGGTACCTCACTTGTAGTAATCGCGTCGCGTGCGTCGAGGCCGCCGGGCGGGTGAATCTGCGATCTGACCAGGCGCTACCGTGGAACGGTGAGCACGAGGACCTACGAGATCCGAACCTTCGGCTGCCAGATGAACGTGCACGACTCCGAGCGGCTCGCCGGCATGCTGGAGGACGCCGGGTACGTGCGCGCGGATTCAGATGCGGCTGACGTGGTCGTGTTCAACACCTGCGCGGTCCGCGAGAACGCCGACAACCGCCTCTACGGCACTCTCGGTCACATGCGGCCGGCCAAGGACCGCAACCCGGACATGCAGATCGCCGTCGGCGGCTGCCTGGCGCAGAAGGACCGCGACACGATCGTCAAGCGGGCCCCGTGGGTGGACGTCGTGTTCGGCACGCACAACCTCGGCTCGCTGCCGACCCTGCTGGAACGCGCCCGGCACAACCACGAGGCCGAGGTCGAGATCCTCGAATCGCTGGACGTCTTCCCGTCCACGCTGCCCGCGCGCCGCGAGTCGGCCTACTCGGGCTGGGTGTCGGTCTCGGTCGGCTGCAACAACACCTGCACGTTCTGCATCGTGCCCGCGCTGCGCGGCAAGGAGAAGGACCGCCGCCCCGGCGAGATCCTGGCCGAAGTGCAGGCGCTGGTGTCCGAAGGCGTGCTCGAAGTGACGCTGCTGGGCCAGAACGTCAACGCCTACGGCGTCGAGTTCGGAGACCGCTTCGCGTTCAGCAAGCTGCTGCGCTCCTGCGGTGAGATCGAGGGGCTGGAGCGGGTCCGCTTCACCTCGCCGCACCCGCGCGACTTCACCGACGACGTGATCGAGGCGATGGCCGAGACGCCGAACGTGTGCCCGCAGCTGCACATGCCGTTGCAGTCCGGTTCGGACCGGATCCTCAAGGCGATGCGCCGCTCCTACCGCTCCGAGCGGTACCTGAACATCGTGCGGAACGTGCGCGAGGCGATGCCGGACGCGGCGATCACCACCGACATCATCGTGGGCTTCCCCGGCGAGACCGAGCAGGACTTCGAGCAGACGCTGGAGGTCGTGCGGCAGGCGCGGTTCTCCAGCGCGTTCACCTTCCAGTACTCCAAGCGGCCCGGCACGCCCGCCGCGGACATGCCCGACCAGCTCCCGAAGGAGGTCGTGCAGCAGCGCTACGACCGGCTGATCGAGCTGCAGAACGAGATCTCCTGGGACGAGAACAAGAAGCTCGTCGGCCGCCCGGTGGAACTGCTGGTCGCCGAGGGCGAGGGCCGCAAGGACTCGGAGACCCACCGGCTCTCCGGCCGGGCCCGCGACGGGCGCTTGGTGCATTTCACGCCGACCGGTGCCATCGACGGAGAGGTCCGGCCCGGCGACGTCGTGCACACCACGATCACCCGTGCCGCGCCGCACCACCTGGTCGCGGACGCGGACATCACCGGACACCGGCGAACCACCGCCGGTGACCACTGGGAGGCGGGCGTGCGGCCCAAGACCTCCGGAGTCAGCCTCGGGCTGCCGTCGTTCGGAACCCCGCCGCCGCAGCCCGCCGAGCAGCAGGGATGTGCGTGTTGAGCAAGCCGGAAGGCGCGGACGAGTCGCGCCGCGAGCTGACCAAGTCGGAGCGCGAGGTCCTGCGCCGCATCGACCCCGGCTCGCGCGCGCTGGTGATCGCGTCGGTGATGCTCGTACTCATCCTGTGCTCGCTGCTGCCGTGGGCCGGCGGTGCCGCGGGATGGCAGGTGCTGATGGGGCAGGCCGACCCGGCGCTCAAGGTCGGCCTGCTGCCGCGGCTGTTCGCGATCAACTCGACGATCGTCGGGATCGGCCTGGGCGCCCTGGCGCTGATCACCCGGCGGTGGATCGTCGCGTTCCTGGCCGGGCTCGCCGGCGTGGTGGTGACCTTCGAAGGCGTGATCGCGATCTGGTCGCGCCAGACCAGCGGCGTGGAGAGCCCGTCGATCGGTCTGCTGCTCGCGGTGGCCTGCATGGCGATCCTGGCGGTCCAGTGGATGCGGATCGTCTGGTCCCGCGACTGACCTCCCGGTTAGAGGCGGGATCGGGATTCCGCCGAGCTTCCAGTCCGGGGACCGCGGTGATCGTCTGATCCGGCTCGTAGCCTCGGCGGCATGTCACGAGACCTCGCCTGGGACGGCGGCTACAACATCCGCGACCTCGGCGGGCTGCCCGCCGCGGCGGGCAGCAAGATCCGTCGGGGCGCGGTCGTGCGCTCCGCCAGCCCGGCGTTCCTGACCGAAGCGGGCTGGGCGCAGTTGTGGGAGCACGGCGTCCGCACCGTCGTAGACCTGACCGACGACGGCGAGTCGTTGCCCGAGATCGCGGCGAGGCCACCGGGGCTGAACAGCCTGAAGATGCCGCTGAACCCGGTGCACGACACCGAGTTCTGGGGGAACTGGGGCAACCGGCTGCACGGCACGCCGCTGTACTACCGGCCGTTCCTCGACCGCTTCCCGGACCGCACGGCCAAGGTCGTCAGCGCGATCGCGCACGCCGAACCCGGCGGGGTGCTCGTGCACTGCACTGCGGGCCGCGACCGCACCGGGATCATCGCGCTGGTGCTGCTCGCGTTCGCGGGGGTGGCGGCCGACGACATCGTCGCCGACCACCAGCTCAGCCACGACCGGCTGCGACCGATGTTCCACCGGCTCGGCAAGCCCGACCAGGAACCGTTCATCGACGAAGCGCTCGCCGAACACGGCACCACCAAGCAGGAGGTCCTGCACTCGGCGCTCGACGCCTTCGACGCCGAGCGGCACCTGCGCGCCGGCGGCTGCGCCGACGCCGACCTCGACGCCCTCCGGGCGAGGCTGCTCGCGCCGCCCGCCTGACGGCGCGAGCGAAACGCCTACCGGCTGGCGATCGCCTGCTCCGCAGCCTCCAGCCACTCGCGCCACTGCGCGGCCTGCGCCTCCGCCTGCTTCGCACGGCGTTCGTCGCCCGCTGTGCGGGCCTTCTCGGCCTGCGCCTCGAACTGCTCCACCCGGTCGCGGAACTGGTCGACGCGGGCCTGCGCCTCCGGGTCGGTGCGCCGCCACTGCGCGTCGGCTGCCGACCGCACCCGGTCGGCGACCGTGCGCAGCTTGCCTTCCAGCTCCCGCATCCGCTCCCGCGGCACCTTGCCGATCTCGTCCCAACGCTCCTGGACGCGCTGCAGGTGGGCCTGCGCGGCCTTGAGGTCGGCGGACGGGTCGATCTGGTCGGCCTCGACGAGCAGCTCTTCCTTCAGCTTGGCGTTCGCGGCGAATTCGGCGTCGCGTTCGGAGAACGCCTCCGAGCGGCGGCTGAAGAACCGGTCCTGCGCGGCGCGGAAGCGCTGCCACAGCGCCTCGTCGCTGTCCTTCGGGGCGCGGCCGGCGGCCTTCCAGTCGGCCATCAGCTGCTTGTAGCGATTGGCGGTCTCGCCCCAGTCGGTGGACTCGGTCAGCGATTCGGCTTCCTCGACCAGCTCCTGCTTGTGCGCCTTGGACGCCGCGCGCTGCCGGTCGAGCTCGGCGAAGTGCGAGCCCCGGCGGCGGCTGAAGGCGTCGCGCGCCTTCGAGAACCGGCGCCACAGCTGCTCGTCGGTCTTGCGGTCGACGCCGCGGATCTTCTTCCACTCGTCGAGGATCTGGCGCAGCCGGTCACCGGCGCTCTTCCAGTGCGTGGATTCGGTGGCGATCTCCTCGGCCTCGACGACCAGCGCCTCCTTGCGCGCGATCGCGTCGGCCCGGGCGCGTTCCTTCTCGTGCTTCGCGCCCTCGACGGCCTGCTCGGCACGCGCCAGCAGGTACTCGATCCGGGCGGTCAACGCCGCCAGGTCGCCGATCACCGCGGCTTCGGCCAGCGACTCGTGCAGGTGCTTCGCACTGGTCAGGGTGTGCTTCGGCTCGCCGGCGTGGGTGCCCAGCCGGGTTTCCAGCAGTTCGACCTCGGTGAGCAGGTCGTCGAACTTGCGCGCGTAGAGGGCCAGGCCCTCGGCCGCGTCACCGGCTTGCCAGGAACCGATCGCGCGCTCACCTTCGGGGGTGCGGACGTACACCGTGCCATCGGCGTCCACCCGCCCCCACTTGGTGGGATCTGCGGAAGCGGTCGGTACCGCCGGCGCAGCCGTGGGTGACCCGGTGGTGCTGGTGGTCGAGTCCGCGGCCGCCTTGTTGGCGACTGCCTCGGGGGTCGTGTCCTGGTGCGTCATGGCCGGCTTCCTCCTTGCGTGCCCGCTCCGATGCCCGTGTCCGGCACGGGCGCCCCGCATCGGCGGGGCCCAGCAAGCGTCGACCCGAACCGTTCGGTGGTCCGGCCGCCGCTGGCGCATTCAAACAGGTCAGGGCGCGAATCGGTACTCCGTCGCGGAATCGGTTCGCCGATGGATCGGCGCGCCGCGCGACGCGGTGACCGGGCCGGGCGCGTGACCTGCACGGGTTCATTGTCATCAGGCACCTGTTCGGTCGCAGCGGGCAGGGGGCGGGAAACCCGCGCCGTGTCCTGCCGCCGGTTGCGACTCCCTGCTCCAGTCAACTCGCCCGTGACCTCTACCGTGCACAGGTGTGATCACCCGTGTCGCTGTGGTGCCCTACCCGCCGTTGCTGGTTCCCGAACTGACCGTGCGGGCCGACCCGGAAACCGCTCGCCTGCGGGGCGCCTGTCTGCGCGCCGTGTCCAGTCTGACTGAATCTGCCGCCGAATGGGTGGCCCTTGGCGTAGATCAGTCGGGACCGGTGGTGCTCGGGCCGGACGCGGCGGGCACCTTCGCGGGCTTCGGCGTCGACGTCCAGGTGACGCTCGGCGGCGCCGGTACGCCGGATCCGCGGCTGCCGCTGCCTGCGCTGATCGCCGGTCTGTTGCGCGAGCAAGCGGGAGCGCGCTCGGTGACGACGCACCTGCTGGCGCCGGACACACCGGCCGACGAATGCCTGCGGCTCGGCACCGAGCTGGCGGCGGAGGACGTCGGCCTCCTAGTGGTCGCCGACGGCACCAACCGCTCCGACGAGCGTTCGCCGTACCCGCCGGACGAGCGCGCCAAGCCGGTCGACGAGCAGATCCGCGCCGCGCTGGCCGATGTGGACACGAACGCGCTGCTCGCGCTGGAGCCGGAGCTGTGCGCAGAGCTGGGCGTCGCGGGTCGTGCCGCGCTCCAGGTCCTGCCCGGCGTCGTCGCGGCGACCGGCGGAACCTGGCGCGGCGAACTGCTGTACTCGGCCACCCCGTTCGGCGTCACCTACCACGTGGCGACTTGGACCCGCACGGCCTGAACGGGTGTTGCCGCTGGTCACCCCCCCCCGTGAGCCCAAAAAGTCACGGGCCTTGGCCGACCGGTCCGGGGCCGGGCGGACCGCTGTGCGGAAGACCCGGCAGGCGCTTCTAAGGTCGAGGGGTGCAGTCCCTTTCGCATCTGGTGGCGATCGTCGGTCCCACCGCCACCGGCAAGTCGGACCTCGGCATCGCGCTCGCCGCGGCGTTCGACGGCGAGGTGATCAACGCCGACGCCATGCAGCTCTACCGCGGGATGGACATCGGCACGGCCAAGCTGCCGCAGGCGGAGCGCCGCGGCATCCCGCACCACCTGCTGGACGTCCTCGACGTCACCGAGACCGCCTCCGTGGCGGCCTACCAGGAGCAGGCGCGCAGCGCCGTCGAAGACGTCCTCGCCCGCGGCCGGACGCCGGTGCTGGTGGGCGGCTCCGGCCTCTACGTGCAGGCTGTCGTCGACGACCTGTCGTTCCCCGGCACGGACGCCGAGGTGCGGGACAAGTACGAGCAGGAGCTGGCGCGGGTCGGCCCGGACGAGCTGCACCGGCGGCTGCGGGAGCTCGACCCGGTGGCCGCGGAAGCCATCCTGACCAGCAACGGCCGCCGCATCGTCCGGGCGCTGGAGGTCATCGAGATCACCGGCCGGCCGTTCTCGGCGAACCTGCCCAAGCCCGGACCGCCCCGCTACGGCGCGGTGCTGATCGGCCTGGACCGCCCGGTCGAGGACCTGGACGACCGCGTCGACCGGCGCGTCACCAGCATGTTCGACGCCGGGCTGGTCGACGAGGTCCGGCAGCTGGAAGCGCTCGGACTCCGGCGAGGCCGCACCGCCAGCCGCGCGCTCGGCTACCAGCAGGTGCTCGCCGAGCTCGACGGGGAGGGCGACATGACCGCCGCCGCGGCCGAGACCGCGAAGCTCACCCGCCGCTTCGTCCGGCGGCAGCGCTCCTGGTTCCGCCGGGACGGGCGGATCCACTGGTTCGACGCCGCCGTCCCGACCCTGGCCACCGACGTCCGAACGCTGCTGACCTCGGGCACGGCTGAGCGTCAAGAGCCATCCGGGCGAAAGTAGACTGGCCCCGTGCATTCCTCCCAGGGCCCCGAGTTCATCAAGGGCCACGGCACCCAGAACGACTTCGTCATCCTTCCCGACCCGGACGGCGAGCTCGCCCTCACCGACGAGCGGGTCCAGGCGTTGTGCGACCCGCACCGAGGACTGGGTGCGGACGGCGTCCTGCGGGTGATCCGCGCAGGTGCGCTGGAGGATGCCCCAGCCGACGTGCCGGCCGACGTGTGGTTCATGGATTACCGCAACGCCGACGGCTCGATCGCCGAGATGTGCGGCAACGGCGTGCGGGTGTTCGCCCGCTACCTCGTCGACGCCGGGCTGGCCGCCCCCGGTGAGCTGCCGGTGGGCACGCGCGCGGGCGTTCGACCGGTCCGGATCCACGACGACGGCCGGGTCGCGGTCGACATGGGCCCGGCCAAGGTCTTCGGCGAGTCCACCACCAGCGCCTCCGGCCACTCCTTCGCGGGAGTCGCGGTGGACGTCGGCAACCCGCACCTGGCCTGTGTGGGCGACGTGGACCTCGCCGAGCTCGACCTGAAGACGGCGCCGCCGCACGACCGCCACCTCTTCCCGCACGGCGTGAACGTCGAGTTCGTCCGGCCGCTCGAGGGCGACCACATCCAGATGCGCGTGCACGAGCGCGGGGTCGGCGAAACCCGCTCCTGCGGCACCGGCACGGTCGCCGCCACGGTCGCGGCCCTGCGCGCGGCCGGCGCGGAAACCGGGTGCCGGGTGGTCCACGTCCCGGGCGGTACCGTCGAGGTGGAGGTCACCGCGACGACCTCCACGCTCACCGGCCCCGCCGTGCTGGTGGCGCGCGGGAACCTCGATCCCACCTGGTGGCAGCGGCCGTAAGGTGGGCGTCGCAACAGTGCAAACGGGTAATGGCGGGCGCGACACGTGAAAATCGGTCGCGGACCGTGGGACAATGGTTTTGATATGAAAAATTCCCTGACCTGGTCCGCCGAGCCCGACCGCGATGCGGTCGAACCCGACGAATACGACCCCATCCTCACTGCGGAACCGTCCACGGGCGAGATGGAGCGCGCAGACCGTGCGTCGCTGCGGCGGATCGCCGGGCTGTCCACCGAGCTCGCGGACATCACCGAGGTCGAATACCGCCAGCTCCGCCTGGAACGCGTGGTGCTGGTCGGAGTCTGGACCGACGGCGACGCGGCGCACGCCGACGCGTCGCTGGACGAGCTTGCGCGGCTCGCCGAGACCGCGGGCTCGCAGGTGCTGGAAGGCATCATCCAGCGTCGCGACCGCCCGGACCCCGGCACCTATGTCGGCTCCGGCAAGGTCCGCGAGTTGCGTGACATCGTCGTCGCGACCGGGGCGGACACCGTCATCTGCGACGGCGAGCTCTCGCCCGGCCAGCTGCGGCAGCTGGAGGAGAAGCTCAAGGTCAAGGTGGTCGACCGGACCGCCTTGATCCTGGACATCTTCGCCCAGCACGCCCGGTCCAAGGAGGGCAAGGCGCAGGTCGAGCTCGCCCAGCTCCAGTACTTCCTGCCGCGCCTGCGCGGTTGGGGTGAGGCGATGTCCCGGCAGGCCGGTGGCCGGGCGGGGGCGAACGGCGGCGTCGGCACCCGTGGTCCCGGTGAGACCAAGCTGGAGACCGACCGGCGGCGCATCCACAAGCGCATCGCCAAGCTCCGCAAGGAACTCGCCGCCATGCGCACGGTGCGCGGCACCAAGCGCGGTCGCCGCGAATCCAACGAGGTCTCCAGCGTGGCCATCGCCGGCTACACCAACGCCGGGAAGTCCAGCCTGCTCAACGCGTTGACGGGCGCCGGGGTGCTGGTGGAGGACGCGCTGTTCGCCACCCTGGACCCGACGACCCGCCGGGCGGGCACGCCGGACGGCCGCGAATACACGCTGACCGACACGGTCGGTTTCGTCCGGCACCTGCCTCACCAGCTGGTCGAGGCGTTCCGCTCGACCCTCGAAGAGGTCGGCGGTGCGGACCTGCTGGTGCACGTCGTGGACGGCTCCGAGGCCTCGCCGCACGAGCAGGTCGCCGCGGTGCGCGAGGTGCTGAACGAGATCTCCGAGGACCACGAGACGGCGATGCCGCCGGAACTGCTGGTCGTCAACAAGATCGACTCGGTCGACGCCACCCGGATCGCCGAGCTCCGGAGGCTGTTGCCGAACGCGGTGTTCGTCTCCGCGCGAAGCGGCAAGGGCATCGAGCAGCTGCGCGATGCCATCGCCGACCGGCTGCCGCGACCCGACGTCTTCGTCGACGCGCTGGTGCCGTACACCCGCGGCGAACTCGTGGCGCGGGTGCACGCGGACGGCGAAGTGGTCGACGAGGAGCACACCCCGGAGGGCACCAGGATCCGCGCGAAGGTCCGGCCGGACCTGGCCAGCGCGCTCCAGCCGTTCGTGGGAATCGGGTGAGCACTGCCGGTGCGAGTGGTGCGGCTGTTGCCGTGCTGCTGCTGTCGGTGGCGTCGGGCGTGGTTCCGGCCGCCGCCGCGGAGCAACCGCTCGCACCGGTCGAGAAGTGCCGTGTCGGGGACAAGCGCCTAGCCGAGCTGTCCGGTCTCGCGTCGGACGGTTCCGCCTGGTACGCCATCAGCGATGGCGGCAGCTCGCTGCGGGTGTTCGTGCTCGACCCGACCGATTGCTCGGTCCGTGGAGTCCGGACGGCCTCCAACGATCCGTACGACGTCGAAGACCTCGCGCTGGGGCCCGACGGATCGCTCTGGCTGGCCGACACCGGGGACAACCGCCGCCGCCGGGACAACATCGGATTGCACGTGATGCCGCCGGGCGGCGGCGCGACGCTTTACCACCTCACCTACCCGGACGGGCCGCACGACGCGGAAGCGCTGCTGCTCGACCGGGCCGGCGTGCCGCACATCGTCACGAAGGAACCGCTCGGTACTGCCGGGGTCTACCGCCCGAGCGCTCCCTTGGCGGCGGACCGCACCGTGCCGTTGGAACGGGTGGGTTCGATCTCGCTGCGCTCCACCCAAACCCCGGGCGGTCCGGTGCGCGGCGCGTTCGGTTCGGTGCTGGTGACGGGCGGGTCCGTGAGCCACGACGGCACGCTGGTCGCCATCCGCACCTACACCGAGGCGTACGTGTACAACGCGCCGGACGGCGACCTGGTCGCGGCGTTCCAGCGCGAACCGCTGCGCATCCCGTTGCCGAACGAGCAGCAAGGCGAGGCGATCGCTTGGGAACCGGACGGTGCGTTGCTGTCCGGGTCCGAAGGAAACCAGCCGGTCCGCCACATCCCCGGAGTCGCGGCGGCCGCGCGAACGTCCGGCGCGCAGGGCGAAGACACTGCGGCTCCGCCGCCGGGCGGCGACGCGGACCAGGCCCAGCCGCCGGCCGCCCCGGGTGGTACCGGGATGTCGACGGGGCAGGCCCTGTTCCTCGCGGCCGCGCTGTCCGGACTGCTCATCTTCGTGACCCGTCGGCTGCGCCGCCGCGCCCGCTAGAACCGCCGACCCGAGCGGCCTTCACGGGTTTCCATCAATTGCGGGGTGGTCACCGCAGTGCACTCGCCGTCGCCGCTGCGGGATTCCCGGCTCATGTCGAGCCCGGGAATCCCGCAGCGAGCGTCCGGTGGGGGCGCCGGTTGCCTGGAGCTCAGAGGCGTCGCAGCACCGCGACGACCTTGCCCAGGATCGCCGCGTCATCGCCGAGGATCGGCTCGTAAGCCGGGTTGTGCGGCATCAGCCACACGTGGTCGTCGGTTCGCTTGAACGTCTTCACGGTCGCTTCGCCTTCGATCATCGCGGCCACGACGTCACCGTTGTCCGCGTCGGGCTGCTGGCGCACGGCGACCCAGTCGCCGTCGGTGATGGCGAGGTCCACCATCGAGTCACCGACGACCTTGAGCAGGAAGAGCGTGCCGTCTCCGACGATCTCCTTCGGCAGCGGGAAGACGTCCTCGATGGACTCCTCCGCCAGGATCGGGCCGCCGGCCGCGATCCGGCCCACCACCGGCACGTACGCGGGCTTGGCCTGCCCGGCCATCTCGGGGGAGTCGGGCTCGCCACCGACGAGCACGCCGACGGTGCGTGGTCGGTGCGGATCTCGGCGCAGGTAGCCCTTTCGCTCCAGCACGCGGAGCTGGTACGCCACCGAGGACGTCGAGGTGAGCCCGACGGCGTCGCCGATCTCGCGGACGCTTGGCGGATACCCGTGCTCGCGCATCCACTTCCTGATGGCCTCCAGCACCTTCAGCTGGCGGTCGCTGAGCTCGTCGGTCCCGCTGGGCTGCTCGGGCAGGGTGTGCACGTCGGCCCGGGAGTCGTCGTCCTTGACGTCCTGTACGCGGCCCTTGATCGAGCCGGTCGCATTCCTCGCCACCGCTGCCTCCTGTCTGTGTGAACTGCTCCGTGTGAACTGCGGTGCTGATCGCGGGGGGAGTGTCGGTCCGCCCGATTTCCACAGTAGACGCGAGAAACCCAGAGATCAAACACCTGTTCGAGTTAATTTTGGGCCTTAAGTCTCGCCTTGCGGTGTGCTCGTGGTACACAATCGCACGCAGGTTCGATCGAACATTCATTCGATCATGAATTCGGGTTCGGGAGGCGTCATGACCACGTTCATCGATGCGGCGAGGCGGGCGCGTCCTGTCGAGCGGGAGGTCGCCGACGGGCGGCAGGTGGGCGAGTCGGTCGCGGCGCCGCGACTGCGCCACGGTGTCCGGCGGGCACCCGGTCGCGTCGTCTTCCGCGCGCCGGATGCGCCGGCCGAGGAGTCCGTCGCGGCGTGCGGCCGGGCTCGCCGGAGCGGCGAGTGGCTGTGGCTGACCTCGGTGGCGATCTTCACTTTCCTCATTGTCATGCTGGTGGGGTTGTTCGGGCTCGGCGACGCGCCGGTGGCGGGCGGCGACGCGGTCGTCGAAGTGCACGCCGGGGACACGTTGTGGGGGATCGCGGGCCGGGTGGCGCCGGGCAGCGACCCGCGCGCCATGGTCGCGAAGATCGTCGAGCTCAACGGGCTGGACGAGGCCGCCCTGGAGGCAGGCCGCCTGCTGGTGGTCCCGGTCGGCGATTGATCGGTGTCCGGGTCGGTGCCGGGGGTGGCGTCGGCCGGTGATCGATCGACTGCCGGGCACCGTCGGGCGGTCGTCGTCGGGTGGGCGTCGGTGTGATGGCGGCTGGTTGCGGCTCGGTGTCCGGGGGTCCGGGGCCGCGGCTTCGGCGGCGACCAGCGGGTTCTCGCGGTCGGTGTCGATCGGCGTCGGCCGGGCGCGCCGAGAGGGCGTGTCGAGTTTGCGCCGCGGTACGCCGCGGATTAGAGTCGACCACAACATCTAGTAGTTACGTCCGTGTATTTAGTCCATGGGTTGGGCTTGTAGGGTGTTCGAGCGCCCACGGACGGTGAGTTGGTCGACGGTCGCCGAGGTGTGATCGCGGCCAAGCCGGGGAAGGGGGTGAGGGCCGGTGCGGTGCCCGTTCTGTCGCGGCGAGGACTCCCGGGTCGTCGATTCGCGCGAGGTCGAGGAAGGCCAGGCGATCCGGCGCAGGCGATCGTGCTCGACGTGTGGTCGGCGGTTCACGACCATCGAGGAGCTGGTGCTTTCGGTGGTCAAGCGTTCCGGCGTCACCGAGCCCTTCAGCCGCGAGAAAGTGGTCCGCGGCGTGCGGCGCGCCTGCCAGGGGCGCCCCGTCGAAGAGGACGCGCTGCAGCAGCTCGCGCACCAGGTGGAGGACACGGTCCGGTCCCTCGGGGTCTCCGAGCTGCCCAGCCACGAGGTGGGGCTGGCGATCCTGGGGCCGCTGCGGGAGCTGGACGAGGTCGCCTACCTGCGGTTCGCGAGCGTGTACCGGGCGTACTCCTCGGTGGAGGACTTCGAGAAGGAGATCGCCGACCTGCGCGCGGCGCGCCGCGCCGCGCAGGCCGGTGCGGAGCAGAACGCGGAGACCGGCCGTGAGTAAGCCGCGTCGGCGGACGCCCCGCCGAGGGGGCGGAAACGCAAAGCGTCAGCCGGCGGCCCAGGGTGGGGCGCCGCTGAGGATTGAGGCACGACCGAACCGGACGGGGAGCCCGGACGGGGCCGACGAAGCACGACGAGCGAGCGACACGCGCGCGATCAAGAAGGAAGAGGGTCAGGTCATGACAGAGACCGTCGGTAGCCCGGCCGGCGCATCGGGGGAGTCGGCAACAGGTGCCCGCGAGGGCATCCGGGTGCAGCGCGTCTACACCACGGAGGGGGTGCACCCCTACGACGAGGTCAAGTGGGAGCGCCGCGATGTGGTGATGACCAACTGGCGGGACGGGTCGGTCAACTTCGAACAGCGCGGGGTCGAGTTCCCCGACTTCTGGTCGCTGAACGCCGTCAACATCGTCACCAGCAAGTACTTCCGCGGCGCGGTGGGCAGCGACGAGCGGGAGAGCAGCCTCCGGCAGCTCATCGACCGCGTCGTGCTGACCTACGTCGCGGCGGGCGTCGAGCACGGTTACTTCGCGACCGACGCCGACGCCGAGATCTTCGAGCACGAGCTGACCTGGATGCTCATGCACCAGGTGTTCAGCTTCAACTCGCCGGTGTGGTTCAACGTCGGCACCAACTCCCGGCAGCAGGTGTCGGCCTGCTTCATCCTGTCCGTCGATGACACGATGGAGTCGATCCTCGACTGGTACAAGGAAGAGGGCCTGATCTTCAAGGGCGGTTCGGGCGCGGGCCTGAACCTGTCCCGCATCCGCTCCTCGCGTGAGCTGCTGTCCTCCGGCGGCACCGCGTCCGGCCCGGTGTCGTTCATGCGCGGCGCGGACGCGTCCGCGGGCACCATCAAGTCCGGCGGTGCGACCCGCCGCGCGGCGAAGATGGTGGTCCTGGACGTCGACCACCCGGACATCGAGGAGTTCATCGAGACCAAGTCGCGCGAGGAGCACAAGATCCGCGCGCTGCGCGACGCCGGTTTCGACATGGACCTCGGCGGCGCGGACTCCAACTCGGTGCAGTACCAGAACGCCAACAACTCGGTGCGCGTCTCCGACGAGTTCATGCGCGCGGTGGAGAGCGACGGCCGGTTCGGCCTGCGGGCCCGGATGACCGGCGAGGTGCTGGACACGGTGCAGGCCCGCGACCTGTTCCACAAGATGGCGAAGGCCGCCTGGGACTGCGCGGACCCGGGCATCCAGTACGACGACACGATCAACGACTGGCACACCTCGCCGGAGACGGGCCGGATCACCGCGTCCAACCCGTGCTCGGAGTACATGCACCTGGACAACTCCAGCTGCAACCTGGCCTCGCTGAACCTGCTGAAGTTCCTGCGCGATGACCTGACCTTCGACGCCGAGCTGTTCGAGAAGGCCGTCGAGTTCGTCATCACCGCGATGGACATCTCGATCTGCTTCGCGGACTTCCCGACCGAGGCGATCGGCGACACCACCCGCAAGTTCCGGCAGCTGGGCATCGGCTACGCCAACCTGGGCGCGCTGCTGATGGCGACCGGCCACGCCTACGACTCCGACGGCGGCCGCGCGCTGGCGGCGGCGATCACCTCGCTGATGACCGGCACCGCGTACAAGCGGTCGGCGGAGTTGGCCGGCGTGGTCGGCCCGTACGACGGTTACGCCCGCAACGCCGAGGCCCACCAGCGCGTGATGCGCAAGCACGCGGCGGCCAACGACCTGGTCCGCACCTACCACCGCAACGACGCCGCCGTGCACAAGCTGGCGACGAAGGTGTGGCAGGAGGGCCTGGAGGTCGGTGCCCGCAACGGCTGGCGCAACGCGCAGGCCTCCGTGCTGGCCCCGACCGGGACCATCGGCCTGATGATGGACTGCGACACCACCGGCATCGAGCCGGACCTGGCGCTGGTCAAGTTCAAGAAGCTGGTCGGCGGCGGCTCCATGCAGATCGTCAACCAGACGGTGCCGCGCGCGCTGCAGGCGCTGAGCTACCAGGACGAGCAGATCGAGGCCATCGTCGAGTACATCGCCGAGCACGGCCACGTGGTCGACGCGCCGGGCCTGCGGCAGGAGCACTACGAGGTCTTCGACTGCGCGATGGGCGAGCGCTCGATCGCGCCGATGGGCCACGTGCGGATGATGGCCGCGGTGCAGCCGTTCATCTCCGGCGCGATCTCCAAGACGGTGAACATGCCGGAGTCGGCGACCGTCGAAGAGGTCGAGCAGCTGTACTTCGAGGGTTGGAAGCTGGGCCTGAAGGCGCTGGCGATCTACCGCGACAACTGCAAGGTCGGCCAGCCGCTGTCGGCGGGCAAGGGCGACAAGGGCGAGTCGGAGAAGGCGGTCGAGAAGCAGATCGAGTACCGCCCGGTCCGCAAGCGCCTGCCGAAGAAGCGCCCGAGCCAGACGGTGTCGTTCACCGTCGGCGGCGCCGAGGGCTACCTGCACGCCGGTTCGTACCCGGACGACGGGCTGGGCGAGATCTTCGTCAAGCTGGGCAAGCAGGGTTCGACGCTGGCCGGTGTCATGGACGCCTTCTCGATGTCGATCTCGGTGGGTCTGCAGTACGGCATCCCGCTGGAGTTCTACGTCTCGAAGTTCCAGAACCTGCGCTTCGAGCCGGCCGGGATGACCGACGACCCGGACATCCGGATGGCCAGCAGCGTGCTGGACTACCTGTTCCGCCGGCTCGCGCTGGACTACCTGCCCTACGAGAAGCGGGCCCAGCTGGGCGTCTTCACCGTCGACGAGCGGGAGGCGCAGGTCAACGGCACCGATGTGGCGCCGGCCGGGCAGGACGCGGCCGTCGAGCTGGACACGATGCGTTCCACCGTGGACTACTCGAAGAAGACCGCGGAGTCGAAGTCCGAGGAGCAGCGGGCGGGCAGCTCGACCGAGCTGCTGGAGCTGCGCCTGGGCAAGGCCGCGGACGCGCCGCTGTGCATGACCTGCGGCACCAAGATGCGTCCGTCGGGCTCCTGCTACCTCTGCGAGGGCTGCGGTTCGACCTCCGGCTGCAGCTGACCGCAGGTGCCTGAGCAGGTGAAATAGCTGTTCAAAGATGGGATGTCAGCCGATTTCGGCTGACATCCCATCTGCTTGCGTTCGATGCAACTGCGCTCGCATTGCTGGCAAGTCCGGCTATCGATCCTGATGTGACGGCGCTACGACGAAATCGGTTGTCTGGTGCCTCGGCCGCTGCTGGACTCTGTCCGTGATTGACATCAGGTGGGAGCGGCGACTGCATCAGGCTGGCTCGGTGCTTGCCTTGGCGCCAGGTCACCTCGTTGTCCACGAGCGGAACACCCGGCTGGTCAGTCTCGACCCGGTGGATGGGTCGGTGCGATGGGACGTTCCCGTCGGCACCTGGCCGCGCGCCGTTGCGATTGCTGGATCACGGTGTCTGGTGATCCCGCAGAACACCGACCAGTTGCTGTGCTTGGACCTCGACTCCGGCGAACGTGTTTGGGCCGCCGGGCCGTACGGGTTTGTCGGACATCTCGTGGTTGCCGGCGATGTGGTGTTCGCGGGCGGCTGGCGTGGCTACACGCCGCTACGCGCATTGGATCTTGAAACCGGTCGACTCCGGTGGAAAACCGATCATCGCGAGCACACCGTCCTGCCCCTGCCAGTAGGGGAGGGCCTGCTGGTCGGTCGACCCGGTGACAACATCGTACGGCTGATAGACCAGCGCGACGCCCGGCCGTTGACCACCTGGACTCTGCCCCAGCCACTCGTCGACCACCGGCCCGCGTTCGTCGCTGACGGGTCCGGCGGCTTGCTCGTGCGCTGTGGCAGTCGTGCCATTGCCCGGCTCGTGCCGTCGACCGGGACGACAGATCTGTTGGTCGAGGCGGAGCATGATCTCGCGCCGGTCGCCGTGAATTGGCTCGACGGACGACTGTGGCTTTGGGAACGCCGTGGTGGGTACACATTGGCGAACGCGGCGGATGGACGGCTGCTGGGGAGAGTCGGTCCTGGCCAGCAACTTGTTCGTTCGGTCGTCCCCACCCGTGGCGGGTTCGTGGTCGCCGACACCAGTGGTGCCCTGCTCCGAGTGAGTCCCCAGGGGCAGATCGATGACCGCGTCGTGGTCGGTCGGCGGATCAGGGCTCTGCGGAGCAGTGCTCCGTCCGGGCTGCTCGTGCTGACGAAGGGATCGCTGCTTGTGGTCGGACTGGGGAATAGCGCACGTCCGCAATAGGTGCTCTGCGCCAGTACCGGGATTCATCGCGCATAGCACAACATCGGGCACCTGAAGCCAAGGCGTGAAGGTGCTGTTGGAAGGGGAGTCGGCCGATTCGGCCGGCTCCCCTTTCGCGTGCGTGGGGCCTGGGCTCGACCGGCCGCAAGATGACCGCGAACCTGGCTCTCACGCTGGACGGGCGTTGCGGGCCAGGCGATTCCGGTGCCATCGCCCCGTGCACGACCACCGAGGTCGCGCGGATACCGCTGGCCGCGGTGACCGTTCCGCCTTCTCTTGATCAGCCTCGACGTGCTGCAGCGGCCGAACTCAACGCGCCCTGCAGCGCGCCGAGGCACGTCTCCCGCAGTTCTGCGCGGGAGAACGCCTCATTCGCCAGCCATTCCACGCAGATCGCGCGGACGAACACCAGCCACGCGTGCAGCGCGGCCGATGCGACCTCGCGGCTCAGGCCGCCCAGTTCGGCCGATTTGAGGATGCGTTGCCGGAGCTGCCCCATCTCGTCGGCGATGATCGCCTGGATCACCGGATCGCCCGACAACGTCCGGTTCGCCGCCAGCACGGTCTGCCGGTTCGCGACGAAGTAGTCGATGTGCGCGTCCAGGCCGGCCGACACCTGTTCGGTCATCGGGCGGGCAGGGTCGACCTTCGCCGCGTCCAGCAGTTCGTCGGCTGCGCGCTGGTAGATCGCGGCGAACAGGTCTCGTTTGCTCGCGAAGTAGCGGTACAGGTTGGCCCGGGAAATCCCGGCCAGCTCCGCTACCTCCTCCATCAGCACGTCGTCGTAGGGCCGCGTCGCGAACAGTCGCGCGCCGATTTCGAGCAGCTCGCCGCGGCGCTGGTCCGGTGGCAGTCGTCGTCGTGCTCCCATGCCGGAAACACTAATTGACGCGTGTCTCGTACGGGTCGTACGCTCATCTCGTTACGAGACATGTGTCTAGTAAGGCGGGTGCGGTGACCGGTATCGAAACAGCGAGCGGCAGGGCGAAGGCGATCGTCGTCCCCGGCGACGTCAGATCGCGCGCCTCACTGCTGAACCCCGACTACCAGGACGCGTTCGTCGTCGAGACCGGCGAAGAAGTTCCTCGGAACGCCGAACGCTGGATCCGGGAGGTTTTCGAATCGGCCCCGGTGCCCGTCCGCGCCTTCCTCCGGATCGGCTGGTCGCTGTTCGGAGCGCAACTCGGCCCGTCGGGATCCCCAGCGCACGTCCTGGGTTGGCAGATCGGCGAGAACCACCCGGACTGGATTCGCCTGGAGGTCTTCTGGAAGCTCGGATTGCGGGCGAACCTGGTGTTGCGCGCGCAATCCTCCTCGATCGTTCTGGCGACCTTCGTCGAGCACCAGCGCAGGGCCGCTCGAATCCTCTGGCCGACGCTGATTCTCGTCCACCGCTGGACCCTTCGCTATCTGCTCTCCCGCGCCGCGCGGCCCACCGTCATCGACAAGACCAGGGGCTGAGGAGTCGTTTCAGAGAGCTCCGGGGATGGTCATCCGAAGCGAAATCGCGCGCGAAGTCGGCAGGCGGTCACGGCCCGCGAACCCGTTCTCCCACCACCCCTATGCTGGGGGCGGGTCGTGACTGGCGTTCGGGTGGAGCACCACCGGGGAACGGCCCGGGTCGGCTGATCGCCGGCTCGCAGCCGCGCGCCTGGGTGCCATCGGAAGACCGACGCCCGAGGAGCGAACGTGGCCGAAACCCTCGATGTCCCCCTGATGTCCGGTACCGAACCGGCACGCGAGATCATGGTTCGCGCCGCCGAGCGCGCAGCGCGATTCGAGCAGCAGACGGGCGAAAAGCCTTGCCTGGCGACCGTTCTGGTCGGCGATGATCCGGCATCGGCGACTTACGTGCGGATGAAGCGGAACCGGTGTGCGAAGCTCGGCATCGAGTCGCGGCACGTTCCCCTGCCGGCTTCCACCACGACGGAAGCGTTGGTCGCCGTGATCACCGAGTTGGCCGATGATCCTGCTGTGCACGGGATTCTGCTCCAGCACCCGGTTCCCGGGCACATCGACGAGCGCGCGGCGTTCGACGCCATCCCGGTCGGCAAGGACGTCGACGGCGTCGGCTCGTCGTCGTTCGCCGCGATGGCGTTCGGCCGCCACGGCTTCGCTTCGTGCACGCCGGCGGGGATCATGCGCCTCCTCGATGCCCACGGCGTGGATCCGAGTGGCAAGCATGCCGTCGTGATCGGGCGCAGTCCCATCCTGGGGAAGCCGATGGCCATGTTGTTGCTGGCGCGCGATGCCACCGTCACGGTCTGCCATTCGAAGACCGGCGATCTGCCGTCCATCGTGCGGACCGCGGACATCGTCGTCGCCGCGGTGGGAAAGCCGGAGTTCGTGCGGGGCGAATGGCTCAAGCCCGGCGCGGTCGTGGTCGATGCGGGCTACAACGAAGGCAACGTCGGGGACGTGGCGTTCGACGAGGCCGGTACCCGGGCGGGACTGCTCACCCCAGTCCCTGGCGGAGTGGGGCCGATGACGATCGCGCTCCTGATGGAGCAGACCGTCGAGGCAGCCTTCCGGCAGGCGGGGCTTCTCTGACGTTCAGCGAAGGTGCCCGTACCGCTCGTTCAGGTCTTCGGCCGTGTCCGGGCTCTCCTCGCTGTCGGTGTATCCGGACTCCCACGGCACCGCGCAGGGCGAGTTGTGCTCCGGGTCCGGGCAGATGACGCGGGTGAGCTCGTCCCGGAGGACGTCCATCTGGGGACGGGAGGTGAGCAGGCCGACCCGGATCTGGTGGATGCGCCGGGATCCGGTGTCGGCTTCAGGGTGCCCGAACCCCCATTGCCGGGGGAGGTCCTCGTAGAACTCGGTGAGCGGCATGGACGCCGAGTTCTCCTGTCGCGCAACGGAGAGCTGGTACGGCACTGCGCGGCCGTCCAGCAGCCGGGTCCATCCTTCGGTGAGCCGCGCTGTGTCTTCTTCGGTCGCGTAGAAGCCGATTTGGATCTCGAAGAGGCGTTCAGGCGGCACGGGTTCTCCAGGACGGGCAGCGGTTGGCGGTGCACTCGACGGTAGCGCGGGGCACGGGGCTACCGCTCGCCATTTGTTCGTCGCCGGGGTTCTCCGCCGGTTGGCGCGGTGAGGCCGAACTTCCGGCGGTACGCAGTGGGCGTGAGGCCGGTCCGGCGACGCATCTGGGCGCGCAGGTTGGCTGCCGTCCCCAACCCGCTCGCTGCGGCCACGCGGTCGATCCGGAGCTCGCCGCGCTCGATCAACCGGCAGGCCAGCGCCACGCGCTCGGAGGTGACCCACTCCAGCGGCGTGGTTCCCAACTCGACCTGGAACCTGCGGTGCAGCGTCGCCGGGCTCACCGCGGCTCGCTCGGCCAGGTCGGCCACCGCCATCGGCTGGTCGAGCCGTCGCTGCGCCCAGGCCAGCACCGGGCCCAGGGATGCGTCCGGCACGGCCGCGACCGGGCGTTCGATGAACTGCTGCTGCCCGCCATCGCGGTGCGCGGCGAACACCAGTCGGCGGCTCACCGCATTCGCGATCTCGGCGCCGTGGTCGCGGCGGATGAGGTGCAGGCCGAGGTCCAGCGCGGCAGCGCTGCCCGCGGCGGTCAGGACATCGCCGTCGTCCACGTACAGAACATCCGGCTCCAGCCGAACCGCCGGGTAGCGGGCGGCGAACAACTCGGCCCACCGCCAGTGCGTCGTCGCCCGGCGACCGTCGAGAACGCCTGCTGCGGCCAGTGCGAAGGTCCCGGTGCAGAAACTCACCAACCGGGCGCCCCGCTCGGCGGCCCGCCGGATGGCCTGCAGCACCGCAGGTGCCGGCGTCACCTCGGGGTCGGGCCTGTTCGGGACGATCACGGTGTCGGCCTCCTCGACCGCTTCCAGGGTGGCCACCCCGGACATCGTGAACAGCCCGCGGTGCATGCGCACCGCCGGTTCGGCCGCGCAAAGCGTGCACTCGTACCACGGCCGGTCCAGCTCGGGTCGGCGCAATCCGAACAGTTCCGTGGCCACACCCAGCTCGAACGGGTTCGAGCCCTCGTCGACGATCACGGCAACCCGGTGCGAGGATTCTTGCGGCATGTGCAATTCCTAGCACTCCCGCGACGACTCGTCGCCGGACAGGATCGCGTCGTGAGTGATGAACCGATCGACCTGCAAGCCGCGCTGGGGGCCTTCGATGCCCTGTGGAGCCCCAGGATCGTCACGCAGGTCAACGACTACGACGTCCGGATCGCCAAGGTGGCCGGCGAGTTCGTTTGGCACAGCCATGACAACACCGACGAGTTCTTCCTCGTCCTAGAAGGAGAACTGGGCATCGGACTGCGTGACGCCGACGGCGAGCGCGTCGTCACCCTGCCCCGAGGATCGGTCTTCGTCGTCCCCCGCGGCGTCGAGCACCGCCCGTTCTCGACCGGCGGTGCGTCCATCCTGATGTTCGAGCCGACCGGGACGTCGAACGTCGGCGACCGGCACGACCGGATCCCCGGCCACATCACGGCGACCACCGGACACGCGCTCGCCTGACCAGTGGGAGCGGAGAGCCGTTCGGTTCCCCGCTCCCACTGGTGATCCCGCAGCCGAGGCCCGCGCCGGTTGGTTCCGGCTCACGCGAACCCCCGTCAAGCGGAGGGCGGCTCGGGTCAGGCGGTTACCGACCGCAGGCCTTCCCGGTACGTCGGGAACTGCGGCGCCCAGCCCAGCTCGCGCTTGGCCTTGCCGTTGTCCAGCCGGATGTGCGTGCGGACCAGCAGGGAATGCAGGTAAGGGGTGACGCGCAGCAGCCAGCCGGGAATCCGCCGCGGAGCGGGTGCGCCGACGGCGGCCGCCACGGCGTCGAGGTAGTCATCCATGCCGACGGGCTCGTCGTCGACGATGTTGTACGCCTGGCCGGCGCGGCCGCGTTCGAGCGCGGCGACCGTCGCGGAGGCCGCGTCGGCGATGTGGATGAGGTGCATGGTCCCCGCCGGGCGGGGCACCGGAAGCCGGCGCCGCCGGGCCATGTCCATCATCGAGAGGGTGGACCGCTCGGGCCCGTAGAACAAGCCGTAGCGCAGCGCGATGCCGTCGATGCCCGCCGCGCCGAGCACCTGGTCCTCATTGGACCGGAGCGAGCGCAGGTGGCGGTCGAATGCGCCGCGACCGGGCTGCCCGTACGGGTGTTCTTCGGTGAGGCGGGCCGGGCCGTGGTCGCGCCAGCCGTAGCCGAGGAAGAACGACTGCGTGATGAAACGGGTTGCGCCCAGGTTCTTCGCCGCGCGCAGCAGGTTGCGTGTGCCTTCCTCGCGCAGTGCATCGGTGGCGTAGAGGTCGCGGTGGAACGTCGGCGTGCGGGTGATCGCCGTGGCCTGGTGGATCACCGCGTCGGCGGTTCGCCCGTCGAGGGCGGTGAGCAGCGCGTCCGCATCCATCACGTCGGCGACCACGGGTTGGACCCCGGCGGCGCGCAGGCGTTCGGCTCCGCTGGTCGTGCGGGTGAGTCCGAGCACGGTATGGCCCGCGGAGAGAAGTAGGGGGAGCAGCTCGGAGCTGATCGTCGCCGTTGCACCGGCGAGCACGATTCTCATGTCAGATCTCCGTTCTGGTCGTCGAGCGGCGCAGGCTGCGCACCCGGGCCGCGAGAGCGACCGCGGCGATGGCCGAAACGGCCAGCAGGGACCACCCGTCGGACGGGTGGCCGCCGCCCGTGTCGAGCATGTGGTTGATCGCATGCAGGATGTTGGTGAGCGCGAAACCCGCCAGCACGACGGCGAGGACGTCGCGCCACCACAGCGCGGCGAGCATCATCAGGCCGATGCCGATCTGGAAAACCCCGGCGTCGTGGAGGAAGTGCTCGTGGTTCGGCCAGTTGGCCCACTGCGCGAAGCTCGCGGGCGCGAAGCGGCACCAGGCGCCGAGGATCACCATCATGGCCGCCCCCAGGACGGTGATCGTCGTGATGAAGGCGTGTCTGCGGGTTCTCATCTGCTGCCCTCCCGGGTCGGGTGAAGTCCGGCGTTCGTGCAACAGACGAGACCGGCCGGGCGGATGTGACAGGGCCTCTCGTCGAGCGGAACGGGTGTCCCGCCCGACCGGTATTGGACAGCGCGTTCCAAAAATTGGTAGGGTCGCCGCATGGCACGACCGAGGTTGTTCGACGAGGAGCGGGCACTGGAAGCGGCGATGCGCACCTTCTGGGCGAATGGCTACGAGGCCACCTCCACGCAGGACCTGTGCGAGGCGACTGGTCTCGGGCGCAGCAGCATCTACAACACCTTCAGCAGCAAGCACGACCTGTTCATGCGCGCGCTGACCCGCTACATCAACACGACCTCGACCGTTCAGCTCGCGATCCTGGAGGACTCCGGGCGATCCGAGGTGGATCGCATCCGCGCGCTGCTCGCCGTGATCGTCGATACCGAGCTGGAGAACCGTCGCGACGGGCGCAGCTTCGGCTGCCTGACGGTCAACTCCACCGTTGAGCTCGCCGGACGCGATCCGGAGGCCGCGAAGCTGCTCGATCGCGACAACGAGGCGCGGCTGGCCGCCCTGCGGGCCGTGATCGAGGCGGGGCAGCGGGATGGTGGGATCGCGTCCGCGCGTGATGCCGATTCGCTGGCCCGCTTCGTCAACGCGGTGATCGGCGGCATGCGGATCGCCGGGCAGGCGGGTGCCGATCGGGCCGTACTCGAGTCCATCGCCGAAACCGCTATGGACGCGTTGGTCCGCTGAAATCGCGTTCATCTGCCGGGTGTCCTTTTGCGCCCAAGTTTTGAACTGATCAATCTAAAATCTGGAGAGCGTCATGCCACGCGCTGTGTACATACTCGCCCTCGGCATCTTCGCCATGGTGACCAGCGAATTCGTGGTCGCCGGGCTGATGCCGCAGATGGCCGAGGGACTTTCGGCCACCATCCCGCAGATCGGCTACCTCATCACTGCCTTCGCGGCGGCGATGGCCTTCGGCGGACCGTTCCTGACCGTCGCGCTGCTGAGGATGAGCCCGAAACTCGCGCTGCTGGCCCTGTTCGCGATCTTCCTCGCAGGCAACCTGCTCGCGGCCACCGCCACCGGCTACAGCCTCATGTTGGTGGCCCGCATCGTGACCGGTGTGGCTTCCCAGGCGTTCTTCGGGATCGCCATCTCGCTCAGCGCGCAGCTGACCCGCCCGGAGGTGCGCGGTCGGGCCATCGCGGTCGTGATGAACGGCCTGATGCTCGGCACCTTGCTGGGCATGCCGTTGTCCACATTGGTCGGTGAGCGGTTCGGCTGGCGGGCGGCGTTCTGGGCCATCGCCGCGCTCGCCGTCATCGCCGCGCTGTGCACCGCGCTCGGCGTGCCGAAGCTGGGGCTAGCCGGCGATGAGGGGAACTTCCGGCAGGAGATCGTCGCGTTCCGCAAGCCGAAGCTGTGGCTGGTGCTGACCACCAGCACGCTCATCATCGGCGCCACCTTCGCCGCCTTCAGCTACTTCAACCCGATCCTCACCCAGGTCACCGGGTTCAGCACCGGCGCCGTCCCGTTGCTGCTCGTCGCCTACGGCGCCGCCACGGTGGTCGGCAACACGATCGTCGGACGCCTCGCCGACCGGTACACGATCCCGGTCCTGCTCGGCGGGCTGGTCCTGAACGCGGGCTTCCTCATCGGCTTCGCGCTGCTGGCGCACCTCAGCGTGCCCGCGGTCGTCTTCATGCTCGGCATCGGCCTGGTCGGGGTCACCATGAACCCGGCGATGATCACCCGAGTGCAGCGCACCGGCAACGCCCGGCCGCTGGTCAACACGGTGCACTCGTCCTTCATCACGTTCGGCGTGATCATCGGGTCCTGGATCGGCGGGCTGGTCATCGACGGATTCGGCCTGCGAGCGCCGCTCTGGCTGGGCGCGGGCCTGGCCGGGCTCGGCATCGTCACGCTCCTGCCCGACCTCGCCCGCCGGCGGCGGCCCGCGGCGCAACCTGCCGCGGAGCCGAGCCTCGCGAGCCAGTAGCCCGCGGTCGTGAGTGGCGGTGGCCGCCCTGGCGAGCCACTGCCGCTCATGCCGTCCGGCTAGACTCCGTGGCGTGATGACACCCGTTCATGCTGCTGTGGTCGGTTAGTTCCGGGCTGCTGCCCCGACCGGCCGATCGACGTGCCCGTGCCCCTTGGCCGGGAAGTTCGTGCTGATCCAGCGACTCCGCTGTTGCTCGCCGGGTGCCGGGGCGCAAGCCGTCCACTTCTCACCTTTCGCAGGTCGCTGACCTGCGCTCGGCCGCATCAGCAGGAGCGGTTCATGAATCTTTCCCCTGGCAGTGCTGCGCGCCCGCAGCACGTCGTTTCCGAAAGCGGTGTCCTCCGCTGGCTTTCGGCGAACGGTTCGCGCCCACCGGCGCGGATCGTCGACGCGGATGACCGGATGTCCGCGAACGAGGCGCACCGGTTGGTCTCGCGAGGAACGGGCTTGCTGTGGCGCGGCGACTTCCACAACGCGCGCCAACTGCTCAGCGCCGTGTCTCGCCGCCTCCAGCGGAATCTGCGAGGCGGCTCGTCCGCTGCCGAGTCGTTCCGGCTGCATCGACAGCAGCAGGCGCGCCGAGCACGCGCGCTGGCGCTGGTTCTGGTGCGGCTCGATCCCGGTCATGCGTTGAACCTGCGGCGCGCGCCGGATGTCCGGACGGCGTGCCAGGAGGCGTACGGCCCGGCGGACACCCCGTACGTGGTCCCGCTGCGGGAGCTGCTCGGCGTGATCGGGGCTAGCGAATGGCGCCGGAAGGGCGTTCCGGTCCCGGCGCTCGGCGCGCGAATCCACCCGCACTACGGCGTTTTCGCCCCCACCAGAAGCGAGTACGTGGACCTGGTCGCCGGAAGCCCGATGCCGTCGGCGGAACTCGCCTTCGACATCGGCACCGGGACGGGTGTGCTGGCGGCGGTGCTCGCCCGCCGTGGCGTCGAACGCGTCGTGGCCACGGACACCTCGGAGCGAGCGGTCCGGTGCGCCGAGGACAACGTCGGGCGGCTGGGTCTCGCCGGGCGGATCGAGCCGGTGCAGGCCGACCTGTTCCCGCCCGGGCGCGCGGAACTGGTCGTGTGCAACCCGCCGTGGCTGCCTGCGAAACCCCATTCGCTGCTCGACCACGCCGTTTACGACCCGGGAGGCCGGATGCTCCTGGAATTCCTCGCCGGGGTGCCGGGACACCTGAAACCTGGCGGCGAGGCTTGGCTGATCCTCTCGGATCTCGCCGAACGCCTCGGATTGCGCACCCGAGACGAACTGCTCACGGCCATCAGCGGGGCCGGGCTCCGCATCGCCGGGAGATCGGACGCCCGGCCGAGCCATCCGAAGGCCGGGGACCCCACCGATCCGCTGCACGCCGCCCGAGCCGCCGAAGTCACGACGTTGTGGCGGCTCGCGCCGGTTGGGGACGACACCATCCGGACGTAGCCTCGGGCCAGTCGTCTTGCTGCACGCGGTGTTCGTGCGCTGGCGGGAGCGGCGATTCGAGGTGGACCGCGTCGGTTCCGGCGAGGGTGCTGCAGCCGTGGCACCCTCGCTGGGCGGATGACCTGTCACATCCGGCAGGGCCGCCTCGTCCTACCGGTGACCAGCTCAGGAAGGACGGGTAGATGCAGAAGCCGATCCTGGTGACAGGTGGGACGGGCACGTTGGGCAGGGCAGTGGTGCGGCAGCTGCTCGACGCCGGGCACGAAGTGCGGGTGCTCAGCCGCGGCCCGCGCCCCGCGAACGTCCAGCACGGGTGGGCGACCGGGGATCTGCGCACGGGAGCGGGCATCGACGCGGCGACCTCCGATGTGGACGCGATCGTGCACTGCGCCACCACGTTGGGGCGCAAGGACGTGGCAGCCACCCAATGCCTGATCGATGCCGCGCGCCGCAACGACGTCCCGCACCTGGTCTACATCTCGATCGTCGGCGTGGACCAGGTGCCGATCCCGTACTACCGCGCCAAGCTCGAAGCGGAAGAGCGGGTGACGAACTCGGGGCTGCCGTGGACGATCCTGCGGACCACCCAGTTCCACGACCTGATCGCCCGCATCACCTCGGCGCAGCGCCGGTCCCCGGTGGTCGCGGCGCTCGCCGGGGTGAACTTCCAACCCATCGACGTCCGCGACGTCGCGGAGCACCTGGCCGAGCTCGCGGCCGGGGCACCGGCCGGCCGGGTAGCGGACATGGGCGGGCCGGAGGTCCGCAGTCATCGCGACCTGACCCGGGCCTACCTGGATTCGACCGGGCGCCGCCGAATCCTGCTGCCGGTGAGGTTGCCGGGCGCGGCGTTCGGCGCCTACCGCCGAGGCGGTCACCTCGCTGCGGACAACGCCGTCGGCCGCATCACCTTCGACGACTTCCTGGCCGGGCGGTGACGGTGCGCGCCTGGCTGCGGGCAGGCTTGATCTTCCTGACGTTCGTGCACGTCGCAGTGGGTTCCTGGACGCTGCTCTTCCCGCACTCGTTCTACGGCCGGGTACCGACGGTGGGCGACTACCCACCGTTCAACGAGCACCTCTTCCGCGATTACGGCGCGATGAACCTCGCCATGGCCGTGGTGCTCGGCACGAGTGCGGTGCTCCTGGAACGGACACTGGTCTACGTCGCTCTGACGTCGAACCTCGTCTGGGCCGTTCCGCACCTGGCGTTCCACGCCGCGCATCCGCCGCACACCGCGGGGATGTTGCTGGTGGTGGCGCTCGGCGTGAACGTGACGATCCCGGTGGTGCTGCTGGTGCTCACCCGCGGCGCTTTGCCAGCAGGTGAGCGGCGACGGCTGTCGCGCCGGTGACCGCGAACACCGACGGCCAGGCACCGACCTTCTTGGCCAGCGGGTGCGAGCCGGCCAATGCCGCCGTGTAGGTGGCGCCCAGCGCGAGGGCCGGTGCCACTCCGGTCCGTCGGCGGCACAGCTCCATCGCGCCCAGGCCGGCGCCCGCGGCCACCACGCCGCCCCAGTGCCGGTGCTTGGTCGCGCGGGCGACCGCGAAGCCGCCGATCAATCCGGCCGAGGTCAACAGGCTGGACGGAATGGACATGCTCGCTCCTCGCGGTTCGGTTGCGGCCCCCCGATACGACTCTACTGGGCGGCACGCGGTGGGCTCTGGCGTAAACCCGCCGGGAGAGTGTTTGACTTCGCGTTCCGCTGTAAGAAAAGTGCTGGTGTCGATTCCCCTTCGGTCCCCGGGAGCCTGCATGCGACGCGTTCGGATGGGTCTGCTGGCGGCGGTTTGCGTCCTGCCGCTCACCGGGATGCCAGCTCTCGCGGAACCACCGCAGGGCCCGGTGTTCCAGGACGGCGAGGCACAACCGGTGTTCGACCCGGCGCGGGCGGTGCGCGAGGACCTGTTCGTCACCGCGCCGGTGGACAGCGATCGCGACGGGCAGGACGACGTCGTGCACGTCCAGGTGGTGCGGCCGGCGGAAACGACGCAGGGCCTGCGGGTGCCGGTCGTCTACCAGGCCAGTCCGTACTTCTCGGGCGGGAACGACGTGCCGAACCACAACGTCGACACCGAGCTGCACGTGCCCGAGAAGCCGGGCAACCGGACCATCCGCACCGCCGGTGGCGACGAACGCATCGCGGCGGCAGCCGACATCAGCTGGGCCTACGAGGAATACCTGCTGGCCAGGGGATATGCGGTGGTGTACGGCGAATCGCTGGGCACCGGGCTGTCCAGCGGTTGCCCGACCACCGGTGCCGAGAACGAGACGATCGGCGCCAAGTCGGTGGTCGACTGGCTGAACTCCCGCGCACCCGGGCACGACGCCTCCGGCGCGCCGGTCGAGGCGGCCTGGGCGACCGGCAAGGTCGGCATGATGGGCGTCTCCTACAACGGAACCCTGCCGAACGCGGTGGCCAGCACAGGCGTCGAAGGGCTGGAGGCGATCGTGCCGATCGGCGCGATCTCGAACTGGTACGACTACTACCGCTCGGACGGAGCGGTGGTGGCGCCCGGCGGCTACCAGGGCGAGGACGCCGACGTGCTGGCCAAGTACGTGCACACCCGGGCGGACCGGGAGCCGTGCCGGACGGTGCTCGACCAGCTCACGGCGGACCAGGACCGGATCACCGGCGACTACAGCCCGTTCTGGGACGAGCGGAACTACCTCGACGACGTCGACAAGGTCCACGCCGCGGTGCTGTCCGTGCACGGGCTCAACGACTGGAACGTCAAGACCCGGCAGGCCGCGCAGTGGTACGCGGAGCTGCGGGAACACGACGTGCCGCACAAGATCTGGTGGCACCAGTCGGGGCACACCGACCCGCTCCGGCTGCGGGAGCAGGAGTGGCTTCGCACGTTGAACCGGTGGTTCACCCGGTACCTGTACGACGTGCCCAACGGCGTCGAAGGCGAGCCGAGGGCCACCGTGCAGCGGGAGGACGGCAGCTGGGCGGACGAGGCCGAGTGGCCTGCGCCGGACGCCCGCGAGGTGACCTTGCGGCCCACCCCGGGTGGCCCCGAGCGAGGCGGGCTCACGGCCGCGCGGGTTCCGGGCCGGGTTTCGGAGGGCCTGCGCGACGACGCGGGCCAGTTGGCGGAAGACCTGGCGGCGGCGCCGAGTTCGCCGAACCGGCTCGCCTACTTCAGCGCCCCGTTGGCGGTTCCGGCCCGGGTCAGCGGCACGGTCCGGGCCGAACTGGCGCTGACCTTCGACCGGCCGGCCGCCAACGTGACGGCGCTGCTGGTGGACCAGGGGCCGGACGGCGCGGTCACGGTGGTCACGCGGGGCTGGGCGGATCCGCAGAACCGGCATGCGATCGACCGGACGTCTCCGATCGAGCCGGGGAAGAACTACTCGATCAACGTGGTCATGCAGCCCGACGACTACGTGTTCGCGCCGGGGCACCGGCTCGGGATCGTCGTGCTGTCCAGCGACCACGACTTCACGTTGCGCCCGAAGCCGGGTGCCGGGCTGGAGCTCGACCTGTCCCGCACCCGGTTCCAGCTGCCGGTCGTCGGATCGGTCGAGTAGGCCGACCGCGACGAAGATTCGCGATTGAGGCGTGGAAACGGAGAGTTAGCGTCGAAGTAGTGATGCGATTGGCCCGTCCGATCGTCACTCCATAGTGGATATATCGGCCTATGCCGGCCGAGTTGTCCACAGCGGACGGACCTGTCCACAAATTCCGAAAATACCCTTTCGTCGAAGCGGGTTCGGGTCGATCGTTGCGGCATGACAACACGACTCAACGCCACCCTCTCGCTGACCGAGCCCGCCGACCTGATCGCCGCCGTGCCGCACATGCTCGGGTTCCACCCGACGCATTCGCTGGTCGTGCTGACCCTGCACGACGTGGCGGAAACGCCGACGTTCGGCGTGACGCTGCGCACCGACCTGCCATGCCCGATGGGTGTCTGCGGCTTCGGTGAGCACCTGCTCGACGGACCATTGGGCCAGCGGCGGATAGAAGCCGTGATCCTGGTCGTCGTCGGGGAGAAAACCAGCACCGCGGCCTGCGGCGACGCCTGCGCCGGTCGGTGCGAAAGCCTCGAACGATCCACAGTGGATGATCGCGATACCGGTCCGCCGCACGCCGACCTGATCGAAGTGATCCGCGGCGCGTTCCACCGCGCCGGGGTCGTGACGGCCCACGCGTTGTGGGTGCCGGAGATCCGAGCCGGTGCCGAGTGGGAGTGCTACGCCGATCCGGGTTGCTCCGGTGTGATCGCCGATCCGCGGGGTTCCGCGGTCGGCGCGGCGCTGGCCGCGGAGGGAGCGGTGACCTTCGGCAGCCGCGATGAGCTGCGGACGCTCGTCGCGCCGGAGTCCGACGAGGTCTTGGCGCGCTGGTCGGCGAAGCTCGACCTGCTGGCCGAGGAACGCGCCGAGGGCTACGACCCGGGAAAGGTCGCCCACGACGTCCGGATCGTCTTCGCGGCCATCGAGCGCGTCGGCTCCGGTGCCGCGCTCACCGAGGACGACCTGCTGCGAGTGCTGGTCGCGGTGTCCGACACCAGGGTCCGCGACATCGCCCTGGGCACAGCGCTGGGCGATGCGGCCAGGGCAGCCGAAGAGCTGTGGCTGACCCTGGTCCGCAAGGCCCCCGACCCGGAACTGCCCGAGGTCGCCGCGCTGCTGGCGTTCTCCGCCTACCTGCGGGGCGAAGGGGTGCTGGCCGACGCCGCATTGGAGCGGATCGAGCGGGCCCAACCCGACCACCGGCTCGGGATCCTGCTGCGGCAGGCAATCGAAGCCGGCATCTCACCGGCCGACCTGGCGGTCATCGCCCGCGACGCCGCCGAAGACGCCCAGATCATGCTCGAAGAGGACGGAGCCTGGTGATGAATCACGACGAGACGATCCGAAGCGAAATGCCTTGGCGGCGTTCAGGATCCCTGGCGCTGCCGGGTGAACTCCCAAGCGTCCCGCACGATCACCTCGAGGTCGGCGCGTTGCGGCGTCCAGCCCAGTTCCTCCCGCGCGCGCTGGCTCGACGCCACCAGCGTCGCCGGGTCACCGGCCCGGCGCGGCGCGACCTTCGCCGGGATCGGGTGGCCGGTCACCTCGCGGCAGGTGTCGATCACCTGCTTGACGGAGAAGCCGGTGCCGTTGCCGAGGTTGTAGATCCGGTGCTGGCCCGGGGCTGCGCTCTCCAGCGCCAGCAGGTGGGCGTCGGCGAGGTCGGTGACGTGGATGTAGTCGCGGACGCAGGTGCCGTCGGCGGTGGGCCAGTCCTCGCCGAAGATCTGCACCTGCTCCCGCTGGCCGAGCGCGACCTGCAGCACGATCGGGATCAGGTGCGTCTCGACCGTGTGCCGCTCGCCGAACGCCCCGTGCGCGCCGGCGACGTTGAAGTACCGCAGGCTGACCGCGCCGATGCCGTGGGCGGCGGCGTAGGACGTGATCGCGTGGTCGATCGCCAGCTTCGTCGCGCCGTAGGTGTTCGTCGGGCGCGTCGCGGTGTCCTCGGTGATCGGCGTGACCTCCGGCTCGCCGTAGGTCGCGGCGGTGGAGGAGAACACCAACCGCGGCGTGCCGTGCTCGCGCATCGCGTCCAGCAGCCGCAGCGAGGTGACCACGTTGCCCTGCCAGTACTTCTGCGGATCCTGCATGGATTCGCCGACCAGCGACTTCGCCGCGAAGTGCAGCACGCCGTCGAACGGCTCCGAGAGCAGCTCGCTCGCCGCCGTCGAGATGTCGGCCTCGACGAACTTGCAGCCGTCCGGGATCGCGTCGGCGTGCCCGGTGGACAGGTCGTCGACCACGACGACCTCGTGGCCGGCTTCCACCAAGCGCGCCGCGCACACGCTTCCGACGTAGCCTGCGCCGCCTGTGACGAGGAGCTTCACCTGCGTACTGCCTTCCGTGGGAGATCTTCTGAGGGCGCCGTCAACCGGCAAGCGGAAGCGGTCGCCCGGTGGTCACCGGTCCCGCCCCGCACCGGCGGAGGGTACCGCTGTGAACAAGCGGGGCGCCGCGAGGTGCTGCCCCTCGAAAGCGTCCCGGACGGCGCGCTCGATGCGGTTCCTGTCGTCGACCCGCACCAGCGCGATCGCCGAGCCGCCGAAGCCGCCGCCGATCATCCGGGAGCCCAGTGCACCGGCGGCCAACGCGCTGTCCACCACGAGGTCCAGCTCGGGGCTGGAGACCCGGTAGTCGTCGCGGAGGCTGGTGTGGGAGGCGATCAGCAGCGGGCCGATCTCGGCGTACCGCCCGGCGCGGAGTTCGTCCACAGTGGCCAGCACCCGGCCGTTCTCGGTGACGATGTGCCGGACAAGCGGTCGGAGTTCTTCCGGAAGCTTCGGCAGGGTCGTCGCGAGGTCATCGCCGGGCACGTCGCGAAGTGCTTTGATCCCCAGCAGTTCCGCCGCGCGTTCGCAGCCCTGCCGCCGCTGTCCGTAACCGGACTCGCTGTGCGAGTGCTTCACGCGGGTGTCGATCACCAGCAACTCCAGGCCGGCGCTGCGGGGATCGAACGGGATCTGCTCGGAGTCGCCGGAGCGGACGTCGTAGAACAGCGCGTGTTCCGCGGTGCAGGCCAGCGACGCGGTCTGGTCGAGCAGGCCGGTCGGCGCTCCGGCGAAGTCGTTCTCCGCACGCTGCACCAGGCGCGCGATCTCGCCCAGGCTCGGGGCGTTCGGCTCGCCAGGCGCCAGCCGCGCGGTGTCGAGCAGCGCCAGCGCCACCGCGCATTCCAGGGCGTGGGAGGACGACAGGCCGGCACCGGTCGGCACCTCGCCGACGATCACCAGGTCGGCGCCGCCGAGCGGGAACCCGGCCTCGCGCAGGGCCCATGCGACGCCGGCCGGGTAGGCGACCCAGCCGGTGGTGGTGCCGGGGTTCAGTTCGTCGATCGACATGACGGGGGCGCGGTGCACTCGTCCGTCGCTGCCGAGAGTGGCGACGGAGAGGAGCCGGTCGGGACGGGGACGGATCGCGACGGCGGTGCGGTGCGGCAGGGCGAAGGGGAGCACGAACCCGTCGTTGTAGTCGGTGTGCTCCCCGATCAGGTTCACCCGACCAGGGGCAGACCAGACCGCGCTCGCCGCGCCGCCGTGCTCGTCGATGAACAACGCCGCCGCGCGGTCCGCCGTATTCACTTGGTGCGCACCATGACCGCGTGCGCGATGCTGACCGACAGCTCGGTGCTGCCGTTCTGGCCGCGGACCTCGATCGGCTTGTTCGGCCCGACCACCGACATGATCTCCACCTCGTTGCCCGGCACGATGCCGGCGTCCTTCAGTTCGGTCATCAGGTCGGGGTCGAGCTGGACGTGCTCGGCGATGCGGCGGATGACGGCGCGGCCCCCGCCGTTGCGGGCGATCTCGTCGACCCGCTGCAGGTCGCCGTCGGCCGGCGCCTCGACGTGGTCAACGCCAAGCTCGTCGAGCCCCGGGATCGGGTTGCCGTAGGGCGAGGTCGTGGGACCGCCGAGCAGCTTGACGAGCTTGCGCTCGACGGCTTCGCTCATCACGTGCTCCCAGCGGCACGCTTCATTGTGGACGTGCTCCCACTCGAGGCCGATCACGTCGACGAGAAGCCGTTCGGCGAGGCGGTGCTTGCGCATCACGCTGATCGCGCGGGCGCGGCCGGCCTTGGTGAGTTCGAGGTGGCGGTCCTCGGCGACGGTCAGCAGCCCGTCGCGTTCCATGCGGGCGACCGTCTGGCTCACCGTGGGGCCGCTCTGCTCCAACCGTTCGGCGATGCGGGCCCGGAGCGGAACCACGCCCTCTTCTTCGAGGTCGTAGATGGTGCGGAGGTACATCTCAGTGGTATCGATGAGATCGTTCACGTCGGCTCCCCATTCAGTCCCAACCACGATGCTAGTCGCCCCGGGCGACAGCGGTCAGTGGTCCGGGAGTTGACTTCCAGGATTTCCGACAGACCTCGTCGCCGGGCTACGAAAGGGCCGTCATGCATCCTTTGATCAGTACTGATGATCTCATGGCCGCGTTGCGGCGGCAGCCGCCCCCGACGCTCCTCGACGTCCGGTGGTCGCTGCTCGGGCCGCCGGGTCGGGAGGACTACGAAAAGGGGCATCTTCCCGGTGCGGTGTTCGTCGATCTGGACACCGAGCTTGCGGCCGAACCGGGCCCAGAGGGACGTCATCCGCTGCCCGCCCCGACCGATTTGGAGGCGGTGTTCCGTAGGGCGGGCGTCGACGCCGAGCGCCCGGTGGTCGTCTACGACGCGGACAACGGTTCGGTGGCGGCCCGCGCTTGGTGGCTGCTGCGCTGGGCGGGGCACGAGTCGGTGGCGGTGCTCGACGGCGGCTATGCGGCCTGGGTGGCGGCGGGGCAACTCACGACGACGGACCTGCCGCAGCCCGCGGAGGGCGACTTCCGGGTCCGGCCGGGCTCGATGCCGGTGGTGGACGCGGACGCCGCCGCCCGGCTCGCCAGGGAAGGCACGCTGCTGGACGCCCGTGCGCCGGAGCGCTACCGCGGCGACGTCGAGCCGGTGGATCCGCGGGCCGGGCACATTCCGGGCGCGCTGAACGCGCCGTTCGCGGCGCACGTGGCGGAGTCCGGCCGGTGGCGGTCCCCTGCGGAGCTGGCGAAGCACTTCGCCGACCTGGGCGTCGATGCGGCGGGCCCGGTCGGGGCGTACTGCGGGTCGGGCGTGACCGCCTGTTCGGTCCTGCTCGCGTTGGAACACGCGGGCCTGTCCGACCGGCAGCGTCCGGCGGTGCTGTACGCGGGCTCGTGGTCGAACTGGTCGGCGGACCCGGCGAGGCCGGCCGCGACCGGATCGGAGGCCGGATGACAGATCGTTCCGCCGGTGCGCGCGGGTGACTCGGAACACTGTGTTGGTCGACACAGGGCAGGTAGCGTCCGGGGCATGGGTTCTCAGTGCGCGGTCGTGTGGGACGAGTCGGTGCTCGGCTACGACCTGGGTGGGCAACATCCGCTGCATCCGATCAGGCTGGAGCTGACGATGCGGCTGGCCCGTGCGCTCGGGGTGTTCGACGGCGTCGAGACGATCAAGCCCGAACCTGCCACCGACGCGGACCTGGAGCGTGTGCACACCGCCGAATACATGGCGGCCGTGCGCTCGGCGCCGATGGCGGGCTGGGAGGTCGGCCACGGGCTGGGCACCGACGACAACCCGGTCTTCGACCGGATGCACGAGGCATCGGCGCTGATCGCGGGCGCCTCGATCCGGGCGGCCGAGCAGATCGTGTCGGGCAAGGCCGACCGGGCGGTCAACATCGCCGGCGGACTGCACCACGCGATGGCAGACCGCGCGGCTGGCTTCTGCGTCTACAACGACTGCTCGGTGGCCATCGCGTGGATGCTGGAGCAGGGCGTGGAGCGCATCGCCTACCTCGACGTCGACGTGCACCACGGGGACGGCGTGCAGGCGTCGTTCTACGACGACCCGCGGGTCATGACCATCTCGTTGCACCAGCACCCGCTGACGCTCTGGCCGGGCACCGGGTTCTCCACGGAGATCGGCTCCGGCCGGGCCGACGGCACCGCCGTCAACATCCCGCTGCCGCCGGGCACGGGTGACGCCGACTGGCGACGGGCCTTCCACGCGGTGGTGCCGTCGGTGCTCGACGCGTTCCGGCCGCAGGTGCTGGTGACGCAGTGCGGTGCGGACGCGCACCGGGAAGACCCGCTGGCGGACCTGTCGATGAGCGTCGACGGGCAGCGCGCGACCTACCATGACCTGCGGGAACTCGCCGACAGCTACGCGGGTGGCAAGTGGCTGGCGCTGGGCGGCGGTGGCTACTCGCTGTTCCGGGTGGTGCCGCGCGCCTGGACGCACCTGCTGGCGACGCTGCTGGACCGCGACCTCGAGCCGGAGACGACCATCCCGGAGGACTGGATCGCGCACACCGTGCGCGTCGCGGACAACGTTCCGCTGCCGACTTCGATGACCGACGGGGCCGACCCGGCCTTCCAGCGGTGGTCGGGGGTCACCGCGTCCGCGGTGGACACCTCGATTCGCGACACCCGGCACGCGGTGTTTCCGTTGCATGGTCTCGACCCGGTCGACAGCCGCGACTGAGGAGTCCGAAGTGGACGGAGTAGTGGAGCAGCAGGAAGCAGCCACCCCGCGGGCGGACTACCCCCGTCGGTGGGAGGCGGACGTGGTGCTGTCCGACGGCGGCACCGTGCACCTGCGGCCGATAACCGAAGCCGATGCCGAGAAGCTGGTGGCCTTCCACGGGCGGCTCAGCGACCGGACCAGGTACTACCGCTACTTCGGCCCGTACCCGCGGATGCCCCAGCGCGACGTGGAGCGGTTCACCCGCGTCGATTACGTCGACCGCGTCGCGCTGGTGGCGCTGCTCGGCGACGACATCGTGGCGGTGGGCCGCTACGACAGGCTCGGCGAGCAGCAGTCGGCCGAGGTCGCGTTCGTGGTGCAGGACCAGCACCAGGGGCGCGGCCTGGGATCGATCCTGCTGGAGCACCTGGCCGCCGCGGCGCGGGAACGCGGGCTGCGGCGCTTCGTGGCCGAGGTGCTCGCGGAGAACTCGACCATGGTCCGGGTCTTCCGCGACGCCGGTTACCAGGTGAGCCGGGCCATGGAAGAGGGCGTGGTGCACCTGGAGTTCGACATCGACCCGACCGAGGAGTCGGTGGCCGTGGCCCGCGCCCGAGAGCAGGCGGCCGAGGCGCGCAGCGTGCACAACCTGCTGCGGCCGCGTTCGGTGGCGGTGATCGGGGCGTCCACCGATCACGCCAAGATCGGTCACGCGGTGCTGACCAACCTGCTCACGGCGGACTTCACCGGCCCGGTCTACCCGGTCAACCCGGAGCACCGCTCGGTGCGCGGCGTGCGCGCCTACGCCTCGGTGCTCGACATCCCCGACGAGGTCGACCTGGCGGTGGTGGCGATTCCGGCCGCCGGCGTGACCGGGGTGCTCGACGACTGCCTGGCCAAGGGTGTGAAGGCCCTGGTCATCGTCAGCGCCGGGTTCAGCGAGGCCGGCCCGGACGGCCGCGAGGTGGAACGCGAGATGGTGCGGGCTGCGCGCGTGCACGGCATGCGCGTGGTCGGCCCCAACGCGCTGGGCGTGGTCAACACCGACCCGGAGTTCCGGCTGAACGCGAGCCTGGCGCCGCAGCTGCCCGGCCGCGGCCGCACCGGCTTCTTCTGCCAATCCGGTGCGCTCGGGGTGGCGATCCTGGCCACCGCGACCGAACGCGGCCTCGGGCTGTCGACGTTCGTCTCGGCGGGCAACCGCGCCGACGTGTCCGGCAACGACCTGCTGCAGTACTGGCAGACCGACCCGGCCACCGATGTCGTGCTGCTGTACCTGGAGTCATTCGGCAACCCGCGCAAGTTCGGCCGGTTGGCGCGGCGGCTGGCCCGCAGCAAGCCGGTCGTGGTGGTGAAGTCGGGTCGCAACGCGGTGCGTCCCGGCTTGGCGGCCACGTCGGTGCAGATCGACGAGACCAGCGTGCAGGCGTTGTTCGAGCAGTCCGGCGTCATCCGGGTCGAGTCGGTTGCGCAGATGTTCGACACGGCACTGCTGCTGGCGCACCAGCCGTTGCCGCAGGGCGACCGGGTCGCGATCGTGGGCAACTCCTCGGCGCTGGGCATGATCGCCGCCGACGTGGCGCAGGCCCAGCAGCTGGAACTGGCCTGCGACCCGGTCGACGTGGGGGCGTCGGCGGGGCCGGAGGAGTTCGCGGCGGCGGTCCGCGACGCCGCCTTGCGCCCGGACGTCGACGCGTTGGTGACGGTGTTCGCCCCTCCGGTGGCGGTTCCCGGCACCGCGTACGCCCGCGCCTTGCGGGAGGCGTTGCAGGAAGCCGGTGTCGCGCGTTCGAAGCCGGTGGTGACCACGTTCCTGGCCGCCGAAGGCGTGCCCGACGAGCTCGTGGTTCCCGGCCCGGACGGATTGACCGGCAAGGGCTCGGTGCCGTCCTACCCGAGCCCGGAGCGGTCGGTGCTGGCGCTCGCGAGGGTCACCAGGTACGCGCAGTGGCGCGCCGCGCCGAAGGGGCATTTCGTGCGGCCGCCGGAGATCGACGAGGACCGGGCGCGGGCGCTGGTCGACGGCTGGCTCGCGGAGGGCATCACCGATCTCGACGACGACCAGGCGGTGCGGCTGCTCGGCTGCTACGGCATCGACCTGGTGCCGTTCCGCCTGGTCACCGGCGTCGAAGAAGCAGTCGCGGTGGCGGAGGAACTGGGCTACCCGGTGGCGCTGAAGTCGGCGAGCGATCAACTGCGGCACCGCAACGACCTGGTCGGCGTCCGACTCGATCTCGGCAGCGCCCATGCGGTGCGGTCGGCGTACGCCGACATCCGGCAGGTTTCGGGGATCGACGAGGTCTACGTGCAACGCATGGCGGCCCGGGGCACTTCGTGCGTCATCGACCTGACCGAGGACCCGTCGTTCGGCACCCTGGTGTCGTTCGGCCTTTCCGGGGTGGCCAGCGAATTGCTCGGGGACAAGGCATATCGCGCGCTGCCGCTGTCCGATGTGGACGTCTCCGCGCTGGTGCGCGCGCCGCGGGCGGCGCCGCTGCTGGCCGGGTATCGGGGCACCGAACCGGCCGATCTCGCGGCGCTGGAGGACCTCGTGCTTCGGGTGGCGACGCTGGCCGAGGATTTGCCGGAGGTTCGCGATCTGGCGCTGCAGCCGGTGCTCGCTTCGCCGACGGGTGCCGTGGTCGCCGGGGCCAGGGTCGGCATCCGGGCGTCGCCGGCGGCGCTGGACGCCGGTCCGCGGCGGCTTCGCTGATCACTGCGACGCGGCACACTGCCCGAAACTGACTGGTTCCGTTAATCTGGCGGCGTGGACGAGCAGACCGTCGAGAACGGTTCGGGCAACCAGGCTTCCCTGGTGCTCGGGCAGGTTTCGGCCGGCGCGCACCGGCTGACCGTGCGCGCCGCCAAGCAGGACGATCCCGCCAGCCCGGTGGTCGTCCTGCTCCCCGCGATGGGCGTGCCCGCCAGGTACTACCGCCCGTTCGTCGCTGATCTCCACGCCCAGGGACTGGCGGTGGTGACCTTCGACGTGCGCGGGCAGGGCGAGAGCAAGCCGTCGGCCGCCCGCGGTGTGCGTTTCGGCTACCAGAGCATGATCGACGACGTGGATGGCGTGCTCGATCTCGTCGCCGCTGCTTTCCCGCAGGCGCCGCGGTTCCTGCTCGGGCACAGCCTGGGTGGCCAGATCGCCCTGCTGCACGCGGCATGCCGCCCGGACCGGGTGCAGGGCGTGGCGCTGGTGGCTTCCGGTTCGGTGTGGTTCGGGAGCTTCCCCGGGATGTACAAGCTCCGCACCCTGTTCGGCACGCAGCTGGTGGCGGCCGCGTCGGCGCTGCTCGGCTACTGGCCCGGCCACCGGTTCGGCTTCGGCGGCCGCCAAGCGACCGACCTGATGCAGGACTGGGCGCGGCAGGCCCGCACCGGCCGTTACCGGCTCAACGGCTCGACGACCGAGTACGAGGCGGCGCTGCGGGAAGTCCGGCAGCCGCTGCTGACCGTCAGCGTCGCGGGCGACCGGCTGGCCCCGAAGTCCTCAGTGGACCACCTGGCGGCGAAAGCCGGGCGGGCGCCGCGCACCGACAAGCACTACACCCGGGCGGCGTCCGGCGCGGAGAACCTCGGCCACTTCAACTGGGTGCGCAACGGCGGCGAACTGTCCCGCTGGGTCCGGGACTGGATCGCCGCCGTCGATTCCTCGGTCCACGCATAGCGAGATCGCGGAAGCCGATCGATTCGGTGGGGTGGGGAAAATCCGCCCCACCGGCCGTCAGCAGACCGAATCGGTCGGCTTGGGGACGTCGAGCCCGAACAGCGGGCGCAGCTTCAGCCCGACCCAGGTGCCGACCAGCGCCAGCAGGCCCCAGGCCCAGCCGTGCAACGAGAACGAGGCGATCCCGGAGAAGTAGGCGCCGATGTTGCAGCCGTACGCCAGCCGCGCGCCGTAGCCCATCAGCAAGCCGCCGATCACGGCAGCGAGCACGACCTTCGCGGGCAACCGCTTGGCCAGCACGAAAGCGCCCGACGCTGCCGACGCCACGAGTGCGCCGACGATGATCCCGAAGTCCAGCACCGAGGTGGAGTCGGCCAGCACCGGGCCGGTCAGGGCCGCTGCGCGTTCTCCTTGCCAGTACGGCCAACTCGCCACGTCCACACCCACAGCCTGCAGAGCCTTCGAGCCCCACAGGACGAAGGCCGAGGTGATGCCCCACGGGCTGCCGCGGGTCAGCAGCACGACCGCGTTGAGCCCGGCCAGCACGAGCGCCCCGACCCAAAGCGGCCACGAGCCGCGCAGCACGCGCCAAAGCCCGCGCGACGTCGGCGGGCGGCCTGCCGGTGGCGCGTTGTGCCGCCGAGCCCATCGCGTTGCGGCGTAACCGATCGCGCCGAGCACGGCGAGCTGAACCACCAGCGCGCCGAAGTAACCGAGCCCGGTGTCCTCGGCGAGGGAGAACGATCCGAGGGTGATCGCGTCCGAGGTCCACAGTGGAAGGTGCAGCGCGCCGAGCACCGAGCCGCAGATGAAGAAGAAGAGCGTGACCACCAGCAAGGTGTTCCCGCCGCCGACGGCGAACAAGGTGCCCGACGCGCAGGCGCCCCCGAGCTGCATCCCGATGCCGAACAGGACCGCGCCGACGACCAGTCCGAGCCCGAGCGGTTCGACGTTTCCCTTCGGCGTGGCGCCGAAGAACGTCACACCGCCGGCCAGGATCGGAGCGAACAAGATCGACGCCGCGCCGAGCATCAGCAGGTGCGCCCGGACGCCCGACGTCTGTCCAACCGAGACGAGTTGCCGCCAGGCCGAGGTGAAACCGAAGCGGGAGTGGAAAAGCGTCAGCCCGAGCGCGAGACCCAGACCGGCCAGCACGGCGGACTTCACGCCGACCACAATGGCCGCAGCGGTCACGAGCGCCACGGCCGCGATCACCCCGATGGTCAGCGGAACCCACTGCGGCTTGCCCTGCGGTGCTGGGGCCGCGTCGGCGGATGTGGCAGGTGTGGCGGTGGTGGACATTCCTCACTCCCGAATGTGAAGCGGATTCGTCGACGAAACCACGCGCAGGCTGTCGACCACCAGCCGTTTCGAAATGTGGGAAAGATGTGGATTCAACTCGGTGCGGATTTCGCGCAACCGGCCACGCGGGGCGCTCCGTCCTTAGGGCATGAGACGCCTACAAACCGCAGTGGGCGCGGGTGTTCTGCTCGTAGCGTTGGCAGCCTGCGCCCAACAGCCATCCAATGAAGTTGGTTTCGGTGGCCAGCCCCCGGCTCCGCCCGGCCCGGTACAGCCGAAACCTGAACAGGAACGCGCTCCGGTCGCCGAGACCGCGGTCGACGCGTCGTTGCTACCCAGGGGATATCCGAAGAAGGTCTGGACCCAGGACGGCGGAGCGGTCGTCGTGGCCACCGGTCAGGAAGGCGGCTGCAGCAAGGTGCACGCCGAGCTGGCCGAGCAGACCGCCGACCACGTGAAGGTGGTGCTGGTCGAAGAAACCCCGGAACCGCCGGGAATGTGCACGATGGACCTTCGCTACCCGCCGGTGGCGGTGCAGCTCGACGCACCGCTGGACGCGCGGAAGGTCGTTCTGGAACAACGAGATGTCAAGGTTCCCCGCTGATCGGTGACCGCGTGATACCTGCCAATCGCGTCGATCGGCTGAGCTGAAACCTGTACTCCCGCAGGAGGTGGGGCTCCTGCGGGAGTACAGGTGTGCGGTCAGCGGCCGAAGGAGATCTGCAGGGTCGGCTTGGTGGAGTTGGCGAAGAAGTCGTTGCCCTTGTCGTCGACCACGACGAACGCGGGGAAGTCCTCGACCTCGATGCGCCACACCGCTTCCATGCCGAGCTCGGGGTACTCCAGCACCTCGACCTTGCGGATGCAGTCCTGGGCCAGGCGCGCGGCGGGGCCGCCGATGGAACCGAGGTAGAAGCCGCCGTGGGTGTGGCAGGACTCGGTCACCTTCGCCGACCGGTTGCCCTTGGCGAGCATGACCAGCGAGCCGCCCGCGGCCTGGAACTGCTCGACGTAGGCGTCCATGCGACCGGCGGTGGTGGGGCCGAAGGAGCCGGAGGCGTAGCCCTCCGGCGTCTTGGCCGGGCCCGCGTAGTACACGGGGTGGTCGCGCAGGTATTCGGGCATCGGCTCGCCGGCGTCCAGCCGCTCGGCGATCTTGGCGTGCGCGATGTCTCGGGCGACCACCAGCGGGCCGGTCAGCGACACGCGCGTCTTGACCGGGAGCTTGGACAGCTCCGCGCGGATCTCCGCCATCGGCCGGTTCAGGTCGATCTTGACGACCTCGTCGGAGAGCTGCTCGTCGACCACGTCCGGCAGGTAGCGGGCCGGGTCGCGCTCCAGCTGTTCCAGGAACACGCCCTCGGGGGTGAGCTTGGCCTTGGCCTGGCGGTCCGCGGAGCAGGACACCGCGACACCCACCGGCAGCGAGGCGCCGTGCCGTGGCAACCGGATGACCCGCACGTCGTGGCAGAAGTACTTGCCGCCGAACTGCGCGCCGATGCCGAACTGCCGGGTCATCTCCAGCACCTGCTGCTCCATCTCGACGTCGCGCAGGGCGTGCCCGGAGGCCGAGCCCTCCCGCGGCAGCTCGTCGAGGTAACGGGCCGAGGCGAGCTTCGCGACCTTGAGGTTGAACTCGGCGGACATGCCGCCCACCACGATCGCCAGGTGGTACGGCGGGCAGGCCGCGGTGCCCAGCGAGCGCAGCTTCTCCTCCAGGAACCGCCCGAGCCGCGTCGGGTTCAGCAGCGCCTTGGTCTCCTGGTACAGGAAGGTCTTGTTGGCGCTGCCGCCGCCCTTGGCCATGAACAGGAACTCGTAGGCCGGGTCGGTGCCGGGCTTGTTGTACAGCTCGATCTGCGCGGGCAGGTTGCTGCCGGTGTTGCGTTCGTCCCAGAAGTTCAGCGGCGCCATCTGCGAGTACCGCAGGTTGAGGTCCTGGTAGGCGTCGAAGACGCCCCTGGCGATCGCCTCTTCGTCGCGACCGCCGGTGAGCACGGTCTCGGTGCGCTTGCCGATGACGATCGCGGTGCCGGTGTCCTGGCACATCGGCAGCACGCCGCCGGCGGACACGCACGCGTTGCGCAGCAGGTCGGTGGCCACGAACCGGTCGTTCGGGCTGGCCTCCGGGTCTTCGACGATCGCGCGCAGCTGCGCCAGGTGGGATGGGCGCAGCAGGTGCTGGATGTCCTTGATCGCCTCGGTTGCCAGGGCGGTGAGCGTGGTCGGCTCGACTTCGAGGAATCGTCGCCCGGCCGCCTCGACGACTCGGATGCCTTCGGTGGTCACCAGGCGGTAGTCGGTGTTGTCGGGGCCGAGGGGGAGCACCTCGGTGAAATCGAACGTGGTGGGCACGTCGCGGCTCCTTTGCGCGCGTTCGGGTTACGCGATGACCAATAAAACCGCGCGGTCGATCAGCGCGTCCACGGGGGTGGCCCAGGTGTGACGGATCGCCCGCCCTGGTGGCGCGGCGGAGCACCTGCGAGGCTGGCGGCCGAACGTCTCATCGCACCCCGGACGCGGGGCCGGAGCAACGGAGGTCGCCTTGCCGACGACAGATCCCCTCGATGCGCTGGTCAACCTTCGTGACCTGGGCGGGCAGCCCGCCGGTGACGGCGTGGTGACGAGGGCCGGCGTGGTGTTCCGGAGTGATGCTCCGCACAACGGCGACCGGGTGCCGGAGGGAGCTTCGCCGTGGCCGCCGAAGGTCGTGGTGGACCTGCGGGATTCGGTGGAGACCCGTGACCAGGAACACCCGCTCGCGTCGGTGGCCACCGTGCACCACGTGCCGCTGCTGGAGGAGGCGCGGGACGCGGACATCGACGTCGACGAGGCGGCCCACGAGCTGACGGCGCTGTACCAGTCGATCCTGCAAGGCGCCCCGAAGAAGCTGGTCGAGGTGTTCCGCATCGTCCTGGAGGCGGACGGTCCGGTGCTGATCCACTGCGCGGCGGGCAAGGACCGCACGGGAGTGGTCTCGGCGATGCTGCTGGGCGCGGTGGGAGTGCGCCGCGACGCGATCGTGGCGGACTACGTGCGCACGGACCGGAACATGTTCCGCGTCCTGCAGCGCCTGAACGTGGCGCCGGAGCTCCCGCCGGGCGTGGACGAGGAGATGGTCCACGAGCTCCTGTCGACGCCGACGGAGGCGATCGAGAGCGTCCTGAGCGCCTTCGAGACCCACGAGGAGGGCGCCAGGGGCTGGCTGCGGACGCACGGGGCCACGAACGACGAACTGGACCGCTGGCGGGCCAAGTTCATCGGCTGAGACGACGCGACGAGAAGCCTGCAGCGAACGGCCTGTTCACCTCGGAAGAAGAGGTGAACAGGCCGTTCGCGCAGAAGCGGTGTGCGGATCGGGAAAAGGTCGGGAGGCCGGACCCGCCCCGACGACGAGTCCGCCCTCCCGTGGCGAGCGGCGAACCCGCCGCTAAGACCGAAGCGGAAGAACAAAAAAGGGGGGAAGAACGATGTTCCCGCCGAAACCCAACATGGTCAACAAGCCATCCGGGTGTACGAAACCCCGAACGACAAAAGAACGAACTCCCCAACCCGAAGGCCCGAACCACCCACGAGATCGAGAACCGAACGCAAAGCCCCCGAACCCGGAACCCGGAAGCTCGGAACCCCGAAAGCCCAGAACCCAAAAGGTTCAGAACTACGAAGGTTCGGAGCGAGGAAGGTTCAGAACCCCCGGAGGCTGGTCGGTGAGCAGGCCGGGAACGCTCAAGAAGGTGAGGAGCGATCCCGAAGGTGACCACCGCACCGTGGGGGTCTGCGGGGGCTCGGCCCCCGCAAAATCATCCTGACCGCGCCGTGGTCCGCGCTTTCCGCGGACACACGACGCCCAGAAATCGCGCGGTCAGCTCGCGTACGCGCGCAGGCGGTCGGCGCGGTCGCCCTGGCGGAGCTTCGCCATGACTTCCCGCTCGATCTGCCGGACCCGCTCGCGGGACAGCCCGAACGACTTGCCGATCTGGTCCAGGGTGCGCGGCTGGCCGTCGTCGAGGCCGTAGCGCATCCGGATCACCGCCTGCTCGCGCTCCTCCAGCGTGGCCAGCACGCGGCGCAGGTCGTCCTGCAGGAACCCGGAGATCACCGCGTTCTCTGCGTCGGCCGATTCGGCGTCCTCGATGAAGTCACCGAGCGGCGCGTCCTCCTCGGCCCCGACCGGCATGTCCAGGCTGACCGGGTCGCGGGAGTGGTCCATCAGGTCGAGGATCTTCTCCACCGGGATGCCGGCCTCTTCGGAGAGCTCCTCGTCGGTGGCCTCGCGGCCGAGCTTCTGGTGCAGGTCGCGCTTGATCCGGGCCAGCTTGTTGACCTGCTCGACCAGGTGGACGGGCAGCCGGATGGTGCGGCTCTGGTCGGCCATGCCGCGGGTGATGGCCTGCCGGATCCACCAAGTCGCGTAGGTGGAGAACTTGAAGCCCTTGGTGTAGTCGAACTTCTCCACCGCGCGGATCAGGCCGAGGTTGCCCTCCTGGATGAGGTCCAGCAGCGGCATGCCGCGGCCGGTGTAGCGCTTGGCCAGGCTGACGACCAGGCGGAGGTTGGCCTCCATGAGGTGGTTCTTCGCCCGGCGGCCGTCGCGGACCACGGCGCCGAGGTCGGAGCGCCGCTCGGGGGAGAGGTTCTTGCTGGTCTCCAGCAGGTGCTTGGCGAAAACCCCGGCCTCGATCCGCTTGGCGAGGTCGACCTCTTCCTGTGCGGTGAGCAGCGCGGTGCGCCCGATGCCGTTGAGGTAGACGCGCACCAGGTCGGCCGATGGGCCCTGGGTGTCCAGGTCTTCGGTGACGGTGACGTCTGGCTTGGTGGTCTGCGGGACGGTCATTGAGCTCCCTCCCTGGCGGGCTGGCTTGGCGGGCGCAAATCACACTCGCGCGTCGTTGCGCGGTGTGGAGGACGCGTACGCTCGGTTGTACGGGCTCCGCGTCGACGTCTTCTCCGGCGCTGCCGATGGGTTTGGTGGCCTGTCGGCATGGCCGTCGAAGCTTCGTTACCTGGAAAACGACCGGCGTGCCGAATTCGTTCCCGAAGTTCTAGACGAAGAGACGTCATGGCGGTCACATCCGTTGCGCCGCCAAGCCTGAGGATTTCCTGAGAGCCCTCGTTACCTTTAGACCTCAACCAAAAGTGTGAATGGTCCGTCGTTCGCGCTCTCCACCGCCATCATCGCCCCGAACACCCCGGTGGCCACTCGCGCACCCCGCTCGCGCAGCGCCGCCACAACCCCGTCTACCAGCGGTTCGGCCTGTTCGGGCCGGGCCGCCTCGGTCCACGACGGGCGGCGTCCCTTCTTGGTCGAGCCGTAGAGCGTGAACTGGCTGACGACGAGCAGCGGTGCCCCGGTCGTGGCGCAGGACTCCTCGTCGCGCAGCGCCCGAATCTCGTGCAGTTTGCGCGCCATATTGACGACTTCTTGAGGCCCGTCTGAATGCGTCACACCCAATAGCACTAACAGCCCGGGTTCTTCGATCTTGCCGACCACGACGCCGTCGACAGTTACCGAGGCGCGAGTGACTCGGGTGACGATTGCTCTCATTGGTCGCCGCCCGCCCATTCCGCCGGCAGCAGCATTCCGTGCCGGACGAGTTCGCGCACCATCGGGATCGCGGCCCGGGTCAGGTCCTCGGAGTCCTCGCCGTAGCCCATCGCGAGCAGTTCGAGGAGTTCGCCGAGCGGCAGCGCCCCGCGGCACCCGGCGAGCAGCCGCACGCCCAGCTCGTCGATCTCGTGCTGCCAGCCCGGTCCGTCGGTGCGGTGCAGCCGGTGCACGAGCGGCTGCCAGCCTTCGTCGCCGGGCTCGGAGACCGCTTCCAGCACGGTGCTGTCGGCGGTGACCAGGCGGGCCGCCAGCAGGGCCTCGGCGGAGTCGTGGGCGCGCAGCCAGTCGACGCGGCGCAGCCACTGGTCCGATTCCGGGCCCAGCGGGTCGTCGAAGGCGTGCCGGAGGTCCTCGCAGACGACCTCGCCGCGCGCGTCGGTGCGGCGTAGCGTGACGAACCCGAAGCCGATGCCGATCACGTCGTTGGCCTCGAACCAGTCCAGCCACTCGGCCGCCTTCTGCAGGCCCTGCGGGGACCTCAGGTCGTACCCGGCGTCGCGCAGCCAGGTGCCCACGTAGAGGGCTGGGTCGGCGACGTCGCGCTGCACGAACCAGGCGTCGACCCCGGCGCCGGGCGGCAGCCACCGGGACACCCGGTCCTGCCAGTCCTCGCCGTCCCGGTGCACCCAGGAGGCCAGCAGCTGCCCGGTGCCGCCCTCGGCGAGGAAGCCGGGCAGCTGCCGCACGACCAGCGCGCTCGCGTCGTCCCCGGCCAGCCCCGAGTCGCGGTAGGTGAAGTCGGTGCGCGGCGGGCCGACGACGAACGGCGGGTTGCACACGACCTGGTCGAACTTGCGGCCCCGGACCGGGTCGAACCACTCGCCCTCGGCGAGTTCGACGTCGACGCGGTTGAGCCGGAACGTCGCCTCGGCCAGCGCCAGCGCCCGCTTGGACACGTCGGTCGCGGTGATCCGCTGCGCGTGCGTGCTCGCGTGCAGGGCCTGCACGCCGCAACCGGTGCCGAGGTCGAGCACCGAGCCCACCGGCCGCCGCGAGGTCGCCCGGACCAGGCTCAGCGACGCGTGCCCGACACCGAGCACGTGGTCGGCCTCCACCGGGCGGCCGCCGCGCAGGTCCGAATCCAGGTCCGAGACGACCCACCACGATTCGTCGTCGACACCGTGCGGGCGGACGTCGAGCCCGGCGCGCAGCCGGTCGCCGTCGTCGACGAGCAGCCCAGCGTCCTTCGCCTCGGCCAACGGCAGCGGGGCGAGCGCGGCTTCGACGGCGGCCTGCGGCTCGGCCTGGCCGAGCAGGAACAAGCGGACCAAGGTGCCGAGCGCGCCGGCATCGCTGGTGGCGCGCAGCGCCGGAACGGGCTCGCCCCGGCCCAGTGCGGCGTGCGCTTCGGGACCGAGGAGCCGCACGACGCCGTCGGCGTCGTAGCCGGCGGTTTGGAAGGCGTCGCGAAGTCGATCGATGCGGTCATGGGACAGGTCTGGAATCACGATCCCGATCCTCACACGACCACCCGTTCGCGCATCTGGGCGCACCCGCGGCGCGGAGCTCCGGAAAACCGGTCGCGCCCCGAGCTCGCCCTGCACGAACATGGGCGGATGAGACCTGCGATCGGTGCCGCCCTCGTCCGGTGCGGCGAATGCGGTGGGCACGAATACAGCGGCGCGCCCGATTGCGGCCGCTGCCGGACGCTGGTGGACGACGTCGTCGAAGAGGAGTGGCGGCGCTTCCGCGCCGAGTGGGCGGCGGAACCGGAGGCGGAGGTCGCCGGACTGGTGGTGGCCGAGCCGGACCGGCACGACTGGCGGGTGGTGGACGCCGCGCTCGACCGGATCGCCTGCGACGAATGCGGAGGCCGGCTCGGCAGCGGACCGGCGGACTGCGGCGCGTGCAACCTCGCCCACGGCTTCCGGTACGCCGCCGTCGAGACCGATCGTCCCGGTGCTTCGCCGCTCAACGAGCACGCGGTGCGCGTGAACGTCTCGGTCGTCCGCCGGCCGCAGGTGACGTCGGCGCAGGAACTGCTCGTCAGGCGGCTGCTGCTGCCTGCGCTGCTGGTCGGCTTCCTGCCGTCGACCGCGGAGGCCCAGCGAGTGAGCGCCCTGGTCAAAGGAGGAGCCACACCGGATCGGGTCGTCGAGCTGATCGACGACTTGCTCGGAACGTGGCGTCCCGGAGGGCCGAGCGCGACTCACCCGTGAGGCCGGGCGGTAGCAGCTGCCCTGGGACCAGCAGATCGCTAGAAGGCCCCTCTCGATGGAGCCCGATGCCGTATCGATGTATTCGCGCCTGCTTACTTTCTAGTGCGTACCGCACTAATTAGTGGGTACTTGTCGGCCCCGTGTCCGGAGGTGACGATCAACGGGCCTGCTGAAAGTGCAAAGGAGCGATTCACGATGACTCAGTCCTCGCCGGTTCCGATCGCGGTCCTCGGTCTCGGAGCCATGGGGCGAGCCTTGGCGACTGCGTTCTTGCGCGGCGGCCACCGCACCACGGTGTGGAACCGCACGCCCGGCAGGGACGCCGAACTCGTCGCCGCCGGGGCCACCTCCGCCGCGACGGTCGACGAGGCGGTCGCCGCCGGTGGCCTGATCGTCGCCTGCCTGCTGGACCACGGATCGGTGCACGACGTCCTCGACCCGGTGGCCGGTGACCTCGCCGGGCGGACCGTCATCAACCTGACCTCCACCGCGCCGAGCGATGCGAGGGAACTCGCCGCCTGGGCGGAGAGCCACGACATCGAATACCTGGACGGCGGCATCATGGCCATTCCGGCCATGATCGGTCGGCCGGAGTCGTTCCTGCTGTACAGCGGCTCCAAAGAGGTGTTCGACGAGAACAGGGCGGCATTGGAGCTGTTGGGTTCGGCCGAGTACTTCGGTGCGGACGCGGGCATGGCCTCGCTCTACGACTTCGCGTTGCTGGCCGCGATGTACACGATGTTCGCCGGGTTCTCGCACGGAGCGGCCATGGTGCGCACCGAAGGCGTCCCGGCCACCGAATTCGCGAAGCACGCGGTGCAGTGGCTCTCGGCGATGGTGCAGGTCCTCCCGTTGAGCGGGGAAGCCATCGAGGCGGGTGCCGAGGCCGAAGGGCAGAGCCTCGACTTCACCAAGGCCGCCCTCGACGCCATCGTCCGGGCGAGCCGGGAAGCCGGGGTGGGGCTGGACGTGGTCGGTCCGCTCAAGGCCCTGATCGACCGCCAGGTCGCCGACGGCCACGGTGCGAAAGCCTTCGACGCGGTGTTCGCGGGGGTCAGGGCGCCGGGTTCCGAGTGAGTCGCCGCGGCGCCCGCCGTCACGCCTGACGTGTGAAAATGAGGCGCATGGCCAACATGCTGCACCTTCACCGGTGACGCCGACGCCGACAAGCTGCTCAGCGACGACTCGTTCGCCCTGCTCACGGGCATGCTGCTGGATCAGCAGGTCGCGACACTTTGAAGGTAGGTTCGTCAACCGTCGGTGCGTAACGTCAGGCCACTCGCGGCGGGCCACTCCCAAACGACCCACCTGTCCCGTTCTCGCGCGCCCATACACCTCGCGCCAGCGTCAGGGGTGGCGAGCAGCGCTGCTGCGGATGAGGCATACCGGGTGCCCAGCGGGGTCGAGCATGACCACCAGATCCGGGTCGTCCGGGTCCTGGTGTTCCGCGGTAATTGCTCCTCACTGCCGCATCTCTTCGGCCGTCTCGTCGGGGTCAGCGACAACGAACTCGAAATGCGAGTGCAGTGGAACTTCAGGTGACGGCCACGTCGTGGGTTTGTGGTCGGCGACGGCTCGGCAGACCAGTGCGATCCCCGGCGCGCGTACCCATGCCTGGTCGGCGGTCCGGTACGTGATCTCGCCGCCCAGCGACTTTGCGTAGAACTCAGCCAAGGCCTCCGCGTCGTGACAGTCGATCGTGAGCGAGAACCACTCGACGGGACCGCCGCCACGACGTCGCTCGGTCATGGCAACGAAGCGTAAGCGCTCCCTCGACTCTCGGAGCGGGTTTCAGCTTCGTTGAAGTTCCTCGCGAGCGACGCGGCGGGCGATCTCCTCGACCTCGGTGGACGTGAGGCCACCGGAGTCGTGCCGGTGCACGGCCTGAGTGAGGAGCCGTCGAACGAGTGCGGACGTGGGAATGTGCTCGGCAGCCGCCTGGCTTCGCAACTCGGCGTCGAGGGATCGGCTGATGCGCAGGTGGAGTGAGACATCGAGGGCGGCGGCGTTTTCGGCGATCTTGGCTTCAATCGCTTCATTTTCTTCGTCGGCGACCTGAGCGCGGATGGCGTCGTGTCGTGCGCGGCGGGCCGACTTGGCGGGGTCGGTCATGGTCATGCCTCCTTGCCTTCGATGTACTCGCGGAGATCAGCTCCACGGGTCTTCCACGCGGTCACCCCGGAGCTGTCCTCAGGGTCGGCGATCACGGTCAGTACAAATCCGGCACCTGCTGAAGTATCCGATGATCCGGGTGTAGCCGACATAGCTCTTGGGATCAGCGTTGCGCACGATGCAGTGCGGGTCGGTGGCAGCCTCCAGCGTCCACGCAGGTTCAATGTCGGTCGCACCGGGATAACGCACCGAGCGCGTGCGTATGTGGGTGGCGTCTTCGTCATCCCACCACAGCTCGTCGAGCTTGTAGAACAACGCGCCACGGTCGCGCACCGCCATCGACCGGCGGCGCGTGCCGCTGCTCGGACGCAGCCGCGATGTGTAGACAGGCAACACCATTGCGGACGATGCCGATGGCCGTGCGTGAGACGATGTGTCCATGCCGAAAGCGCTGCACCTCACCGGCGACACCGACGCCGACAAACTGCTCTCCGAAGATCCGTTCGCCCTGCTCACGGGCATGCTTCTGGATCAGCAGGTCGCGATGGAGGTCGCGTTCGCCGGGCCGAAGAAGATCGCCGACCGGATGGGCGGGTTCGGCGTCACCAAGATCGCGGAATCCGATCTGGACGAGTTCGTCGAGCTGTGCGTGCAGAAGCCGGCGATCCACCGGTACGGCGGGTCGATGGGGCGGCGGGTGCACGCGCTGGCCCAGTACGTCGTCGAGCACTACGACGGCCGGACCGAGGCGATCTGGACCGAGGGCGACCCGGACGGCAAGGAAGTGCTGAAGCGGCTCAAGGCGCTGCCCGGTTACGGCGACCAGAAGGCGCGGATCTTCCTCGCCCTGCTGGGCAAGCAGCGGGGTGTCCAGCCCACCGGGTGGCGCGAGGCCGCTGGGGCCTATGGCGAGGACGGGTCGAGGCGCTCGATCGCCGACGTCGTCGACGAGCAGACGCTGAACGAGGTCCGGTCCTGGAAGAAGGAGCAGAAGGCCGCGGCCAAGGCCGCCAAGGGCTGACTCCCGGAATTCGCTCTCGCCGCGCTGCGCCCGCGCGCTGGTGTCCGGCTGGGGAGGCGTTCATGGACGAGCGGAGGCTGGTGCGGGTCTCGAAGTACCTGGCCAAGCACCTGCGCCACCAGCCCGAGCGGATCGGGATCGAGCTCGACGAGCACGGTTGGGTGGCGGTCGACGAGCTGCTGGCGGCGGCAGGGTCGCACGGGTTCCCGATTTCGCGGGCGGAGCTGGTGCGGGTCGTTGAGGACAACGACAAGCAGCGGTACGTGATCGACGGCGACCGCATCAGGGCCAGCCAGGGGCATTCGGTCGCGGTGGATCTCGACCTGCCGGTGGCGCAACCGCCCGCGTGGCTGTTCCACGGCACGGTCGCGCACAGCCTGACCGGCATCCGCGCCGAGGGGCTGCGGCCGATGAACCGGCATCACGTTCACCTGTCGGTCGATCGCGAGACCGCGAAGCGCGTCGGCGGGCGGCGGGGAAGGCCGGTCGTGCTGACCGTGGACGCTGCCGGGATGCACGCGGCCGGGCACGAGTTCCGGGTCAGCGCCAACGGCGTCTGGCTGGTGGACCACGTCCGGCCCGAGTTCATCCGCTACCCGGACTGACCCGGCGGCGGCACTACGGGTGGTAACCGGATAACGCCCGGCAACGTCAACGCGGAAGCCAAGGCAGGGCCTGCGAACGCGCGGGCCTTCGCACTGGGGGACCGCCTATGACTCGCTACGCCGTTGCCGCCGCATTGTCGGGACTGATGCTCGCGATAGGGGCATGCGGTACTCCGCCGCCGCGTTTGCTGCCGCCCCGCGTCGCACCGTCGTCGATGCCGTTGCCGGCCAAGATGTCGGCTCGGCCGGTCGCACCCGTGGCCGCTCGCGCTCCGGAGCCGGTTGCTCTGACCTGCGAGCCGGACGCCGCGCCGCGCTTCGACGACCCGGGCAACCCGAACGCCATCACGAACAAGGTGTGCGGCTCGGTCGACGGGAACGGGACCGCGCGCTCCGCAGATCCGTGGATCGACGACCAGCTGACGGCGACGCGCGACGCGACGCCCTCAGACCCGTGCGCCGGGCTGACCTACGAGCAGTGCCACGGCATTCCTGATCCGCCCGCGAGCTCCACGCCCGACGAACCGTCCACCGCGCCGGTCACCACCACCGCGGTGCCGACGACCAGTCACCCGCCGACCAGCTCGGCACCGGCGGAGGCGAGGACCAGTTCGCCGACGACCTCCGGATCGGCGCCCACCACGACCGAGTGAGCTCAGGCCGCCGCGGCGGCGCCGGGGCTCTGGTAGCGGTCGACGTACTCCTGCTCGGAAAGCTCGGCGATCGCGTACATGATCTCGTCGGTGATCGAGCGCAGCACCGGCAGCGACGACTCCATCCCGGCGTAGCGGGAGAAGTCCAGCGGGTCGCCGAAGCGGACCGTGACCGGGTGCGGCCGGGGGATCTTCTTGCCGCGCGGCTGGAGCTTGTCCGTGCCGGTCAACCCGACCGGCACCACCGGCGCGCCGGCGGCCAGCGCCAGCCGGGCCACGCCGGTCCGCCCCCGGTACAGCCGCCCGTCGGGCGAGCGGGTGCCTTCCGGGTGGATGCCGAACGCGCCGCCGTCGAGCAGCACCTGCTCGGCGGTGTCCAGGGCCTCCTTCGCGGCGCGCCCGCGCCCGCGCTCCACCGGGATCGCGCCGAGCGAGCTGAACAGCCACTTGACCAGCGCGCCCTTCGTGCCGGTCCCGTTGAAGTACTCGGCCTTGGCCAGGAACGACACCGGCCGCGGCAGCACCAGCGGCACGATGAAGCTGTCGAGCACGGCGAGGTGGTTCGGGGCGAGGATCACCGGGCCGGTCGTCGGCACCTTGTCGGCATCGATCACGGTCGGCCGGTAGATCGTCCGCGCCACCGCGCCCACGACCCGCTTGCTCACCGAGTACAGCATTCGCCCTCCCGCACCGTTGATCCCGATCGAATCTAACCCGGCGAGGTTTCGGCGGTGCGTCCTGCCGGTCAACCTCTGAGTCTGGCCGGTCGGCCCGGTTCCCGGGGTTGTGGGACAAGCGAACCCGGGGTATCCGAGGACGCGATCGGGTGGCAGCATGGGAGGCGGAGGTAGCGTCGTGAACAGCTCACATCGTGACGACACCCCGGTGCTGATCACCGAGGCACAGCCGTCCTACGACGATCAGCAGGCGCAGCGGCGCCGCAGGTACGCGATCATGATGGCCAGCCGGATTCCGTGTCTGGTGATCGCCGCAGTGGTGTTCCAGCTATGGCAATTGTGGTGGTTGTCACTGATCATCCTGGCGATTTCCATCCCGCTGCCGTGGATGGCGGTGCTCATCGCCAACGACCGCCCGGCCAAGAAGAGCGAGCACGTGAACCGGTTCCGCCGTTCACGGCACTCGATCGAATCCCGCAGCCACCAGGTCATCGAGGGCGCCTGACGGGGAACACCCGGCCGGATGCGGACATGCGTCGATGCCGTGCGGCATCATTGGGGGCATGAGCACGATGACGATGCCGGAGACCGATACCCGGACCGAGACCACTGATCAGACCAGTGACGACCGTCCGGAGATGTTCCACTACGTGCAGAAGGACAAGATCGCGGAGAGCGCGGTCATGGGCACGTTCGTGGTCGCGCTGTGCGGCGAGGTCTTCCCGGTCACCAAGTCGCCGAAGCCGGGCTCGCCCGTCTGCCCGGACTGCAAGGAGATCTTCGCGTCCCTCCCCCCAGGCGGCAAGGACTGACCTTCCGGACCCGCGCGGCGGCCCTCAGCCGCCGTGCGGTTCGGCCTGCTTGTCGGTCGGTTTCTTCGGTAGCGGCGCGCCGTTGCGCGGCCGCTCCGCGGGCGGGCTCGGCTGCTGGCCCTCCTCGGCCTGGCCGTTGCGCCACGCGCGGTAGCCCTCTTCGGTGTGCATCCGCTGCGCGAGCCGCTTCATCTCCAGGCGCCGCCACCTCCGGCGCTCCCGGCGGGTCATCTTCGCCGGCCACATCTCCTGGATCGCGTTGTTGAACTGCGCGCCCATGATGATCGCCATCCCGATGAAGAACGCGAACAGCAGGAACGCGATCGGGGTGGCCAGCGCGCCGTAGGTGTAGCCGGTGCCGGTCACCCACGTGATGTAGAGCCGCAGGCCGATGCTGGCGCACAAGAAGATCGCCATCGCCAGCAGCGCCCCGGGCAGGCCGCGATGCCACGGCAGCTTCCTGGGCAGTGCCACCTTGTACAGCGTCGCCAGCGCGACCGCCAGGCCGATCCCGGTCGCCGGGTAGTAGAACGCCTGGATCAGCCAGGCGATGTCGTCCTGGAAGTCCTGCGGGAAGAGCGTCGGCAGCCAGTCCGGGCCCAGCGCGACCACCGGCAGCCCGACCACCGCGAGGATCAGGCACACCAGGTACAGCAGCAGCGCGAAGATCCGCTGCCAGACGCTGTTGCGCACCAGGTATTGGTCGTAGGCGAGCGTGATCGAGTCGACCAGCGACGCCAGCGCCGACGAACCCGCCCACAACGAGATCAGGAAGCCGACCGAGACTATCTCGCTGCGCCCCTTGGTGAGGATGTCGGCGACGGTCGGGCCGATGATCTGGTCCACCACGTTCGCCGTGAACACCGAGCGGGAGAACGCGAGGATCTTGTCGTGCACGGCGTCGACGACCTCGGGGCCGAACCAGTCGCCGACGAAGCCCAGGCTGCCCAGCAGCCCGAGCAGCAGCGGCGGCATGGACAACGTCTGCCAGAACGCGGCGGCTGCCGATTCCGAGAAGATGTTGTCCCACCACGCCTTGTCGAGCGTGCGCATGACCAGGCGCAGCGGCCCGCGCCGCACCGGAGCTTCCCGTGGTGCGACGGTCGCACTGCGCCCCTGGCGGTCTGGTGGACTCGGCTGACCCATGGCACCCATAAGGATGCTGCATCGGCTGGCGCCGCGGGCGTCGGCCCGTCAAAACCGCCGGGAACACGGAGTGTCGCGCACCTCTCGTCCGGGCATGCCGGTGCCCGCCGGGCTCGAAAGGTAGGCTGCACGACGGCCCGCTTCGAGTCGATCGACGCTGAACGCGCGTGCGGGCGGTCGCGGGGCAGCGCAGGGCGCGCCCTCACCATCCAGCAGGGGAGCAAGAAGGAAGGGGCGGCGACCCGGCGTGTCCGAAGCGCAACTCGACCATTCCGTTCGATCCGTGCTCAGCGACCCCTCGCAGGCTCCATCCCGGCCACTGCGCGCCTGGCAGCGCCGGGCGCTCACCAAGTACCTGTCGAGCAAGCCCCAGGACTTCCTGGCGGTGGCGACGCCGGGCGCGGGCAAGACGACCTTCGGCCTGCGGGTCGCCGCGGAGCTGCTGGCCGACCGCACGGTCGAGGCGGTGACCGTGGTTGCGCCCACCGAGCACCTCAAGCACCAGTGGGCCATGGCCGCCGGCGGCGCGGGCATCCCGCTGGACTCCAACTTCCGCAACAGCGACGGCATCACCTCCAGCGACTACCGCGGCGTCGTGGTCACCTACGCGCAGGTCGCGGCGCACCCGACGCTGCACCGGGTGCGCACCGAGCGCCGCAAGACGCTGGTGATCCTCGACGAGGTGCACCACGCGGGCGACGCGAAGTCCTGGGGCGACGCGATCCGGGAGGCGTTCACCCCGGCCGTGCGGCGCCTGTCGCTGACCGGAACCCCGTTCCGCAGTGACGACTCGCCGATCCCGTTCATCGGCTACGAGCCCGACGCCGACGGCTCGCTGCGCAGCCGGGCGGACCACTCCTACGGCTACTCCGACGCCCTCAACGACGGCGTCGTCCGGCCGGTGCTGTTCCTGGCGTACTCCGGCGAGGCCCGGTGGCGGACGAACGCCGGCGACGAGTTCAGCGCCCGCCTCGGCGAGCCGCTGACCGCCGAGCAGACCGCGCGGGCCTGGCGCACCGCGCTGGATCCGTCGGGCGAATGGATCCCGGCTGTGCTGCAGGCCGCCGACACCCGGCTGACGCAGCTGCGCAACGGCGGCCTCCCGGACGCCGGCGGTCTGGTGATCGCCACCGACCACGTCACGGCCAAGGCCTACGCGAAGGCCCTGCACCGGATCACCGGGCACGATCCGGTGGTGGTGCTCTCCGACGATCCGCAGGCATCCGGCCGCATCGCCGACTTCGCCGAGTCAGAGGACCGCTGGATGGTCGCGGTCCGAATGGTGAGCGAAGGCGTCGACGTGCCGCGGCTGGCGGTCGGCGTCTACGCCACGAGCGCCTCGACCCCGCTGTTCTTCGCCCAGGCCATCGGTCGCTTCGTGCGGTCCCGGCGGCCCGGCGAGACGGCGAGCATCTTCCTGCCGAGCGTCCCGGTGCTGCTGGAGCTGGCCAGCCAGCTGGAGGCGCAGCGCGACCACGTGCTCGGCAAGCCGCACCGGGAGAAGGACGGCTGGGACGACGAGCTGCTGGCCGCGGCCAACACCAAGCGCGACGAGCCCGGCGAGGACGAGAAGGCGTTCACCTCGCTGGGTGCCGACGCCGAGCTGGACCAGGTGATCTACGACGGCTCGTCGTTCGGCACCGCGGCGTTCAGCACCTCCGAGGAGGAGCAGGACTACCTCGGCCTGCCCGGCTTGCTGGAACCGGACCAGGTGCGGGCGCTGCTGCGGCAGCGCCAGGAGCAGCAGCTGGAGGACGTGGGCAAGCGCGAAGCGGTCGCGAAGGCGGCGAAGGCCGCCGAGCAGGCGGAGCAGCGCGCGCGGCCGCAGACCGTGCAGGAGCGGCTGCAGAAGCTCCGCAAGGAGCTGAACACGCTCGTGTCGCTGCACCACCACCGCACCCGGAAGCCGCACGGCAAGATCTACAACGAGCTGCAGAAGTCCTGCGGCGGCCCGCCCACCGCGATGGCCACCGTGGAACAGCTGGAGGAACGCATCGCCACCCTGCGCTCCTGGTGATATCGGCCCCGAACGGCGCAGCGCGATCGGTTTGGTCGCCGATCCGGGTCTCATAGGGTCGGGACATGGCTTTCGACGTGGAGAAGATCCGGGCCCAGTACCCGGCGCTGGCGGACGGTCGGGCGTGGTTGGACGGCGCGGCGGGCACCCAGGTCCCGCAGTCGGTGATCGACGCGGTGAGCGACGCCTACCGGGTGGGCACGTCCAACGTGGGCGGCCCGTACGAGTCCAGCCGACGCTCCGCCGGGATCGTCGCCGAGGCGCGGGCGGCCGTCGCCGACCTGGTCGGCGCCCCGGAGCCCGGGTGCGTGGCGTTCGGCCCGAGCATGACCGCCTTGACCTACCGGTTCGCAGGCGTGTTCGCGGCGGGCTGGCGGCCCGGCGACGAGATCGTGGTGACCCAGCTGGACCACGACGCCAACGTGCGGCCGTGGGTGCAGCACGCGCAGCGGGCGGGCGCCGCCGTGCGGATGGCGGAGCTCGACCCGGCGACGGGGGAACTGCCCGTCGAGAACGTCACCGGACTCATCGGCGAGCGCACCAAGCTGGTCGCCGTCACGGCGGCCTCCAACGTGCTGGGCGTCATGCCCGATCTGCGGGCGATCACGGACCGAGCCCGGCAGGTCGGCGCCGTGTCCTACGTCGACGGGGTGCAGCACTGCCCGCACGCCCACGTGCGGCTGGACGAGCTGGGCGCGGACCTCTACGCGACCAGCGCCTACAAGTGGGCCGGCCCGCACCTGGCCGCGGTGGTGGCCGCCGACCCGTGGTCGCTGGAGAACCTGCACCCGGACAAGCTGGCGCCGTCGCCGGACACCTCGCCGGAGCGGTTCGAGCTCGGCACCAACCCGTTCGCCGCGATGGCCGGTGTGGTGGCCGCGGTGGAACACCTGGCCGGCCTGGACAGCGACGCCGACGGCAGCCGTGCCGAGCGGCTGGCGACCTCCCGCCGGTCCGTGCAGGCCCACGAGGACGAACTGGCCAGGGAGCTCTTCGACGGTCTCGCGGCGCTGGACGGCGTAGTGCGCTACGGCGCTCCGCAGGGCTCGTGCACTCCTACGGCGTTCTTCGGGCTTCCGGGTAGGGAACCCTCGGATGTGGCAGAGCAGCTGGCTGAGCGCGGTCTGAACGTCTCGCACGGCCATTCCTACGCCTGGGAGGCAGTGCACGCCCTCGGCATCGGCCCGAAGGGCGGCGTGCGCGCCAGCCTCTCGCACTACACGAGCCAAGCGGAGGTGCGGCGGCTGCTCGACGCCTTGGCGGAGATCAGCGGATGACCGGACGCCCCTAGCCGGAAAACGACCGTGCCCCCGCAGGGCTCCTGCGGGGGCACGGCCTTCTCGGTCTGACGGGTGTTTACTGCTCGTCCTGCTGGAGGTCGGCCTGCGCGTCGCGCAGCCCCGCCTCGTACGCACGGGCGTGGTGCCCGCAGAACAGAAGCTCGCTACCGGATGGCAGTACGGCGCGAAGCTTCGCAGCGGCCCCGCAGCGGTCGCAGCGGTCGGCGGCGGTCAGCTCGGGGCGGGTGAGCGTTCCCGGCATCGTGATCTCCCTCCGTCCCGGCGTCGGAATCACCCGACGCCCTCGATCCTGCTACGACCACCGTTGGCCCACTGGCTGCGGGAGCGGTGCTCGTTGGCTCCACTCTTCCAGACGCTTGGGCCCGAGTCAGTGTTCCCGCGCCGGGTGGCGACGGTCGTCACGATGAAGCACCCGGTTGCAGCAGCGCCGCTCGCGGAGCGTGATCAACACCGTGAAAAGCCTTGTGACATGGGAAAATAAGCTCTCTCGGGCCGGGCGGCGGGAAAGCGGAGTCGATCGACAAACGGACATTCAGTGGTTCAGATCACAGATCGGGCGCCGTTGCAGGTCCGCTATTTCCGCTGGAAGCGAACAGGAAATCCCACCAGGCGGACCGATTTTCGGCGTTTTCCGGCCCGAAAGCGCCGCCCCGGACGCGAAGAGGGCCGCCGACCGGATCGGTCGGCGGCCCTCTTCGGTGCCGTGTTGTCAGTCCAGGTAGTCGCGGAGCACCTGGGACCGGGACGGGTGGCGCAGCTTCGACATCGTCTTGGACTCGATCTGCCGGATCCGCTCCCGGGTCACCCCGTAGACCTGGCCGATCTCGTCCAGCGTCCGCGGCTGGCCGTCGGTGAGCCCGAACCGCAGCCGGACCACGCCGGCCTCGCGCTCGGACAGCGTCGCCAGCACGGACTGCAGCTGGTCCTGCAGCAGCGTGAAGGACACCGCGTCGACCGCGACGACCGCCTCGGAGTCCTCGATGAAGTCGCCGAGCTGGCTGTCGCCCTCGTCGCCGATCGTCTGGTCCAGGGAGATGGGTTCCCGGGCGTACTGCTGGATCTCCAGCACCTTCTCCGGGGTGATGTCCATTTCCTTGGCGAGCTCTTCGGGCGTGGGCTCGCGGCCCAGGTCCTGCAGCAGCTCGCGCTGGATGCGGCCGAGCTTGTTGATGACCTCGACCATGTGCACCGGGATGCGGATGGTGCGGGCCTGGTCGGCCATGGCGCGGGTGATGGCCTGCCGGATCCACCAGGTCGCGTAGGTGGAGAACTTGTAACCCTTGGTGTAGTCGAACTTCTCCACCGCGCGGATCAGGCCGAGGTTGCCCTCCTGGATGAGGTCCAGGAACGCCATGCCGCGGCCGGTGTAGCGCTTGGCGAGGCTGACGACCAGTCGGAGGTTCGCCTCCAGCAGGTGGTTCTTCGCCCGCTCACCGTCGCGCACGATCCAGCGCAGGTCGCGGCGCATCTGGGTGGTCAGCTGCTCGCCGGCCTCCTCGACCTGCCGCAACCGCTCCGCGCCGTAGAGCCCGGCCTCGATGCGCTTGGCCAGCTCGACCTCTTCCTCGGCGTTGAGCAGCGCGACCTTGCCGATCTGCTTCAAGTAGGCGCGGACCGAGTCGGCGGAAGCCGTCAGCTCGGCGTCCTTGCGAGCCTGCCGGAGCGCCTCGGATTCCTCTTCGTCCCAGACGAAGTCGCCGGACTCCTTGGTCTCCTCCTCCGGAACGGGCTCTTCCGGGATTTCCACCTCGACGTCGGCGAGGTCGCCGACGTCCGGGGACGTCAGGTCGGTCTCGATCGGTTCGTCGATCTCCATGCCCTCGCCGCTGCCCTTGGCGGAGGCCGACTTCGTCGACTTCTTCGCCGGCGCCTTGGCGCCCTTCTTGGCCCCCGCCGACTTCGCGGCGGTGGTCTTGCGGGCCGTCGGCTTCGCCCCCGTCGAGCTCTTGGCAGGGCTCTTGCGCGCGGCGGTGGAGTTCGTCTGCTCGGTGTCAGACGAAGCAGCCGCCTCCGAACCTGGGGTGGCCTGGGACTGGCCCGACTGGGACTGGGCACCGCCGGTTGTTGCAGCGGAGCGTCGGGTTGCTGTTTCTGCGGCTGCCACGTACGCCCTTTCGCGACGGTCGATCAGGGCAGGCCGGAGGGCGCGAAACCTCGGCCGCCGAAGGTCGGGGAACAAACCCACTGGATCCAGCCCTGCGCCTGATGAGGAATCACCCGGTGCCTGCCTCGGTGTTTCCTCGACGAGGACTTCGAATCAAGTGGGCCGTGTTCCATTGTAGCCGCGATGCGGGGGTGCGGTTCCGCTGCAAGGCGGAGTCCGCGCGTCCCGCGATGTGCTAGGAGGCCGGAAGATCAGGCGTTGTGCCTGGTCGCGGCGGCCGTCGCGGCACCGACGATGCCCGCGTCGTTGCGGAGCGCCGCGGCGACGACCGGCGTGCGTGTCTCCAGCCGCGGAATCCACTTGTGCCCCTTCTTGCTGACCCCGCCGCCGGCGATGATCAGGTCGGGCCAGAGGAACTTCTCCAGCCCCTGGATGTAGTTGCTGACCCGCGGCGCCCACTCCTCGTAGGTCAGCTCCAGGTCGTCCTTGACCGAGGCCGCGGCCTGCGTCTCCGCGTCGTGGCCGTCCACCTCGATGTGCCCGAACTCGGTGTTGGGCACCAGCTTTCCGTCGATGAACATCGCGCTGCCGATGCCGGTGCCGAAGGTCAGCACCACCACCAGGCCGCGGTGCCCGGTGCCGGCCCCGGAGCGCATCTCGGCGGTGCCGGCCGCGTCCGCGTCGTTGAGCACCAGCACGTCGTCCCGGGTGCGGCCGAGCCGCTCGGCGAACAGCTCCTGGGCGTCGGTACCGATCCAGCCCTTGTCGACGTTCGCCGCGGTGAGCGCGGTGCCGTCCTTGATCACGCAGGGCAGGGTGATGCCGACCGGGCCGGTCCAGGCGAACTTCTCGACGATCTCCGCCACGGCGTCCGCCACGGCGGACGGGGTCGAGGGCTGCGGGGTGGGGATCCGCATCCGCTCCTCGGCCAGCACACCACCGTCGATGTCGACCGGACATCCCTTGATGCCGGACCCGCCGATGTCCACCCCGAAACCGCGGGCAGTCGCCATGGCTGAATCCTTCCTATTCGATTCAGATGAAGGTGTGCAGACCTTAACCGGGTTGTGTTGCGATGTGTACGTGGGATTGGCAGCAGAAGTAGACGCGAAAGCCTTGTGCCAGGTAGCGGTGCGGATCGCCCGCGAAGCCGCGGAACTGGCGCGCACGGTGCGTGACGAAGCAGTCACCGATGGTGCGGTAGACACGAAGAGTACCGAGACGGACGTCGTCACCGCAGGTGATCGCGCGGTGGAGCGGCTCGTGCGGGAACGGCTGGCGGAGTTGCGCCCCGGCGAATCGGTGCTGGGGGAGGAGGAAGGCGGCGAAGGCGCGCTGGACGGTCTGCGCTGGGTCGTGGACCCGATCGACGGCACGGTCAACTACCTGTACGGCTTCCCCTGGTACTCGGTGTCGCTGGCCGCGCAGCTCGACGGGGTTTCGGTGGCGGGCGCGGTGGTGGAACCGGTGTCCGGCCGGGTGTGGAGCGCCGCGGCCGGGCACGGCGCGTTCCTGGACGGCCGCCGGCTCCGGGTCTCGTCCGCCGACCGGCTCGACCTGTCGCTGATCGGCACCGGATTCGCCTACGCGGTGGAGCGCCGCACGGCGCAGGCCGAGGTGCTCGGCCGGCTGCTGGGCCAGGTGCGCGACATCCGGCGGGCCGGGGTGGCGTCGCTGGACCTGTGCGCGGTCGGCGCGGGCTGGCTGGACGGCATGTTCGAGGTCGGGCTCAACCGGTGGGACTGGGCGGCGGGCGCGCTGGTCGCCGCCGAGGCCGGTGCCCAGCTGCGGCTGCCCCAGCAGGGGTCGGCGGACGGGCTGGGCGACGGGATGATCGTCTGCGCCGCACCGGGCATCGCCGGTGAGCTGACCGAGGCGCTGCTCCGCGCGGACGCCGGCCGCGTCTGAGAGCGGCCCTGAGACGCGAAGGGCGCCTGCGGCCGGTGTGGTCGCAGGCGCCCTTCGAGCGTCGTCAGCAGTGCACTTCGCGGGCCTTGTTGAGGAGATCGTTGCTGATCTGCGGCGGGGTCACCTCTTGGTGGGCGCCGTCCTGGTGGTCCCGCTGGGGCACCCAGTTCTCCAGCTCCTGGAGCACCTGCTTGGCCTCCGAGGTGGTCTTGATGTCCTTGAAGTCCGCCCCCAGCGCGAGGTCGACGGAGGCGTCCTGGCGTTCGTCGCGCACCAGCTGGGCGCACGGCGCGATCAGGCTCAGCGTCCGCGCCGCGCTCACCCCTGCGCCGCCGAAGCGGATCTGGCCGTGGCACTTCAGGTCGTAGTTGACGTAGACCGGGTCGTTGTCCGCGCCGCCCTTGGCGAAGCCGAGGCTGGAGAGCTCGTCGCTGACCAGCGACGCCTGCCGGGCCTCGCCGTTGCCGTTGAGCACCCGGACCTGCACGTCCTGCTGCGGGATCGGGTTGGTCGAGTCGAGCGCGTTGCGCGGCAGCATCGACCCCAGCGGAACCGGCTCCGGCGCGGCGCCGCCCTGCGGCGCGGCCGTCGGCGTGGTGGGCGGATTGCAGGTCGTCGCCGCCTCGATGTCCTTCACCGAGTCGAAGACCCGGGTCCACAGCAGGCCCGACAGCAGCACGAGCGCGACCAGCACCACCAGGGCGGGCACCGGCCGACGCCGTCGGTACCGGGCTCGTCGACCCGACCTTGCACTCACGGCTGACACGTCCCGCCCCTCCCTGGATGCTTCGACCAGCGTGCGCCCGTCTTCACTAGATCAGCCTAGGCGCACAACCGGCGCCGTGCGGCGCTGGACGCCCCCACCACGTCGGAGCCGTCCGCGACGGGCCGCTGAATCGATGCCGAACGGCGAACTTCCTGCGCACCGCTTCGCGAGGCGAGGTGCCGGGCAACCGAAGAAGGCGACCGGGCGGCATCCGGGGATTGATCTTCGGCGGTCGGCGGATGCAGCGAACACCACACCTATGGGTGACCTGATGCGTGCGCGGACTCGGCATGAGCTACCCTCTCGGCGCCTCACGGAGTGCCGGATGAGGCGAGTCGCTCATTACGGGGGAACTGAACGCGTTGCAGGGCGAGACCACGATCACTGCGCCAATGGGCACAAATCCTGGTCCTGGAACGTTTACCAGCGGCACACCATTGCAGTCTCCACTAACGCAGGGGTGAATCACGATGGCGACCGACTACGACGCTCCGCGCCGCGAGTCCGAAGACTTGGCAGAGGACTCGTTGGAGGAGCTGAAGGCGCGACGCAACGATGCGCAATCCGGCGTCGTCGACGAGGACGAAGGGGCGATCGCGGAGAACTTCGAATTGCCGGGCGCAGACCTGTCCGGCGAGGAGATGACCGTCAAGGTGCTCCCGAAGCAGGCTGACGAGTTCACCTGCTCGAGCTGCTTCCTCGTCCACCACCGCAGCCGGCTGGCCGAAACTCGCAACGGCCAGTTCGTCTGCCGCGACTGCGCCGCCTGATCCAGGCGGCCAGGAGTCGACGAGACCGGGAAGTGGCTGGGCACACGCTGACGGCGTGTGCCCAGTTGTCTTCACGGCTCCCCGCCGGCCGGTCGGACCTGCTCACCGGCGGGGGAGCCGGGTTGGTCAGGACTTCTTCAGGGCGGCGATGAGCCGTTCGGGACGGCGCGTGCTGATCACCCAGTACGGCGTGGGGTCGTCCGGGTCGTTCAGCCAGATCCGCACCGAGGTGCGGATCGACGACCGGTGCACCATGAACGCCGCGGGGTCCAGGTCCGGGCCGAGCGCCCGGCGCTGCTCGGCGGGGGTGATGACCTCCGCGTCCTCGACGAACCGCAGCGGCAGGTGCGCGTCGCCCACCCAGAGCTCGCCGTCGACGACCTCGATCTTGGTGCGACCCAGCCAGAGCGGGATCGCGATGGCCAGCGGGATGAGCACGGCGTAGGGCAGCCATGCGCGCACGCCCGGGTAGCCCATGTGCACCGTGGCGGCCATGATCGCGGCTCCGATGACCGGTAGCGGCCACGCCCACCAGGACGTGTACAACCGCTCGCGGAACACGGGATGCCCCTTCGAATTCGCCTGACCGGGCACGTCCCCGGCGATGCTGGCCGCTTCTACGCTTTCCGACACGTCTTCAGGGTAGTCTCGCCGCCCGTGTCGAACGTGAAGGTCCTGCTGACCCGACTTGACCCCGATGTGCCGTTGCCCGCGTACGCGAAACCAGGCGACGCCGGCGCGGATCTGGTGACCACCAGCGACGTGGTGCTCGAACCCGGCGAACGCGTCGTGGTGGGCACGGGGATCGCGCTGGCCCTGCCGGAGGGCTACGCGGGCTTCGTGCACCCGCGCTCGGGCCTGGCGGCCAAGGCGGGGTTGAGCGTGGTCAACGCGCCCGGCACGGTGGATTCCGGGTACCGCGGTGAGGTCAAGGTCTGCCTGATCAATCATGATCGTGCACAACCGCTGTCGCTGCGGCGCGGCGACCGGATCGCTCAGCTCGTGGTGCAGAAGGTCGAGCACGCGGTGTTCGAGGAGGTCGACGAGCTGCCGGCGTCGCAGCGGGGTGCCGGGGGCTACGGGTCCACCGGCGGGCACGAGGTGCTGGCGGTCTCGGGTGCCGAGACCGGTCACAGGACGGAGGTCTGAGGGGATGTTCGGGTGGGGCCGGAAACGAGGCGAACGTGAGGCCGCGGACGAGGCGCTGAACGCCGAGGAAGCGGAAGTCGTGGAGGGCGGCCCGTTCGACTCGAACGAGGCGCCCGACGACGAGGTCGAGCGGCTCGACCTCGGCTCGGTGCGGGTGCCGGTGCCCGAGGGCGGCCAGCTGCAGGTCGAGGTCGACCCGGCCGGGCCGGTGCGCGCCGTGCACCTGGTCACGCCGGTCGGCCGGCTGACCGTCAGCGCGTTCGCGGCGCCGCGCAGCAGCGGGCTGTGGGACGAGGTCAGCGCCGAGCTCGCCGAGCAGCTGCGCAAGGACGGCGCCCGGGTGTACGCCGAAGAGGGCGACTGGGGCTCTGAACTGGTTGCGGACTCGCCGAACGCGGCGCTGCGGTTCGTCGGGGTCGACGGGCCGCGCTGGCTGCTGCGCGGCGTCGCGGCCGGGCCGGCGGAGCACGCCGAGGAGTGCGCGAAGCTGCTGTACGCGGTCCTCGACGAGACCGTCGTGGTCCGCGGCGACGACCCGCTGCCGGTGCGCACGCCGCTGCCGATCCAGCTGCCGGAAGCGATCCTGCGCCACATCCAGCAGGCTCAGAGCAACGGCCAGCAGGGCTAGGGAGTCGGCGTCGGGCGCCGCCGGAGAACCGGGACGGCGCCCGAGGCGATTTCGCCGCAGCCGAGACAGGTTCGGGCGCGGGAATTTTTCGCTTTTCACCGGAAAGAACCAGCGCGAAGTCGAACACCCAGCGTGGCCGTGTTGATCAAGGTTTAGCCGATCGGGCGGGTCAAGTCGGTTATCCCGCCGGGCCCGCGACTACGCCGTTCTCGGCGGCTACGCTGGGGGTGCACGGGCTTCGAGTCGAGCCCCGGAAGCGCACGGGAGCGCTAGATGAGCAAGACCGACGGCGGCTACTGGCGTCGCCTCGTACGCCGCTTGACCAGCGACGTCGCCGAGTTGGACGCCGATGACCTCTCGGAGCGGTCCCAAGCCGGCGGAGCCCAGCGAGCCAGCGACTGCCAGTGCGGGCAGGAGGCCGTGGTGCTCGGCCGGGTGCGCAGCGTGGGCCTGTGCCCGAAGGCGTCGGCACCGACGCTGGAGGCCGAGTTGTACGACGGCACCGAGGACGTGACCCTGGTCTGGCTCGGGCGCCGCCGGATCGCCGGCATCGAACCCGGGCGGATCATCAAGGCCCGGGGCCGGATCGCGGTCCGCGACGGCCGCAAGGTGCTTTACAACCCCTACTACGAGTTGCAGAACACCGCATGAGCGAACGCGACGCATCCGCCGCCGGGACACCAGCCCAGGACGCGGCCGACAACCAGCAGGACCCGACCGCGCAGCGGGCCGGCGATCCCGAGAAGACCCTGCTCGAACAGATGGGCGGCGTCGGCGGGCTGGCCTACTCCGCGGTCCCGATCGTGGTCTTCGTGCTGGTCAGCTCCTTCACCTCGCTGATGCCGGCGATCTGGTCGGCGATCGGTGTCGCGATCGCGATCGCGATCTTCCGGCTGGTGCGCAAGGAGCCGCTGCAGCCCGCCATCTCCGGCGTGCTCGGGGTGGCGGTGTGCTCGTTCATCGCCTACCGCTCGGGCGATGCCAAGGGCTTCTTCCTGCTGGGCATCTGGACGAGCCTGATCTACGGCGGCGTGTTCCTGGTGTCGGTGCTGGCCCGCTGGCCGCTGGTGGGCGTGGCCTGGTCGGCGCTGAACGGGCTGGGCTTCTCCTGGCGCAAGCAGCGCCGGGCGCTGCGCGGCTACGACCTGGCGACGCTGGCCTGGACCGTGGTGTTCGCCGCGAAGTACGTGGTGCAGCAGTGGCTGTACGACTCCGATCAGACCGGCTGGCTGGCGTTCGCGCGGATCGCGATGGGCTATCCGCTGACCGGCCTGGCGCTGATCGTCACGGTGTGGGCGATCCGCCGCGCTTCGAAGGTCGCCGAGCAGGAGAAGGCCGAAGCCCTGCCGGAGCCGGGAGCCATCGACTCCAAGCCCTCGCTGGGCTGACCCGCCCGGTTCGAGCCGACCGGCAGGGCCGCCGTTCTCGTGCGAGAACGGCGGCCCTGCCGGTCTGGAAACCCGTCAGTCGGTGGGTTGGCGGTCGTGGATGATCGCCCGGATCTGCTGCTCGACGTCCGCGATGGCCACGAACAGCATCTCGTCGCCGGCTTCCAGCGGGTCGTCGGCCTGCGGCACGATCACCCGGCCGCCGCGCAGGATGGTGACCAGCGCCGCGTCGGACGGCAGCTTCAGGTCGCGGACCCGGCGGCCCGCCAGCGGCGTGGAATCCGGCAGCGTCACCTCGACCAGGTTGGCCTGGCCCTGCCGCAGCGTCATCAGCCGCACCAGGTCGCCGACGTTGACCGCTTCCTCCACCATCGCGGCCAGCATCCGCGGCGTGGACACCGCGACGTCGACGCCCCAGGCCTCGGTGAACAGCCACTCGTTGAGCGGGTCGTTGACGCGGGCCACCACGCGGCGCACCGCGAACTCCGTCTTCGACAGCAGCGACACCACCAGGTTGACCTTGTCGTCCCCGGTGGCGGCGATGACCACGTCGCAGGACTCCAGCCCGGCTTCCTCCAGCGACGCCAGCTCGCAGGCGTCGGCGAGCATCCACTCGGCGCCGGGGATGTTCTTCGGGTGGTAGTTCTGGATGCTCCGCTCGATCAGCAGGACCTCGTGGTCGCCTTCGAGCAGCTCCCGCGCGATGGACTGGCCGACCGCGCCGGCGCCCGCGATCGCGATGCGCATTACTCGCTCTCCTCGGGGGTGCGGCGGGCCGCCGCCGTGACGTCGGTGACGGTGCCCGACAGCGCCGCCACGTAGACGGTGTCGTCGGCCTGGATGACGGTCTTGGCGTCCGGCAGCACGCCGTTGCCGAACCGCATGATGAACGCGACCCGGGCGCCGGTGGCGGATTCCAGCTCGGCGACCCGGCGGCCGACCCAGCCGTCGTCCAGCGGCAGCTGCAGGACCGCGACGGTGCCGGAGGGCTCGCGCCACGCGGTGGCGACGCCCTCGGGCAGCAGCATGCGCAGGAACCGGTCGGTCGTCCACGGCACGGTGGCCACCGTCGGGATCCCCAGCCGCTGGTACACCTCGGCGCGCTTGGGGTCGTAGATGCGTGCAACGACGTGCTCGATGCCGAAGGTCTCGCGGGCGACCCTGGCCGAGACGATGTTGGAGTTGTCCCCGTTGGACACCGCGGCGAACGCGGTCGCCCGTTCGATCCCCGCCTCGACCAGGATGTCCCGGTCGAAGCCGTTGCCGGTGACCTGCTGGCCGCGGAAGTCCTTGCCCAGGCGGTGGAACGCCTGGGGGTTCTTGTCGACCACGGCCACGGTGTGATCGAGCCGTTGCAGGGCCGTGGCCAGGGAGGCCCCGACCCGGCCGCAGCCCATGATCACCACGTGCACGACCTTGTCTCCTCGCTGCGGGGGGTGTGGGGTTGTCGGCCACGACCTCGCGATCGTCTGCCGACCGTACCGGCACGGGCGCTGATCCGGTCCGGTTCGCGCCCATCGGTTCCAGGCTGGTGCACCGTACCGGGTGAGACGCCCCCGGGGGCAGGGCGGCGCGCAGGATGTGACCTGAGAGCAATTCCGGCAGCCAGGGTCGTCAGTCGACCCGCCTTTGCGCTTACGCTCTGTGCCGTGTCCAAGCTCGCAACCGCGGCGAAACGGTTGATCGTAGGTCGGCCGTTCCGCAGCGACCGCCTTTCGCACACGCTGCTGCCCAAGCGCATCGCCCTGCCGATTTTCTCGTCGGATGCGATGTCCAGCGTTGCGTATGCGCCTGAAGAGATCCTGCTGGTGCTCTCGGCGGCCGGTGTGTCGGCGTTCGCGGTGAGCCCGTGGATCGGGATCGTCGTCGCGCTCGTGATGATCACGGTGGTCGCCTCCTACCGGCAGAACGTGCGCGCCTATCCCTCCGGTGGTGGCGACTACGAGGTCGCCACCGTCAACCACGGTCGCCGGTTCGGCCTGGTGGTGGCCAGTGCCCTGCTGGTCGACTACATCCTCACCGTCGCGGTGTCGATCTCCTCGGCCGCGGCGAACATCGGATCGGTCATCCCGTTCGTGGCCGAGCACAAGGTGCTGTTCGCGGTCGGGGCGATCGCGCTGCTGACCGCGATGAACCTGCGCGGCGTCCGGGAGTCCGGGTCGCTGTTCGCGGTCCCGGTCTACGCCTTCCTCATCGGCGTGCTCGGCATGATCGCCTGGGGGTTCTTCCAGGTGTTCGTGCTCGGCCGCGAGCTGCGCGCCGAGAGCGCGAGCTTCCAGATCCTGCCCGACGAGACCCAGATGGCCGGCGTGGCGTTCGTGTTCCTGGTGCTGCGGGCGTTCTCCTCCGGTAGCGCTGCGCTGACCGGTGTCGAGGCGATCAGCAACGGGGTGCCCGCGTTCCGCAAGCCGAAGTCCCGCAACGCGGCCACCACGCTGGCGATGATGGGCGGCTTCGCCATCGCGATGTTCCTCGGCCTGATCGTGCTGGCCCAGCTGACCGGCGCGGTGATCGCGGAGAACCCGGCGCACCAGCTGATCGGCGCCCCGCCGGGCTACGAGCAGAAGACGCTGGTCGCTCAGCTCGCCGGCGCGGTGTTCACGGGCTTCGCGCCCGGCGTCTGGTACCTGGTGTTCTTCACCGGCCTGATCCTGGTGCTGGCCGCCAACACCGCGTTCAACGGCTTCCCGGTGCTGGGTTCGATCCTGGCGCAGGACCGCTTCCTGCCGCGCCAGCTGCACACCCGCGGCGACCGGCTGGCGTTCTCCAACGGCATCCTGTTCCTGGCCGCCGGTGCGATCATCCTGGTGTTCGCCTTCGAGGCCGAGGTGACCCGGCTGATCCAGCTCTACATCGTCGGCGTGTTCGTGTCGTTCGTGCTCAGCCAGAGCGGCATGATCCGGCACTGGAACAGGTTGCTGCGCAAGGAAACCGATCCGCAGGCCCGGCGCCGGATGCGGCGCGCGCAGGCGATCAACTCCTTCGGCCTGTTCATGACGGCCAGCGTGCTGGTGATCGTGCTGATCACCAAGTTCACCCACGGCGCCTGGATCGCGATCGCCGCGATGGCCGCGATCTACGTGCTGATGACCGCGATCCGCCGGCACTACGACCGCGTCGCCGACGAGCTCAAGCAGCAGGAGGCGGACGCGGTGCTGCCGTCGCGCAACCACGCGCTGATCCTGGTCTCCAAGCTGCACCTGCCGACCATGCGCGCGATCGCCTACGCCCGCGCCACCCGGCCGGACGTGCTCGAAGGCGTCACCGTCAACGTGGACGACGAGGACACCCGCGAGCTGACGAAGCGGTGGGAGGCGGAGAATCTCCCGGTGCCGTTGAAGGTGCTGGAGTCGCCGTACCGGGAGATCACCCGGCCGGTGCTCGAATACGTCAAGCGGATCCGGCGGGACAGCCCCCGCGACGTGGTCACCGTGTTCATCCCCGAATACGTCGTCGGCCACTGGTGGGAGCAGCTGCTGCACAACCAGAGCGCGCTGCGGCTGAAGAGCCGCCTGCTGTTCCAGCCGGGCGTGATGGTCACCAGCGTGCCGTGGCAGCTGGAGTCGTCCGCGCGGGTCCGCCAGAAGCAGCTCACCTCGATGCCGGGCGCGGCCCGGCGCGGGCTGGGTACGAACGGGAAGGTGAACAGTGACCGAAAGGCCGGACTGGACAGGTAGGCGGCTGGAGGTCGAGATCGGGCCGGTCGCGCACGGCGGCCACTGCGTGGCCCGGCACGAGGGCCGGGTGATGTTCGTCCGCCACGCGCTGCCCGGCGAGGTCGTCGTCGCGGAGGTCACGGAGGACGCCGGCGGCGGCTTCTGCCGCGCGGACGCGGTCGAGGTGCTGACCGCGGCGCCGGGGCGGGTCAGCCCGCCGTGCCCGATGGCGGACATGGCGCTCGGCCGCGACCGGTGCGGCGGCTGCGACTGGCAGCACGCCTCCGGCGAGGCGCAGCGGGAGCTGAAGGCCGCGGTGATCGCCGAGCAGCTGCAGCGGATCGCCGGGATCGACTGGCCGGTCCGGGTGCGGGAACTGCCCGGCGGGCTGCTGCGCTGGCGCAGCCGCGCGCGGCTGGCGGTGGACCGCGAGGGCCGGGCGGGATTCCGCGCGCACCGCAGCCACCGGGTGATCCCGGTGGAGGACTGCCCGATCACCGTCGAGGGCGCGCTGGACGGGGTCACGAACCGCCGATGGCGTCCGGGCGCGGAGCTGACGGTGGCCGCCGATGCCACCGGTGACGTGCACGTCACGGCCGTGGACCACAAGCCGCAGCGGCGGCACGGGCGGGCCGTCGCCCGGCAGGTGCAGGGCAGCGGGGTGGCCCGCGAATCCGCCGGCGGGCGGTCCTTCGACGTCGCGGTGCAGGGCTTCTGGCAGGTGCACAAGGCCGCTCCGGACGTCTTCACCGAGGTCGTCGGGCGGCTGGCGGCCGCGCCGGCGGGCGGCGTGGCGTGGGACCTCTACGGCGGGGTCGGCCTGTTCGCGGCCGTGCTCGCCGAGCAGGTCGGCCCGGCGGGCTCGGTGGTGCTGGTCGAGTCGTCGAAGCGCGCGGTGGAGGACGCGGTGGCGAACCTGCGGGACCTACCGCAGGTGTCGTTCCGGGCGGGCACGGTGGAGGCGGTGGCCACCGACGAGGACCTGCAGGCGCCGGACGTCGTGGTGCTGGACCCGCCGCGCAAGGGCGCGGGCCGGGACGTGGTGGAGTCGGTGACCGCGCGCCGCCCGGCGCGGATCGTGCACGTCGCGTGCGATCCGGCGGCGCTGGCGCGGGACGTCGGCCTGTTCGCGGAGCGCGGCTACCGGATGACCGAGCTGGAGGCCTTCGACGCCTTCCCGATGACGCACCACATCGAATGCATCGCACTGCTGGAGCCGGATCCGCGCTGAGCCGGGCGGGAACGGGATCCATGAGATGACGCAACGCGAACACGTGCCGGAGGTCCTCCCGGCCCCGCCCGCTACCGGGCCCGCGGTGCAGCCCGTCCCGGCACCGGGGACGACGGCGCCGGACGCCGTGCCAGGGTGCCGGGCGACCGCGTTCCTGTTGGCGGCGTTGGGAATCGTGCTGGTCCCTGCAAGCCTGCTGCTGCTCGGTTCGTCCACTGTGCCCGGTTATTTCACCGGGTGGGCCGCGGGCTGGATCGTGGTCGCCGCGGCGGCGTGGCTGGCCGACTCCCGCACGCCGCGCCGCTGGCCGGGCTGGGCGCTGCTGGCAGCCGTGCCGCAGGCGATCGTCAACGTCGTGTTCGCCGCGCCGATCGGCGCGGTCTCGCTGGTCGCCGTGATCGCCTCGCCCGCCCTGGCGGTGCTGGCGCACCGCCGGTTCGTCGGGCTCGCGGGGGATCTCGCGGAGCTGGACGTCGAGATCGCGGTGCCGCTCGACGCGCTCGGCAGCGGGCGCCTGTTGATCGGTCGGGACCGGATCGTGCTCGACCGGACCGGCAGCGCCGGACGGGTCCGGCAGGCACTGCCCCTGGCCGAGCTGGCCTTCGCGCAGGCGGGGGAGATCAGCGGGGAATCGGGCGGCTGGTGGCCGCTACCTGGCGGCACCGGCATCCGCCTGCGCAGCGGCCCGGCGCTCCGGCTGGTCGCCGGGCCGCAGCAGTGGGTGGTCCACGTCGCCGATCCGCAACTGGTCGCCGCGATCGTCCGGCGGCGCGCCACCGCGGCGTGGCCGCTGCGCACCGGCCCGCAGGACCTCGCCGCCTGGCACCGGCTGCGCGGCTGGGCCGCCGCTCGCGCCACGACGGTGCGGGGCGGCAGCCGGGCACACGCCTACCCGGCGTTCCGGATCCTGCTCGGCGGCGTGCTGGTGGTGTTCGGCTCGATGCTGCTGACCACCGCGATCGGCCGGGGCATCGGCGACCCGGTGCTGTGGATCATCGCGGTGGCCGTGCTGGGCGCGGGCGCGTTCCTGGCCGTCGACCGGCTCCGGGTGCGGCGCCGCCTCGACCAGGCCGAACTGCACCAGCTGCCGCCCGGCAGCCCGCCCTGGGGAGACCTCCGCCCGGATCACGCCCCGCTGCCCGAGTGGCGGCCGTTCCCGCGGTGATGACCCCCACAGCGCTGGGCGCCGCCCGGTGAGCAGGGCGCAAAACCGTGGGGCCGAGGCGATCGCATCGGGCGGTCCGCGGGGCGCCGCTGACCCCAGCGGTTCGGCGGAATGCGCAGGTGGTGCTCCGGGTAGCCGCGCGGTTGCGCACGGTGCCGCGCACCACGCCGGGCCGTCGGCAGCCCCCTCCGTAGACTGGGACGCGCTATGCATCGCGGCGGAGCCAGGCAGCCAGCCCGGCCCCGGCATGCGAATGAACCCGACCGGCACGACGAGTGAGGTGGAACGGTGACGCTGCTGGGGTCCGTGCACAGTCCGGCCGATGTAAAGCGCCTGACGCACCCTGAGCTGGCGCAACTGGCTTCGGAGATCAGGCGTTTCCTGATCGAGAAGGTGTCCCGCACCGGCGGGCACCTGGGGCCGAACCTGGGCGCGGTGGAACTGACCCTGGCCGTCCACCGGGTCTTCGACTCGCCGCAGGACGCCATCGTGTTCGACACCGGGCACCAGGCGTACGTCCACAAGATCATCACGGGTCGGCAGGACGGATTCGACCAGCTCCGCAAGCGCGACGGCCTCTCCGGCTACCCGTCGCGCACAGAGAGCGCCCACGACTTCGTGGAGAACAGCCACGCCTCCACCGCGCTGTCCTACGCCGATGGCCTGGCCCGCTCCTTCCAGCTCGGCGGCAAGCCGCAGCACGCGGTGGCGATCGTCGGCGACGGCGCGCTCACCGGCGGCATGTGCTGGGAGGCGCTGAACAACATCGCCGCGGACCAGGAGCGTCCGGTGGTGATCGTGGTCAACGACAACGGCCGGTCCTACGCGCCGACGATCGGCGGCCTCGCCGAGCACCTCGCCGCGCTGCGGCTGAACCCCAGCTACGAGAAGGCGCTGGAGAGCGGCCGCCGCACGCTGCGCAACCTCCCGGTCGTCGGGCGCTCGCTCTACACCGGACTGCACGCGGCCAAGAGCGGCATCAAGGACGCGATCAGCCCGCAGGTGATGTTCTCCGACCTCGGCATCAAGTACCTGGGCCCGGTCGACGGCCACGACCTGCGCGCGATGGAGCACGCGCTGCAGATGGCCAAGTCCTTCGGCGGCCCGGTGATCGTGCACGCGGTGACCCGCAAGGGCAACGGGTTCGCGCCGGCCGAGAACGACCAGGCCGAGCAGATGCACCAGGTCAAGGTCATCGACCCCGAGACCGGACTGCCGACCAAGCCGGCCCCGAAGAGCTGGACGGACGTCTACGCCGAGGAGCTGGTGCGCATCGGTGCCGAGCGCCCGGACGTGGTGGCCATCACCGCGGCGATGCTCGGCCCGACCGGGCTGAAGAAGTTCGCCGAGGCGTACCCGGACCGCTGCATCGACGTGGGCATCGCCGAGCAGCACGGCATGACCGCGGCGGCCGGGATGGCGATGGGCGGCCTGCACCCGGTGTTCGCGGTGTACTCGACGTTCCTGAACCGGGCGTTCGACCAGCTGCTGATGGACGTGGCGCTGCACAAGCAGCCGGTCACGGTCACGCTGGACCGCTCCGGCATCACCGGTGACGACGGTGCCAGCCACAACGGCATGTGGGACCTGTCGATCCTGGGCCTGATCCCGGGCATCCAGGTCGCCGCGCCGCGCGACGCCGTGACGCTGTGCGAGGAGTTGCGCGAGGCGGTCGCCGTCGACGACGGCCCGACCGTGATGCGGTTCTCCAAGGGCTCGGTGATCGAGGAGGTCCCGGCCGTGGAGCGGGTCGGCGGCGTCGACGTGCTGCGCCGCTCGGGGGACGCGGACGACGTGCTGCTGGTCGCGGTCGGCGCGTTCGGCAAGCTGGCGGTCGCCGCGGCGGAGCGGCTCGCCGCGCAGGGCATCGGGGTGACCGTGGTCGACCCGCGCTGGGTGCTGCCCGTTCCGGATCAGATCGTCGAGATGGCCGCGCAGCACCGGCTGGTGGTCACCCTGGAGGACTGCGGTCGGCACGGCGGGTTCGGCTGGGCGCTGGCGGCGGCGCTGCGCGACGCGGAGCTGGACGTGCCGCTGCGCGATCTGGCGGTGCCGAACCGCTTCCTGACGCACTCCTCGCGCGAGGAGGTGCTGGCCGACCTCGGCCTCACCGAGCAGGACATCGCCCGCCGGATCACGGAGTGGGTCGCCAAGCGCGGCGACGGGCGCGTCGCGCTGCGGGTCGCGGCGGACCCGGACCGCCCGGAAGCCGCCAACGGCTGACCTGTCGGCGTTCCGGTCTCACCACAGATCAGCGGGTGCCGCCCAGCCCGGGCGGCACCCGCTGATCACTGTTCACGTCAGGACTGACGGGCCAGGTGGTCGGAGAGGTTCCAGGAGCGCCAGCCCTCGTCGGACAGGTCCTCGGTGATCTCCGCGACGACCGGCCCGCGGGCCGCCTCCGGCAGGCCCTGCAGCGCGGGAAGCGCGTCCGCCGACAGCCTCTCCAGGTACTCCTGGTCGAGCTTGCCGGTCGCCTCGAAGCGGGCGATGTTGCGCTCGGCGATGAACGCGTCGGGGTTGAGCGCCGCCAGCCCGAGCAGCGCCGCCATCGCCGTGCCGACCACCGCGGCGGGCAGCCAGCCTGCCCGCAGCCGGGCGCCGGCTGCGATGACCAGCAGGTACACCACGCCCAGCCACAGCTCGCAGGACATCACCAGCAGGCGCATCACGGTGTAGCCGTAAGCGTCCTGGTAGGCCCACATGCGGATCAGCGCGGAGAACACGATGAGCAGCGTGAGCACGGCGAGCGCACCGCCCAGCCCGCGCAGCAGGTTGCGATCGAACTCGGTGCTCTTGGGCGCCCAGCGCGCCGCGGCGCCGATGATCGGCAGGGTGAGGATCGTGACGAACGTCAGCTGCCAGAAGCCGCTGCGGGCGTAGCCCGCATAGGTCAGCTGCTCGGTGTGCTGAACGTGCTGCTCGCCGCCGAACATCGGAGTGCTCTGCACCGCGATGAACGCCGCGAACAGCACAACCAGCACGCCGATCGGCAGTGCCCATTCGAGCCGCCGCAGCGTCTTGACCTCGCGGGTCGCCTCCGCCGGTTCCGGTGGGCGGAGCAGGGTGAAGGCGGCACCCAGGGTGGCCGCCCCGAAGACGACCAGCACGAACGTCCAGCGGAAGAAGGACTCCCCGTCGAGGCGCGGCAGCACGGCCGAGGCCAGCGCCGCGAAGTTCTCGTCGGCGCCGGCGAACAACGCGCCGAAGATCAGCAGCAGCAGAACCGTGACCGCCAGCGACGCCACTAGCCGCAGGCCGACCGAGCCGCGGCCGCGTTCGCGCACGCCCCGCACCGCCCAGGGCAAGGCTCGGAGGGCCGCTACCGGGATCGCGATGGCGGCCAGCCCGAACCCCCGCACGCTCCGCCCACCGGTCACCGCGAGCACTCCGGCGACCCCGGCGGTCAGCACGCACCACGCCGTGAGCCAGTCCGCCGACCGGAAAGCGCACACCGACAGCAGCAGCAAGGCCGTCACCGCCCAGCACAGCTGTCCGATGTGGACCTTCCGTTCCGCCTTGCGGCCTACCAGGAACATCCCGGCGGCGATGGTCAGGCCGAGCAGCGGCCAGCCGATCCCGGGCCCGCCCAGCGGCACGAAGATCGCCGCGGCGGCGCCGCCGATCACCGCCGCGAGCAACGCCACGGGAGCGCCCGAGACCCCCGGCCGCGGCCAGAAGGCGTCGAACAGCGGCGGTGGTGGGGCGAACGGCGGATGGAGTGGCGGATAAGGAGTTCCCGCGGGCATCGGCAACTGCGCCATCGGAGCCATCGGCACCGGAGCTCCCTGCACCGGTTGCATCGGCGGCAACGGCGCGCCCTGGGCGGCCGGGGGAGGACCTGGCTCGGGGGCTTCCGGAGCGGCGGCAGGTTGATCGGGTTCGCCCGCCGGCCCCGGCTGTTCATCCGGTTCGGCCGCGGTGTCCTCACCTGGTGCGGATTCCGCGGACGATCCGTCCGGCGCGTCGGGCTCGCCGACCGGCCGCTCGTCCTCCTCGGGCGTCACCTCGCGCCCTGCGGCGTCATCCGGTTCCGGCGCTTGGTTCGGTTTGCCGGGCATGATCCTCCAGCGGTGCGTTGAGCGCTTTTCCATTGGACGCACGAAGGCCGAATCGGTTCACTGGATTTGCCGGATTTCGGGAGGATTTTGCTCCCAGCCCCGGCCGAAGGCGTTGATGTCGGTCCGCTCGGCGGAACGGGCCCTCGACCGGCCGGTCGCGCAGCCGCGCACGCCGTCCCGGCTCCGCCGCCGGGCTGTGGCAGGGTGAACGGGTGCGAATCCTGGTCGTCGAGGATGAGAAGCCGCTGGCCGATGCGATAGCTCGCGGGCTGCGCCGGGAAGGCATGGCCGTGGACGTCGCCTACGACGGCGAGAGCGGGCAGGAGAAGGCGTCGATCACCCGCTACGACGTGCTGGTGCTCGACCGCGATCTGCCGGGCATGTCCGGCGACGAGCTGTGCCGCCGGCTGGTGTCCTCCGGCGAGCTGACCCGGGTGCTGATGCTCACGGCCAGCGGCACCGTCGCCGACCGCGTCGCCGGGTTGTCCCTGGGCGCCGACGACTACCTGGCCAAGCCGTTCGCGTTCGCGGAGCTGATCGCCCGGGTCCGGGCGCTGGGGCGGCGGGCCACGCCGGCGCAGCCGCCGCTGCTCACCGCGCTGGAGCTGGAGCTGGATTCCGCGCGGCGCACCGTGCACCGGCGCGACGGCGAGGTGGAGCTGACCCGCAAGGAGTTCGGCGTGCTGGAGGTGCTGCTGTCGGCCGGCGGCGGCGTGGTCAGCTCCGAGGAACTGCTGGAACGGGTGTGGGACGAGAACGCCGACCCGTTCACCACGACGGTGCGGGTCACGATGATGACGCTGCGCAAGAAGCTGGGGGAGCCGGGCATCATCGAAACCGTGGTCGGCTCCGGCTACCGGGTGCCGTCCGCGGGCGGCGCCGAGCATGCCAGGGACTGAGCCGATGCGCGCGGCCGCCCGACCGATCACCCGCCGCGGTCCGGGACTGCGAACCCGGCTGACGCTGCTGGCCACGGCCCTGGTCGCCGCGGTGAGCGGGCTGCTGCTGTGGCTGGGCTGGATGCTGGTCGGCAACGTGGTCGCCGCGGTGCCCCGGCTGCCCGCCGGGACGCCGGTCCGGGTGCACGGCGTGGACGTACCCGCCGAGCTGCTGGGAGAGGCGCTGCGCGACTCCGCGCGGCAGCAGGTGCTGTTGATCGGCGGATTCGCCTTCGTAGCAGTGGTTCTGGCGGCCGCGCTGCTGGCGTGGACGGTGACCGGCCGGGTCCTGCGCCCGCTGCACGACGTGACTGCGGCGGCGCACCGGTTGTCCGCGGAGTCGCTGGACGAGCGGATCGCGCTGAGCGGCCCGCGCGATGAAGTCGCCCAGCTGGCCGACACCTTCGACGCGATGCTCGACCGGTTGCAGGCGGCGTTCGACTCGCAGCGCCGGTTCGTGGCCAACGCGAGTCACGAACTGCGCACGCCGTTGTCGGTGATCCGCACGGAACTCGACGTCACGCTGTCGGACCCGGACGCCGATGAGGCGGAGCTGCGGCGGATGGCCGATGTGGTCCGGGAAGCGACGGCCCGCGCGGAGCGGCTGGTGGAGGCGCTGCTGCTGCTGGCCCGCACCGAAGGCGTGGAGTTGGCGGTGCGGGAGCCGGTGGACCTCACGGAGCTCGTGGGCCGCGCGCTGCACGCGGTGGAGCAGGAGGCGCGGCAGCGCGGACTGCGCATCAAGTGCTGCGAGGAACCGGCTTTCGCCGTCGGCGATCCGGCGCTGCTGGAGCGCGTCGCGGGCAATCTGCTGGAGAACGCGGTGCGGCACAACGTGGATGGCGGCTGGGTGGAGATCAGCACCGGCAGCGATCCACAGTGGACGACTCTGCGGGTCGCGTCGTCCGGGCCGCGGATTCCGGACGATCAGGTGGAATCGCTCTTCGAACCCTTCCGCCGGGCCGGAGTCCAGCGCACGGCCAGGAACGGCGCGGGCCTGGGCCTGTCGATCGTCCAAGCGGCGGCGAAGGCGCACCACGGCCGGGTCCGGGCGGAATCCCTCCCGGCCGGCGGCCTCGCGGTAACGGTCCAGCTCCCCGCCGCGCCGTAGCACCGTCGGGCCGAGCACGCTCAGACGGCGATGCGATCCGCCACCGCCTGCTGGAAATGGGCGCACCGGGTGACGTCCTCGTGATCGCAGCCGAGGGCGCAGTCGATGAGTTCGAGGGACGCCTGCGCGGCGGCGATGCGGGAGCGGAGAGCCGCTGCCTCCTCCCGCAGGATGTCCCTCCGGTTCAGGGGATCGCCGGTGGCGGCCAGCGAACGGATGGTGTCGAGGGACAGCCCGGCCTCCTTGGCGCGCAGGATGACGGCGACGCGGGTGAGGTCGGCGGCGTCGTAGCGGCGGCGTCCGGCTGCGTCGCGTGCGGGGGCGAGGAGCCCCATTGCTTCCCAATGGCGCAGGACGTGCGTGGCCAGGCCGAAGCGACCGGCGAGGGCACCGATGCTCATCGACTCGTGCTCGCTTGACTTCATGCCGACATTAAGGCGCAGCCTGGTGCCCATGATCAAGCAATCGACGGACGACCTCATCGCACGGCTCGACGCGGCCGACCGGCTGCCGGGCGCTGCGGAACTGCGGACCCTCTCCTACGACCTGCTCGGCGTCGGCCCCGGGAGGTCGGCGGTGGACGTCGGATGTGGCGCCGGACGTGCCGTGGCGGAGCTGGCCGAACGAGGTGCGCGCGCCATCGGTGTGGACCCGGACGAGCAGATGATCGCCGTCGCCCGCGACCGGTGGCCCGGGGCGGACTTCCGGATCGCCGGGGCGTGCGAACTGCCGCTGGCGGACGCCTCGGTGGACGGTTACCGGGCCGACAAGGTGTTCCACGAACTGGCCGAGCCGGAGCGGGCCTTGGCGGAAGCGCGCCGGGTTCTCGCGCCCGGTGGGCGAATCGTGCTGCTGGGCCAGGACTGGGACGACATCCTCATCGACTCCGACGATCCGGTCCTCACCCGGACCATCGTGCACGCCCGCGCCGACCTGATCACCAGCCCGCGCGCCGCCCGCCGCTACCGGAACCTGCTGCTGGACGCCGCGTTCGACGACGTGGCGGTCGAGGTGCGCACCGGTGTGTTCACCGGGAAGCCGATGCTGCCCATGCTCACCGGACTCGCCGCAGGAGCCCGCTCCACCGGCGCCATCACGCGCGAGCAGGCGGACGGCTGGATGGCCGAGCAGCGTGCGCGGGCGGAGGCCGACCGGCTCTTCCTCGCGCTGCCGATGTTCGTGGCAGCGGCGACGAACCCGGGACGTTAGAAGCTCATAGCCGGAGCGAGGCCACATCGAGTTCGAACGGGAGCGGGCTGGCGGTGATCCGCGCGTTCCCGTGACCGGCCTTCGCGGTCGCGTCGCACACGTAGCGATCGTTCTCGAGGCGGTAGGCGGCGAGTTCGACGGGGCCGCCGTGGTCCTGGGCGACGCTCCAGAAGTACGGGATGCCGGCTCGCTCGCAGGCCTGGAACTTCTCCTGCTGCTCGCTGGAGGTGTTGCCCGGGGACCAGATCTCGCCGATGAGCAGGACGTTCCCGGGCTGGAACGACGTGCCGACGGGCGGCGTGTCGAGGACGACGAAGTCGGGGATGAGGGCGGAGCGGTAACTCGTGCTGATCTCGATCCCGATGCCACCGACCACGTAGAGATCGGTCCGCCCGGCAGCGGTGATGGCCTGGTCGAAGAGCGAGATGATCCGCTTCTCGGCCCACTGGTGCTGCCCGGTCGGCGGCGGCGTCACGAGCCAGTACCCCTCGATGAGCTCCAGGCGCGACCCGTCCTCCCGGGCGGGCAGCGCGTGCCAGTCGGCGATCGTGAACGGCCCCAGTTCGTGCCGGACAAGCGCGGTCACCGGCCATCACCTCTTCTCCGTCCGGCTCCATCATGGCAGAACACGGCACCCGAGCTCACGTGCGCGAACGGGGCCGGGGCGAAACGCCCCGGCCCCGTCGGCTGCGAATCGCCGGTCAGGCGTGCACGGAGGCCACGCCCGGGGCGAGGAATCGCTTGCCGTTGATCTTCTCCGAGACGCCGGCCCGGTCCAGGTACGGCGTGATGCCGCCCAGCCAGAACGGCCAGCCCGCGCCGAGGAGCATGCACAGGTCGATGTCCTGCGCCTCGACGACCACGCCCTCGTCGAGCATGATCCGGATCTCCTCGGCCAGCGCGTTCAGCGCCCGGTCGCGGACCTGCTCGGACGTCGACGGCTTGTCGCCCTGCGTCCACAGCGCCGCGACCTCGGGGTCCACGACCGGCCCGCCCGTCGCCCGGCCACCGCCCCCCACGGAGGCGCTTTGCGCCGCTGACTGATTGGACTCGTCGGTGATCCACACCGCGGCCTTGCGCGCGTCGACGAACCGCTGCATGTTGTCGCTGAGCCCGAACCGGTCCGGGTAGGCCGCGTGCATCGTCTCGTTGACGTGCTGGGCGACCGCCGGGCCGACCAGCTGCAGCAGCACCAATGGGCTCATCGGCAGGCCGAGCGGCACCAGCGCGTTGTCGGCCACCTCGAACGGCGTGCCCTCGTCGATGGTCGCGATGACCTCGCCCATGAACCGGGTCAGCAGCCGGTTCACCACGAACGCCGGCGCGTCCTTGACCAGCACGCACGACTTCTTCAGCTGCTTGCCGACCTTGAACGCGGTCGCCAGCGCCGCATCGTCGGTCTGCTCGCCGCGCACCACCTCCAGCAGCGGCAGCACCGCGACCGGGTTGAAGAAGTGGAAGCCGACGACCCGCTCCGGGTTCTTCAGCTTCGAACCCATCTCGGTGATCGACAGCGACGAGGTGTTGGTGGCCAGGATCGCCTCGGGGGAGACGTGCTCCTCCAGTTCGGCGAACACCTGCTGCTTGACCGACATCTCCTCGAAGACGGCCTCGATGACGAAGTCGGCGTCGGCGAACGCCTTCTTGTCCAGCGAGCCGGTGACCAGCCCCTTGAGCCGGTTCACCGCGTCCGGCGACAGGCGGCCCTTGGCGGCGAGCTTGTCGATCTCGCCGTGGATGTAGGCCACGCCCCGGTCGATGCGCTCCTGGTCGATGTCGGTGATCACCACCGGCACCTCGAGGCGGCGCACGAACAGCAGCGCCAGCTGACCGGCCATCAGCCCGGCGCCGACCACGCCGACCTTGGTGACGTTGCGAGCCAGCGACTTGTCCGGCGCCCCGGCGGGCCGCTTGGCGCGCTTCTGCGTCAGGTCGAAGGAGTAGAGCCCCGAGCGCAGCTCGTCGGACATCAGCGCGTCGGTCAGCGCCTCGGTCTCGGCGGCGTAGCCGGCGTCCAGGTCGTTGCCGCGGGCCAGCTCGATCAGTTCGACGGCCTTGGTCACCGCGGGGGATGCGCCGTGGGTGCGCGCCTCGACGATGCCCTTGGCGCGGGCGACGGCGTCGTCCCAGGCCTTGCCGCGGTCGATCTCCGGGCGGGTCACGGCCTGCTCGCCGTTGATCACGCGGACCGCCCAGCGCAGCGACTCCTCCAGGAAGTCCGGGCTGGCCAGCAGCTCGTCGAAGATGCCCAGCTGACGGGCCTTCTTCGGGTTGAGCATCCGGTTCTGGCTGAGCGCGTTCTCGATGATCACCGTCACCGCGGCGTCCGGGCCGATCAGGTTCGGCAGCAGCTGGGTGCCGCCCCAACCCGGGAACAGGCCCAGGAAGCACTCCGGGAAGGCGATGGCGCCGGCGTTCGCCGCCACCGTCCGGTAGTGGCAGGACAGCGCCAGCTCCAGGCCGCCGCCGAGCGTCGCGCCGTTGACGAAGGCGAAGGTCGGGATCTTCGACTCGGTGAGCCGCCGGAACACGTCGTGCCCGGTCTGCGCGATCTGGTGGGCGTGCTCCCGCTCGGTGATCCGCCCGATGCCGGAGAGGTCCGCGCCCACGGCGAACACGAACGGCTTGCCGGTGACCGCGATGGCCGCGGGCTCGGCGGCGAACGCCTCGTCCAGCGCGGCGTTCAGGCTGGTCAGGCCGCCGGGACCGAAGGTGGACGGCCGGGTGTGGTCGTGGCCGTTGTCGATGGTGATCAGCGCGAGCTTGCCGGCCAGGCCGGGCACGTCGACGAGCCGGGTGAACGCCTTGGTCACCACTTCGTCGGGGAACAGCGCCGCGAAGTCGTTGGTCATCGGGCGTCTCCAGCGTTGTAGTTCGGGTTCTCCCAGATGACCGTGCCACCCATGCCGAAGCCGATGCACATGGTCGTGATGCCGTAGCGCACCTCGGGACGCTCGGCGAAGTGCCGGGACAGCTGCGTCATCAGCCGCACACCGGAGGAGGCCAGCGGGTGGCCGCAGGCGATCGCGCCGCCCCACGGGTTGACCCGCGGGTCGTCGTCGGCGATGCCGAAGTGCTCCAGGAAGGCCAGCACCTGGACCGCGAAGGCCTCGTTGATCTCGAACAGGCCGATGTCGTCGATGCTCAGCCCGGCGCGCTGCAGCGCCTTCTCGGTCGCGGGCACCGGCCCGACGCCCATGACCTCGGGCTCGACGCCGGCGAAGGAGTAGCCGACCAGCCGCATCCCGACCGGCAGGCCGAGCTCGGCCGCGGTGTCGGCGTCGGCCAGCAGGCAGCCCGTCGCACCGTCGTTGAGGCCCGCGGCGTTGCCCGGGGTGACCCGGCCGTGCGGGCGGAACGGCGTCTTCAGGCCGCTCAACGCCTCGACGGTGGTGCCCGGGCGCGGCGGCTCGTCGGTGGTGGCCAGTCCCCAGCCCTGCTCGGAGCGGGTGGACACCGGGACCAGGTCCGGGGTGATCTTCCCGGCCCGCAGCGCCTCGTCGTAGCGCTGCTGGCTCAGGGCCGCGTAGGCGTCGGTGCGCTGCTTGGTCAGCGTCGGGTACCGGTCGTGCAGGTTCTCCGCGGTCGAGCCCATGATCAGTGCCGACGGGTCGACGATCTTGTCGGAGACGAAGCGGGGGTTGGGGTCGACGCCCTCGCCCATGGGGTGGTTGCCCATGTGCTCGACGCCGCCTGCGATCGCCACGTCGTAGGCGCCGAAGGCGATGCCGCTGGACACGGTGGTCACGGCCGTCATGGCACCGGCGCACATCCGGTCGATGGCGAAGCCGGGGACCGACTTGGGCAGCCCGGCCAGCAGCGCCGCGCTGCGGCCGATGGTCAGGCCCTGGTCGCCGATCTGGGTGGTGGCGGCGATGGCGACCTCGTCGATGCGCTCCGCCGGTAGTTCCGGGTGCCGCCGCAGCAGCTCCCGGATGACCTTGACGACCATGTCGTCGGCGCGGGTCTGGGCGTACTGGCCCTTCGAACCGGCCTTGCCGAACGGCGTGCGTACGCCGTCGACGAAGACCACGTCCCGAACCGCTGGGCGGCTGCGGCTGTCGGCGGGTGCCGACGCAGGTGCGGCCACGGCGTGCTCCTCACTGGCTTGGTGGATGGTGCTGGCCGGATCGTCGGTCGATTACCGGCCGGTAACCGCACTCTAGCGCTTATTACCCGTCGGTAACCACACGGGCCGACCGTGTCGGCTGTCTCACATCCTGATCAACACCGCCGACGGCGACCAATCGGCCGACCCTGGATCTGCCCGCGCCGGGCGGCGCATCGCGGCGCAGGCTGTGGGCATGAGCAGCCCTGCGTCAACCCGAGTCCCCCTCAACCGCACCTCAGGGGAACGTGACGCGAACCAGCCACAAGAAGCTGCGGAACGCGAGACCGAGCTGGACCCAGCCACCACTGTGAAACGCGGAGAGGCGGAACTGGCATGAGCGAAACTTCCGAGCGCTACCGCGCGCTGGCCACCGAGTTCACCCGCCGCGTCGAGGCGGTGCCCGCCGGCGGGTGGTCGGCGCAGTCCCCGTGCGAGGGCTGGACCGCGTTGGACGTCCTGCGCCACGTCGTCGACGTGCACCGCGACATCCCCAGCTGGGCCGGGGAGGCGATCGTCCTGGCGAAGGTCGTGGACGACGACCCGCTGGGTGCGTGGCTGGAGGCCCGCTACGCGATCCAGGCGCTGCTCGACGATCCGCAACGGGCGGGCCGCGAGTACGAAGGGATGTTCGGGCGCACCACCGCCGAGGCGACGATCGACCGTTTCCTCTGCTTCGACCTGCTCGTGCACGGGTGGGACATCGCCAGGGCCACCGGGCAGGACGAGGCGCTGCCGGCGGACGAGGTCACCAGGGTTTTCGCCGATGCTCGCGCCCTCGGCGACAACATCCGGCACAAGGGCGTCTGCGGTCCCGAGGTGCCCATCGCCGAGAACGCACCCGAGCAGGACCGCATGCTCGCATTCCTCGGCCGCAATCCGTGACCGGCGCCCCGCGTGGCGGTTCGGTGCGAACCGCCACCCGGCGGGCCTCAGTCGGCCGTTGCCGCGGGCGTCGCGTGGAGGGCCTTGCTCAGGTCCTCCGCGGTGAGCTCGATCTGCCACTCGCGGGCGCCCTTGTCGCGCAGCAGCTCCGTCACGCCGGTGACGCTGCGGTCTTCCGGCGGCATCCAGCAGGTCCGCCGGACCAGGTCGGGGAGCAGCAGGTTCTCCACCGGCAGGTGGTGGCGCTCGGCGATCTTCGACAACGCCGAACGCGCCGCGGACAGCCGCGCGGCGGCGTCGGGATCCCGATCGCTCCACCGGTTGGTCGGAGGCGGCCCGTCGTGCGGCGAAGCCGGCGCCGGCAGCTCGTCGTTCTCCAGCCGGCGTGCCGCCCGCAGCGCCTGCAGCCACAGCGACGCCCGGCGCCGCTGCTGCCGCCCGCCGAACACCGGCAGGGCGACCAGGTCGGCCTCGGTCTTCGGATTGGCCTGCGCGGCTTGCACGATCGAGGAGTCCGGCAGCACGCGGCCCGGCGCGAGATCGCGGTCCCGGGCGACGGTGTCGCGGGCTTCCCACAGCGCTCGAACGGCGGCGAGCTGCCGGGGACTGCGCAGCCGGTGAATCCCGGACGTGCGGCGCCACGGTTCGGCCCGCGGCGGTGCGGGTGCGGCGTTGCGGACCGCCTCGAACTCCTGGTGCGCCCAGTCCAGCTTCCCCTGCCGCTCCAGCTCGTCGCGCATCGCGTCGCGCAGGGCGATCAGCAGTTCCACGTCGAGGGCGGCGTACACCAGCCAGTCCTGGGGGAGCGGTCGGCGGGACCAGTCCGCCGCGCTGTGCCCCTTCTCCAACCGGTAGCCCAGCATGCGTTCCACGAGCGTGCCCAGCGAGACCCGTTCGAACCCGGCGAGCCGGCCGGCCAGCTCGGTGTCGAACAACCGCGCCGGTCGAAGGTCGAGCTCGGCCAGGCACGGCAGGTCCTGGGACGCCGCGTGCAGCACCCACTCCGTGTCTTCCAGCGCCGGCGGCAGCGGATCGAGCGCACCGTCCAGCGCGATCGGGTCCACCAGCACGGTCCCGGCACCCTCTCGGCGGAGTTGCACCAGGTAAGCGCGTTGCGAGTAGCGATAACCCGAAGCGCGCTCCGTGTCCACGGCGACCGGTCCGGTCCCCGCGGCGAGTGCTTTCGCGGCGGCTTTCAACGCGGCAGGTGTGTCCACCACCGGCGGCACGCCGTCGGTGGGTTCGGTCAACAACACCGGCTCCGGGCGGTCGGACCCGACGGTCTCGGGGCTTGCAGCTTCCACGGCTATCAGACCTTACGTGCTTCGGCCCGCGCCGTGGGGCTACTCCACCCGAGCTCGTCGGGTCGACCGCACCGGTGCAGGTGCGTCAGCGTCCGGTCACCGGATCACGCCGGCCCGCATGGCCAGCGCGACCATCTGCGCCCGGTCGCCGGTGCCCAGCTTGCGCCCTATCCGCGACAGGTGGCTCTTCACCGTGAGCGCGGACAGGTTCAGCGCCTCGCCGATCTCCTTGTTGGAACGGCCGTCGGCCACCAACTGGAGCACCTCGACCTCGCGCCCGGACAGCTCGCGAGGCGTGTTGTCCGTTCCCGGCACGCGGGTACCGGCGGCAAGCACCGGCGCCACGCTGGGATCGGCGTACACGCCGCCATCGAGCACGCGGCGCACGCCGTCGGTGACCACCATGGGCGAGGCCGACTTCAGCAGGTACGCCTGCGCACCTGCCTGGAAGGCGGCCCGGACCGCATACGGGTCATCGGACGAAGCGAGCACCACGATCCGTGGCCAGCCCTGGCTCCGGAGTTCGGTTACCAGCTCGATGCCGGTCCCGTCCGGGAGTCCGAGATCGAGAATTGCGAGGTCGCACGGACCGGTCGCCAGGGCGCGAGCCCTGGCTTCGGCCATGGATGCGGCCTCGTGCACCGTGCCGGCGCCCATCTGCAGCAACCGGGCGGCGATTGCCTCCCGGAGCAGCGGATGGTCGTCCACCACGAGCACCGTGAACAGCTCTTCCCGCGGGTGCGGGACCATGTTGGCCGGCAAAGCGCCGGCGGGCGTGGTTCGAGCGGCCTGACCTAAGCCGACGGCAGCCACGTCACTACCTCCCTGGAGTCGGTCGTGCCCCCCGACCGGCACCGGGACTCTCGACCAATCAGCCGCGCCACTGATCGACCGAAAGTGGTGTCGTCGGGGGCAGCGTAACCGCCCAAGCGGGTCAGCGGGACGATCAATCGGGTATCTATCCCGATCGAGTTGTTACCGGAACATGATCGCATCGCTCTTTTGGGTGACTATGAGCTATCTCCGTAACGTCGGAGCGTGGCCAAGCGACGTAACATGAACGCGGATTGTGAATAACTTGCGCAATCAACGGTTTCGGCGGCCTCGCAGGGTCTTCGCGAAAGGAAATCGCGCATCGGCGTGTCGGCCGCCACGGAAACGGGATCGGTTGCGCCGAACCTTACGCGCCGGAGTCGGCCGACACAGCCGGTGATCGGGCGATCTCGCGATCAGTCGCGGTGCGCCGTCCCGGACCGCCCGCCGAGCATCGAGACGCCTTCCGGCGGCAGGCCCGCCGCGCTCGCCATCAACTCGTGGAACGCCGCCGCGTGCGGCGCCAGCTCCGCGTCGGTGGCCGTCCACGAACCGCGCAACTCCAGATCGTGGCTGCGGGCCGGGCCCGCGATGTCGCCGAAGCGGGCCGACGAGGTCAGCGTGACCGTGCCGCCCAGGGCGGTCCAGGACGCGCCGGAATCCTCCAGCGCATCGGTCAGCCACGACCAGCCGACCGCCGGCAGCAGCGGATCGGTGGCCAGTTCCGGATCGAGTTCGGCCCGCAGGTAGACGACGAGTCGCAGCACACCCGCCCACGCCTCCTGGCCTTCCGGGTCGTAGAGCAGTACCAAGCGGGCGGTGGCCAGCTCACCGGCCGGCCCGTTCGCCTCCGCTGCGAGCGCATGAGCCCAAGGAGCGAGGCGCTTGGGTGGCCCCACCTCGGTCAGCTCTATCTCCGCTCGCGGACGCGAAGACGTCAACGCGGCAACCGCCTGCCGGAAAACCTCGGGCGCCACCGGCATCTCCGTCACGCCGCAGACTGTATGCGGCCGGGCGCGGGCGGTTGCGGAGGCACGCCGAACGGGGGATGAAGACGCTTCGCGGCCGGCCTCGGAGTCGTCCTCGGCGGGGCGCCGAGGCAGGAGAAAGGGGCGGGCGGGTGCGTGCGAAGATTGCCGCGTAAGCCCGGTCGGCCCGCCGTGGCGCCGTCCCCGGGACGCCTCTCGACCTACGGACAGCGACCTCGATGACGAACTCCGCGAACCCCGCGCCGGCGTCGGCCCGCCGGAACCTGGCCGACGCCCCCCTGCTGGTTGCCGCCCGCGGCGGCACCCCCCGGCACACCCCGGTCTGGTTCATGCGGCAGGCGGGTCGTTCGCTGCCCGAGTACCGCAAGCTCCGCGAGGGCGTGCCGATGCTGCAGGCGTGCCTGACGCCGGAATTGGTCAGCGAGATCACCCTGCAGCCGGTGCGCCGGCACGGGGTCGACGCCGCGATCCTGTTCAGCGACATCGTGCTGCCCCTGTACGCCGCGGGTGTCGGGCTGGACATCGTCGCGGGCACCGGCCCCGTCGTGTCGAACCCGGTGCGCACCCCCGCCGACGTCGCGGCGCTGCCGACGCTGGACGCGGCGCAGGTCGCGCCGGTGGCCGACGCGATCGGGCTGCTGGTGCGCGAGCTGGGGCAGACGCCGCTGATCGGGTTCGCCGGCGCGCCGTTCACGCTGGCGTCCTACCTGGTGGAGGGCGGCCCGAGCCGCAACCACGAGCGCACCAAGGCGCTGATGCACTCCGACCCGAAGACCTGGCACGCCCTGCTGGACCGGCTGGCCGACACCACGCTGGAGTTCCTGAAGGTGCAGCTGGCGGCCGGGGTGGACGCGATCCAGCTCTTCGACTCCTGGGCCGGGGCCCTGTCGCTGCGCGACTACCGCGAATTCGTGCTGCCGCACAGCCGGCGGATCTTCACCGCCGTCGCCGAGATCGCGGACGTGCCGAAGATCCACTTCGGGGTGGGCACCGGCGAGCTGCTCGGCGCGATGCGCTCCGCTGGCGCCGACGTCGTCGGCGTGGACTGGCGGGTGCCGCTGGACGAGGCCGCGGCGCGGCTGCGCGCGGCGGAGCCGGATGCCGCCGCGCCGGTGGTGCAGGGCAACCTCGACCCGGCGCTGCTCTTCGCCGGATGGGACGCGATCGAGCACGAGGTGCACCGGATCCTCGGCGAGGGCCAGGCTGCCGGTGGCCACATCTTCAACCTCGGCCACGGCGTGCTGCCCAGCACGGACCCCGAGATGCTCACCCGCGTCGTCGAGCTGGTGCACACCGCGAGCAAGCAGCAGTGATGACGCGCCGGGTCGCAGTCGTCGGCGGCGGCATCGCCGGTCTCGTCGCCGCCTACCGGCTCCGCCGCGAGCTGGGGCCGGACGCCGAGATCGTGCTCTTCGAGCAGGGCGAGCGGCTCGGCGGCAAGCTCCGCACCGTCGAGCTCGCCGGCTGCCGCTACGACGTCGGAGCGGAGGCGTTCCTCGACCGGCGTCCGGAAGTCCGGCAGCTGGCCGAGGAGCTCGGTGTGCCGGAAGAGGTCGTGCACCCGGGCGCGGTGTCCGCGACGGTGCGCGCTGGAGGCCGGACCTGCCGGTTGCCCGGCGGAACCGTGATGGGCGTCCCGGCTTCGCCGGAGGCGGTGCAGGACGTGCTTTCCCCGGCGGGAGTGGCCGCGGTCCGGGCGGAGGCGGAACTGCCGCCGGTCCGGCTCGGCGGCACCGACATCTCGGTGGGCGAGCTGCTGCGCGGGCGGATGGGTGACGAGGTCGTCGACCGCCTGGTCGAACCGCTGCTCGGCGGCGTCTACGCGGGCGATGCCGACCGGCTCGGCCTGCGGGCCACGATCCCGGCGCTGGCCGCGGCGCTCGACGCCGGAGCGGAGTCGATCACCGCTGCCGCGGCGGCGGCGCTGCCCGCGCCGAAACCGGCGGATGCGCCGAAGCCGCCGGTGTTCGGCGCGTTCCGCTACGGCTACCGGGAGCTGGTCGACCGGCTGCTGATCGCCGCCGGCGCCGAGGTGCGGATCGGACTCCCGGTGCGGCAGCTGGCGCGGGCGGAGCAGGGCTGGCGCCTGGAGATCGGCGCCGCGCCCAGCCCGGAGTTCCTGGACGTCGACGCCGTGGTGCTCGCGGTGCCCGCTCCGGCGGCTCGGCGGCTCCTCGGTGACGTCGTTCCGGCGGCGGCCGCGAAGCTGGCCGAGGTGGAGCTGTCCTCCTCGATCGTGGTCGGGCTCGCCCTGCCGCCCGACGCGCGGCTGCCGGAGGCATCAGGCGTGCTGATCGCGCGCGGCGAGCAGCACGCGGACGGAACCCCGTTCACCGCCAAGGCATTCACCTTCTCCAGCAAGAAGTGGCCGCACCTGCGCGGCGCCGAGGGCGAGCTGCTGGTGCGCGGCTCGGTCGGGCGGTTCGGCGAGACCGCTGAGCTGCGGCTGGACGACGCCGAAGTGCTGCGCCGGGTCCTGGCCGACTTCGCGGAGCTGACCGGGATCTCCACGGCTCCGGTGGACTCCGTCGTGACGCGCTGGGGCGGCGGGCTGCCGCAGTACGGCGTGGGACACCTCGACCTGGTCGCCGATGTCGAGCGCGCCGTGGCCGAGGTGCCGGGGCTGGCGATCGCGGGCGCCGCTCTGCACGGGGTCGGCGTTCCGGCGTGCATCGCCACCGGGACCGCGGCAGCGACCGATATCACGCGGGACCTGCTGCAGGCCGGTCGCCGCGAGGTGGGAGCATGAACGCATGGCGCGGCTGAACTACAACGAGCTCAACGACACCATCCGCTACACCATGTGGTCGGTCTTCCGGATCGAGCAGGGCACGCTGCCCGAAGACCGGGCCAAGGCCGCGCAGCAGACCCAGGAGTACCTGGACTCGCTGGCCGAGTCCGGCGTCGTGGTTCGCGGCGTCTACGACGTCTCCGGGCTGCGCGCCGACGCGGACTTCATGATCTGGTGGCACGCCGAGCGGATCGAGGAAGTGCAGGCGGCCTACACCGGGTTCCGCCGGGAGACCCCGCTGGGGCAGGCGTCCGAGCCGGTGTGGAGCAACGTCGCGCTGCACCGCCCGGCCGAGTTCAACAAGAGCCACATCCCGGCGTTCCTGGCGGGCGAGGAGCCGCGCAAGTACATCTGCGTGTACCCGTTCGTGCGCTCCTACGAGTGGTACCTGCTGCCGGACGACGAGCGCCGCACGATGCTGGCCGACCACGGCAAGGAAGCTCGCGACTACCCGGACGTCCGGGCGAACACGGTGGCGTCCTTCGCGCTGGGCGACTACGAGTGGATCTTGGCCTTCGAGGCCGACGAGCTGCACCGGATCGTGGACCTGATGCGCCACCTGCGCGGCACCGAGGCCCGCCTGCACGTCCGCGAGGAGATCCCGTTCTACACCGGTCACCGCGTCGACGTCCCCGACCTGGTCACCCGCCTCCCCTGAGCCGGTACAAGGCCATCAGATTAGCGCGATAGTAGCGCTGTCGCGCTACTATCGCGCTATGGCGACCATTCAGATCCGGGACATCCCGGAAGAGGCTTACGAGACGATCCGCAAACGGGCGCGATCCGCTGGGATGTCGCTGCAGACGTACATGCGTGACGAGGTCGTGCGCATGGCATCGCGGCGAACGAAGGAGGAAGCGCTCGCGGCTGTTGAGGCAGCACTCGCGCGCGATCGCGGTACCGGAGTGACCGTCGAAAGCATCCTCGCGGCAAAGGATGCTGATCGGCGGTGAAGGAATTCGTCGTAGACGCCTCGACTCTCGTGTTGGCAACCACCGTCGTGTCGGACGAGGCCCGCCAGCTGCGGCATCAGCTGCTGCAGAGCGAGTGCCATGCACCGCACCATGTCGACGCCGAGGTCGGGAACGTGCTCAGAAGGCAGGAGTTGGGCGGGCAGATCGAAGAGGACGCCGCGACCACTGCGCTCCTGGCGATGAAGCACTTGATCGACCACCGCTATCCGCACGTAGGCCCGCTCAGCCAAGCCGCGTGGGAATTGCGTGGTGCCCTCACGTTCTACGATGCGCTCTACGTGGCGCTCGCTGCTGGTCTGGATGTGCCACTGCTGACCGCCGACGCGAGGCTGTCCCGCGCGCCGAAGCTTCCGTGCAAGGTCGAAGTCGTCGTGTGACCTCACTCCGCCGGGGTCAGGCGGACGGCGATCGAGTTGATGCAGTAGCGCTGGTCGGTGGGGGTCGGGTAGCCCTCGCCCTCGAACACGTGGCCCAGGTGGCCGTGGCAGGACGCGCACAGGACCTCGACGCGCACCATGCCGAGCGACTGGTCCTCGCGGAGGATCACCGCGTCGCTGTCGGTCGGGTCGTAGAACGACGGCCAACCGCAGTGCGATTCGAACTTGGTGTCGCTGCGGAACAATTCGGCCCCGCAGCCGCGGCACTCGTAGACCCCGACCGTCTTGGTGTCGACGTACTCGCCCTGCCAGGCCGGCTCGGTGGCGGCTTGGCGCAGCACCGCGTACTCGTTCGGGCTGAGCTGCTCCCGCCACTCCTGATCGGATTTGGTGACCTTCGGGGTTCCTGCGACCGGATCCATGCCTCCACGCTAATCCGTGCGAAGATCAACTGCATCGGCGCGGTCTCAGATCGAGTCGAACGCCACCACGGCCGACTTCGCCCCTCTGGTCCCGGCCAACTGCTGGGCCTCGGTTTCCACCTCCTCGCGGACGGCGGCGCTCAGGGCGCGGAAGCCCGTCGCGTCCACCTGGAGCTTGCTGCCGGCCTTCCTCGCTCGCCAGGTGCCGATGATCTCGCCGTCGGCGAGCAGGGCCCCGGGAGAGCCGATCGCCCGCCAGAGGACTTTCCGGTGCGCGGGATCCGGCAGCAGCTCCGCGCGATCCCGGGCTTGCAGGTACGGGTCGCCGGTCGGCAGCAGCCGCACGCCCCGTGGTGACGGCGGCGAGTCGAGAGCCGCGACCGCGTCCGGCGCGAACCACGACTGCTTCCCGGCGACCGAGACCTCGACGAGGTCCGTCGGCCAGACCGGCCGCAGCGCGGTGGCGCTGGTGCCGAGGAGCGCGGCGACGTCGGCGACCGAGCCCGGGCCGAGCAGGCGCAGCACGTCTTTGATCAGGGCGTCGGTCCGGGCGGGCTGCTGCGGGACGTGCCACTTCGGGGCCGCCGTGATCCGCAGCCGCCCCGATGCGCGGACGAGCCGGATGCCCGCCGCCAGCCCGGATTGCAGGTACAGCGAGTAGAAGACGTGGGTCGATTCGCATCCCTTGCACCATGCCGAGGCTTCTGGGACGTCGCGGGTGACCGCCGCGCTCAGCGTGCCCCGGTCCGTCGGTTCGAGCGAGTGCTCGCGCATCGCCGCGACCGTTTTGCCGAACACCGCGAGCGGGGCGTCGACCGACTTCATGACCGGCATCCGGGCCACCACGTCCGCGTCCGACATCGGGTAGAGCCGGCCGGCCAGCTCCGCGAGGTCCGCGACGCGGTGCAGGTGCGCGCTGCCGCGCACCGACCAGGCGAGGACCACCGAGTCCGGGAGCTCCGCTCCGGGGATCCGCGTGCGCACCGACTGCAGCGCCGAGCCCGCCGGGGTGTCCGGCACGCCGAGCGGCAGCACTCCGAGGTTCTCGACGGCGCCTGCGGACCGGTCCAACTGCTGGACGGCGTGCCGGTAGGCCAGGACTCGTTCGCGGTCGGTCTCGATCACGGGTACTCCGATTCGACGGTAGGCGTCGAGCATGCCCCACGGCCCCGACAGATCAGCCGAGGAAGGTGCCGAACACGAACGAGACGGCGTTCCAGACCGTGAACAGCACGCCGAACAGGATCAGCAGGACCACCGCGACGGCCATCAGCCTCCGGTGACCGTTCGCCCGGTTCACGCTCTGCGCGAAGTCGTCCACGCCGCGCAGCATGCCCTCCACGGTGGCCTCGGAGTTCGGCCGCTGCATCCGGTCGCGATGCTCAGCGAAGGCCTGCACCTCGGGATCCTCCGGGTCGAGCCCGTGCAGGTCATCACCGAGGCGCTCGGTCTCCTCATCCCGGTCGCCGCGCTCCACGGCCCCACCGTAGCGCCTCACCACGGCACCGTCGGGCGGCTGTTCGCGATCCGTGCCGCGTTCGGACGAGTCGGCCACCGAGCCAGCCCTCCGCCACACTGCCCACATCGTCCACAGTGGTCGGTTCTCTTCAGATGCAGGGGGCGCGCGCTCGTGGCGGACGGGCGAGCGAGGAGGCCGCTTCGCGTCCCGTCGCCGGACATGATCCAGTCCGCGATGCATGCGCCGATGCGTTGGTCGGCCGGGCTCGCCAAGGCCTTCGCGATCCGGCACCGGTGTGGCACCACGGCGAATCCGTCCCTGGGCACCGTGATCTGACAGGTATCCGGTCTCGTACACGTGGAGGCTCCTCCCCGCTTGCGGAATCAATCGCTCGCCGGGAAAACGCCGTGGAGCGCCCGCACGTGAGCTGCGGTGCCCGCCGTTCACCAGATCGGATGATGGAGAGCGCGTGCCGCCGGCCGAATCCCGACCCGGCCCAGGGGCGGTGGTTACATTCGCCGCGCTCCAACCGGACTCGGGAGGCGACGATGAGCGACCAGCCCGCGGAGGCCAACGGCCCATTCCTGCCCGAGCTGGAGGTGGTTGCCCCGGAACGGCAGCGGCGCTGGACCGTCCTATTGCGACTGCTGCTGTTGATCCCGCACTTCATCGTGCTCTGGCTGCTGTCCATCGCCGCCGCCGTCGCGGTGATCGTCGGCTGGTTCGCCGCGCTGTTCCTGGGGCGGCTGCCGGACTGGATCGCCGGGTTCCTGAGCCTGTTCGTCGGCTACCAGGCCAGGGTGGTGGCGTCGAACATGCTGCTCGTCGACGAGTACCCGCCGTTCCTGGTGCCCGAGCAGGACTACCCGGTGCAGGCCGACATCCGGCCCGGCGAGCTGAACCGGTGGGCGGTGCTCTTCCGGATCATCCTGGTGATCCCGGCCGCGATCGTGAGCGCGATCGCCACCCAGGGCTTCGGCATGCTGGCGTTCTTCATCTGGCTGATCGTGCTGGTCCTGGGCCGCAACCCGCGGCCGGTCTTCGACGCCTCCGCGGCGGTGCTGCGCTACAGCTACCGCACGAACGCCTACTTCTACCTGCTGACCGGCGCCTACCCGAAGAAGCTGTTCGGCGACGCGCGCGCGGAGGAGAACCCGCCGCGCCAGTCGCCGGGCACCCGCCCGCTGGTGATGTCCCAGGGCGGCCGGGTCCTGCTGATCATGTTCATCGTGCTCGGCGTGATCGGTTCGGTCACCAACGGCGTCGTGCAGTCGCAGTACCAGCCTCCGGAGCAGCAGGACTACTACTACGGCCGATGACGTCCCGCAGTTTCAATTGAAACCGCGGGACGACGTGGGGTGGGATCAGATCGCGGCTTCGGTCCAGGCCCGGTCGAGGATCTCCGCGACGGTCTGCTCCGGGGTCTGGTCGGAGGTGTCCAGCCACAGGCCGATGCGCGGCGTCTGCTCGTGCAGCACGGCGTTCAGCTCCGCGATCGCCCAGCTGTCGTACGCGGTCTTGCCGCGATCCGCCTCGCGCTCCGCGATCGCCGCGGTCGACGGCGCGAGGACGACCACGAGCAGCGGCCGGCTGCCGATGTTCTCGGCCATCTCCGCCAGGTGCTCGCCCAGGACCACGTCCTGCGCGACGACGGTGAACCCCGCCGCGAAGTACGAGTCCGCGGCCTGCGCGGTCAACCGGTGGCGCAACCGCAACTGGCGGAGCGCCTCGTCGGACGGCGGCGCGGACATCTCCTCGCGACCACCGACCACCATCCGGCGGAACGCGTCGCCGCGCAGGTGCACCGAGCGTGGGAGCTCTTCGGCGACTCCCTGGGCGATGGTGGACTTCCCGGCGGCCTGGATGCCGGTGATCAGCAGGACGGCCTGGTGGCGCTCGTCGGACACGTTTCCTCCTCGTGCGAGGAGTGGATCTTCTCACCCGGTCGGCGCAGTCGTCATGCGCATTTCGCACCCGGTTACAGATCGCTATGCGTTCATGTGTCCTGTTCAGCGGGTTGGCCCAACGCGTTTCCCTCGCCCGGCGGTGTCTCGGTTGCTCCGTCGGCGAGCACCATCGCAACCGTTGGTATTCGTCACGACGCGGGAGGCCAAGATGGTCCGCACCGAAGCCGAACGTGCACCGGAAGCCCAGGGTGGCTGCAGCTGTTGCGGCAGCTGCAGCGGTCCTTCCTGCGGCTGCTGCTCCAGCTGCGGCTGAGCCGCGGGGGGTCTGTCCGGGGTGCTGCGGGATCACCCCGGGCAGGCCATGCCTTCCGTCGGCACGGTGCCCTGCACCAGGAACCGGCTGACCGCCTCGGTGATGCACGGCGACTTGCCGATGGCCCCGTGCCCGGCGCCCTGCCAGCGCAGCAGCACCCCGGTCGGCATCTGCTCGGCCATGTGATCGGTGCCCAGACCCAGCAGCTGCGGGTCGTTCGCGGTGCTGATCACCGGGATCGGCGGCAGGTCCGGGCGGCGCGGCGAGGGCAGCGGCTGCTGCGGGACCGGCCACGACCCGCACCACACCAGCCGCTGAGCGGCGGCACCGCCGAACAGCGGGAACCGGTTCACCCAGTCCAGCGCGAGCTCGCCGGTGCGTTGCGGCGGCACGCGCACCGTCGTGTCGTTGCAGCTGGTGATCAGGTCACCGTCCAGCCACGGCGGGTTGACGCCCTGGTCGGCGACCAGCGGCGCGCTGATCGAGGCGAGACCGGCGCCGTCGCCGCGACCGGCCGCGGCCAGCGCATCGGCGAGAGCGGGCCAGGTGGCCCGATCGGAAAGACCCAGCAGGATCGCCTGCACCACCCGGCCTGCGCCGACCGAGGTGCCCGGCGCCGGTAGCGGCGTGCCGCGGGTCCTCTCGACCAGATCGCCGACCGCCTTGCGCGGCTCGGGGCCCAGCGGGCAGCCGCGGCTGACGCAGTCTGCGGCGAACACGTCGAAGGCCTGCTCCGCGCTCTGCGCCTGCGATTCCGCTTGGCCGATGGCGTCGCGGGTCGGGTCCGGTGCGCCGTCGAGCACCAGCCGGCCGACCGATCCGGGGAAGCGTTCCGCGAAGGTCGTCAGCAGGCGCGCCGCTTCGCCGCGCCCGATCGCGTGCAGCCGCGGCACGCCCAGCTCCAGGCGGAGTTCTTCCAGATCGGAAGCCGCTCGCCAGGTGTCGTAGGCCTGCAGCCGCTCGTCGAGGTCGAGCAGGCATTCCTGGCTCGCCGACAGCACCGATTCGAGCAGCCGGTCCAGCGCGGCGCGGTCGGTGGCGCGCGGGTCGAAGCCGACGATCGCATCGCGCTGCGCGGGCGGCACGCAGTCGGCCGGATCGGATTCGCCGGTGCCGCGCCGGTCCATCCCGATGATGTCGAAGGTGTTGCGCAGTTCCGCCGGCAGCTGCGTCGCCAGCCGGGCCGCGTAGGTCGTGCCCGGCTCGCCGCCGACGTCGCCCAGCACCACCAGCGGCACGTGGCCGGAACCGGCGCGGATCAGCGAGATGCGCGCGGTGCCGCGTTCCGGGGATTCCGGGGCGTCGAGCGTGCTGATCAGCCGCGAGCAGGAGAACGTCATGCCCGCTGGCAGACCACCGAGTTCCGTGCGCGTCTGCTCGGTGCAGTCCTCCCAGCTCTGCGCGTCGTCGCCGGGGGAGCCCAGCGGCGGGACGGGAGCCGGTTTCGGCGGCTGCGGCGCGGGGACGACCTGCTGCTCGCCGTCGTGGTAGGCGACCGCGGGCCGGTTCGACGGCCCGGCCGAACAGGCGGCGACCACCAGCAGCAGCAACGGCAGTAGTGCGGCCCCGACCCGGTGAGTGGTGCGCGGCACGGGTACTCCTAGTCGGCAGGCGCGGTGGTCGCTGGACCGGGTCAGCATCGCATGATCCGGGTGAGGCCCCGGTGAGGGCCCTGACAATCGGGTGACGGTCGCGGCCGGTTGCGGGATAACGTGCGGCGGTAAGCGGTTGGCGGAGGCAGAGGAGCATCGTGCACGTCGCGCAGGTCGGCTCGGGGGCATCGTCGAACAGGCGGTCGCTGTTCAGCGTGGAGCAGGTCTCCGCGCGCGCACTCGGGGCGATCCCGCCGCCGATGCTCGTGCTGCTGGGCGTGATCAGCCTGCAGGTCGGCGCCGCGTTCGCCAAGCAGCTGTTCACCACGGCCGGGGCGTCCGGCGTGGTGGCGCTGCGGTTGACCTTCGCCGCGGTGATCCTGCTTGCGGTGTGGCGGCCGTCGCTGCGCATGGACCGCAAGACGCTGGCGGTGGTGGCCGGCTACGGCGCGGTGCTCGCCGGCATGAACGTCTGCATCTACCAGGCGTTCGAACGGATTCCGCTCGGCGCGGCGGTCACCATCGAGTTCCTCGGCCCGCTGACCGTGGCGGTGATCGGGTCCCGCCGCAAGCTGGACATCGTCTGGGCGGTGCTGGCCGGCACCGGCGTGGTGCTGCTGGCCCGGGTGGAGGGCGGGCTCGACTGGGTCGGGGTCGCCTTCGCGCTGATGGCCGGCGCGCTGTGGGCCAGCTACATCCTGGTCGGCGCGAAGCTCGGCAGCCGGACCAGCGGCGGATCCGGGCTGGCCCTGGGCATGGCGTTCGGCGCGCTGGTGGCGGCGCCGTTCGGCATCGCCGAGGCCGGGACTGCGCTGTTGCACCCGGCGGTGCTCATCGCCGGGCTGGTGGTCGCGCTGATGTCCTCGGTGGTGCCGTACTCGCTGGAGCTGGAGGCGCTGCGCCGGATGCCGCCCCGGGTGTTCGGCGTGCTGATGAGCCTGGAGCCCGCGGTGGCGGCGCTGGCCGGGCTGCTGGTGCTGGGCGAGACGCTGGGCGGCTGGCAGTGGGTCGCCATCGGGTGCGTCGTCGTCGCCTCGGTCGGTTCGGTCGGCACGACGAAGGACCGCGACGGGAAGCCCGACGAGGCGGGCCCCAAGGACACCGGCGCCAACTGACCCCGGCCCGGCGAGGTCAGATGGACGGCATCCGCATGGGGCGGAGGGCGCGCATCAGGGTCAGGAGGGTCCGGTTGAGCGGGACGGGGAGGTCGTGCTCGTCCGCCGCGCGCACCAGCGCTCCGGTGATGTGCTCGTGCTCGGTCGGCAGGCCGGCCAGCCGGTCGTAGAGCATCGACGTGCCGTTGGTCGGCGGGAACTTCTCGATGTAGTCCGAGAGCACCTTCTCGGCGTCGGCCTGGGTCAGCCGGGCGCCTTCGGCGCGGGCGACGTCGACGGCCTCGGCGAGCACGCCCTTGCTCAGGTCCAGGATGTCGGGCTCGCGCAGCACGTCGAGGCGGCGCAGGGTCAGCGCGGTGATCGGGTTCGGCGCCAGGTTCGTCAGCATCTTCCGCCACGCCGCGGTGCGGAAGTCCGACGTGGTCCGGGCGCTCAGGTCGTCGGTGGAGACCAGCTCGACGAAGCGCTCGCCGATCTCGCCGGCCTCGACCTGCATGGTGGCGGGGCCGCGGCGGACCACGTGCCCGGGCCGGACCCGCTCGGCGGCCACGTAGATCAGCGCGGGCAGCACCTGGGCCTGCAGGCCCAGCCCGGCGATCGATTCGCGGTGCTCGACGCCGTTCTGCACCACCACGACCGGGGCGCGCCCGTCGTCCAGCTTCCGCAGCCAGCCGGCCGCGCTCGCCGCGTCCTGGACCTTCGTCGTCAGCAGGACCCAGTCGTACTCGCCGAGCGCGCCGGGCTCGGTCACCACCGAGACCGGGATCTCCCCGGTGCGGCCCGGGGTTTTCAGCGTCAGCCGGTCGAACGGGGTCCGGACGCACATCGTCACCTGGTGCCCGGCGGAATGCGCAGCTTCCGCGAGAACCCCACCGATACCGCCCGAACCGATCACCGCGATGCGTTGTGCTGCCACGGGTCGTGACATTACCCGTCGACGCGGGCTCCCCGGTCGACATCGCCGTCGAGCACTGCTTCGAGGTCGTACCGCGTGGGCTCGTCGAGCTGGTCGTAGCGGCAGGATCCGGGGTCGCGGTCGGGGCGCCACCGCACGAACTGCGTGGTGTGCCGGAACCGGCCCGGGTGGGCGCCTTCGGTGTGGTCGTAGGAGACCTCGACGACGCGTTCCGGGCGCAGCGGCACCCACGGCTGCTCGGTGCTGCTCCAGCGGTTCACCGACCCGGGCAGCCGCCGCCCGTCCGCCGCGTCGGGCCCCAGCCACGGGTGCTCCCCGTCGGTGATCAGCTCGGCGAGCTCGGTGGCCAGCGCGCGTCGCTGCGCGGCCGGGAAGGCGCCGACGACGCCGACGTGGTGCAGCACGCCCCGGTCGTCGTACAGCCCGAGCTGCAGGGAACCCACCGCGGTGCCGGGTTCGGTCTTGGCGTGCCAGCGCAGCCCTGCGACGACGCAGTCCGCGGTGCGGGAGTGCTTGATCTTGAACATGGTCCGCTTGCCCGGCACGTACTCGCCGTTGGTGGGCTTGGCGATCACGCCGTCCAGCCCCGCGCCCTCGAACACCCGGAACCACTCCGCCGCGGTGTCCGGATCGTCGGTGACCGGCGTGGTGCGCAGCCCGTCGTGGTCCAGGCCGAGACCGGCGAGCAGCTCGCGGCGCTCGGTCTGCGGCGCGGCCGTGAGGTCCCGGTCGTCCAGCGCCAGCAGGTCGAAGGCGATGAAGGTGGCCGGCGTCTTCTCGGCGAGCACCTTGACCCGGCTGGCGGCCGGGTGGATGCGCTCGCCCAGCGCGTCCCAGTCCAGCCGGTCGCCGACCTCGTCGCGCCGGATCACCACGAGCTCGCCGTCCAGCACCGCGGGCCGGTCGAGGTGTTCGGCGACGGTCCGCAGGACCTCGGGGAAGTACCGGTTGAGCGGGCGGCCGGTGCGGGACTGCAGCAGCACCGGCTGCGCGGCCTGCGGATCGGCGAACACCAGGCACCGGAAGCCGTCCCACTTCGGTTCGAACAGCAGGCCGCCCTGCCGGGAGATGCCCTCGACCGGGCTGGCCAGCATCGGCTTCACCGGCGGTTGCAGTGGGAGCACCGGGTCCTCCTCGGGTCTGTTTAAGAAGCGGCGGTAGCCGCTTGCTGTGTGGGCTCAGCTTGCACCGCCGCGGGTTCTCAGAGGTTTTCTCGCGAGGACAGCCCCGACGTGGTGAATTGGCATTCATGAGTCGGGGATCCCACAGCGAGAAGGCCTCTGAGGTTCCGCTACCCGCACCGTCACGCAAACCACTTTTGAGGTATTCCTCTGGTCGGTCAGTGGACGCGTTGGCGAGGCGCGCGGTCCAGCTGCAGCCGGATCGCCGTTGGCAACGTATCCATTCCCAGCGATTCGCGAGCGCGGGAAAGCACTTTCTCGTCGAGTTCTTCCCAAACGTGGCGCACGTTGGTGCCTTCCTGCAACGACAGCGTGAGCCGCAGCGCCGGGCGCTGCTCGCTGCCCGCCATCCGGACCCGCGCCCGCTTGACCCCGGTGACCCGCTCGGCGTCGGCGCGCACGGCTTCGGTCAGCGCCGCGCTCGTCACCGCCAGGCTGCCGTTGCCGCGCTCCAGGACGAGGGACGGCCGAGGCTCCGGGCGCAGGGCCCGCACCACCCACCACAGGCCGAGCACGAACAGCACGATGCCGAGCACGATCGCCACCGCGATCGCCGCCTGCGAGTTGTCCCGCAGCCACTGCACCAGGATCGGGTCGGCCAGCGGCCGTTGCGCGCGGAAGACGCCCAGCCAACCGGTGCCGACGAGGAGCGCGATCACGCCGGCGACCAGCGCCAGCAACCCGAGCGCGATGACCACGCCGCGCTCGAAGGACAGCCCGCGCGCGACCGGCGTCGTGCTCGGTTTGATCTCCCGCTTCGTCATCGCTGCTCCTTCGGCACGGTCACCGACACCAGCACCTTCGGGGTGCTGCGCAGCGGCAGGTCCTGCACGGCGTGCTCGGCGGTCTCGGTCAGCCGGGCGCGCAGGTCACCGGGTTCCCGGAACTGCGCGGTCGCCTTCACCTGGACCCGCTTCGAGCCCGCGGTGACCGAGGCGACCGCGACGCCGTCCTGGCCGCGCACCTGGTGCCCGACCAGCCGGGCCAGCGAGCGCCGGTCGGTGGTCACGGTGACCTCCGGCGCCGGGTCGTGCAGCCGGATGTCCTTGACCCCGGCGTTGATCGCGATGAGCACCAGGAGCACGCCCACCACCGCGACCACCGCCGCCGTCGCGAGGACCTGGGGGTCCTGCCAGGACAGCGAGCTCAGTCCGATGTGGACCTGCTGCCAGGGCACGATGAGGCCGCCGGTGCCGGGCCGCGCCAGGACCCACACCGCCTCGATCGCCAGGAGCGCGCCGCCGGCCGCGACGGCCAGGCCCAGCAGCGTGGTGATCAGGCGTACCAACAGGCGCATGGCTCACTCCACTCGCGGCGGCACGTCGGCGGGGACGAGGGCGGACACGGTCACGTCCACGGTGCGGACCCGGAACTCGGTGAGGCGCTGGAGCTCCGACCCGATCTGCTCCCGCATGGACTCCACGGTTTCGCGCACCGGCAACGGGTAGCGCAGAGCGACGTCGAGCCGGATCCGCAGCGCGTCGTCCGGACCGGACACCTGCGCCGCGGCACCCTGCCTGCCCCCGCCGAGGCGGTGGCGCCGCCGGGCGCTGCCGGGGTCCTGGTCGGCGGTGTGCTCGGCGATCTTGCGCAGCACCGTGCGGCTGATCTGCAACCGGCCCCGCTCGGCCGGATCGTCGCCGCGGCCGTGTTCTCCGGCCGCGGCCGGTCCGGTGGTGGCCGTCATCGGTCCCGGCCCCGGCCCAGGATGTCGCCGATCTCCAGCTCCCCGTCCAGGACCCGGCCGATCACCAGGCCGACGGCGCCGACCGCCAGCGCGATCAGGAACCCGGTGAAGCCGGCGACCGCCGCGGCGGTGCCGAGGATGAGGCCGGCGAGCAAGCCGGTCTGCGTCGCGTTCATGGGTGCAACCCTCCTGCTGAGGAACTGACTTGGATGGTCACCGGACTCGTGGTGGCCGGTGGCGGCGGGCCCGGCGGGCGCTGATCCGGTGCAGCAGCCCGCGAATCCCGCGCGGCCGGTGCACCACGACGATCGGTGCGTCGTAGCGGTCGCGCGGCCGGTGGCACCGGAGTTCGGCGAGACCGGCGGCGAAGACCTCCGGGTCACCGCCGACGTCCGGGTGGTTGGCCCGGACGAAAGCGCGGATCGCCGCCCTCGTGGCGGCCGGTTCGTGCTGCACAGGCACCATCATGCGCCTCCCCGCGGCTCGTCGGTGATCACGTCGGCCACGGTGATGTCCACCGGGACGTCGCCGAGCGCTTCGGCCAGCGCGCCGCGGATCTCGCCGAGGACCTCCGGCAGCGGCCGGTCCAGGCGCAGCACGACGCCGATCTCCGCGGCGCCCGACTCGGGTAACCGCACCCCGACGACCTTGCGGCCGGGCAGGTACGACGCGATCTCGCCGAACTGCCCGCCGTGCAGGCGGACCACCGAAGGGTGGGCGAGCACCCGATCGGCCAGCTCACCGGCGGAAACCTGTTCCGGCATGTCGAAGTCGTCCTCCACGAAAGCGATCTGTCTTCTGGGTTTTTGTCTTTGAAGCGGCGGAGCCGCTCAGCCCACCTTCACAACGGGCACCGCCAAGGCTTCTGAGGTTCCGCTACCCGCACCGCTTTCTCGGGTGCTACTCGACGCGGGACGTGGTGTGCTGGCCGGCTTCCTCGCCGTCCTCGTCGGGCAGGTGGATGTCGTTGACCGCGATGTTGACCTCGATGACCTCCAGCCCGGTCATCCGCTCCACCGCGGTGATCACGTTGCGCCGCACCGCCCGCGCGAGGTCCACGATGGACGCGCCGTACTCCACGACGATGTCCAGGTCCACCGCGGCCTGCTTCTCGCCGACCTCCACCTGGACGCCCGAGGTGGAGGAGGTCCCGCTGCCGCCCGGGATCCGGTCCCGGATGGCGCCGAACGCCCGGGACACGCCGCCGCCCATCGCGTAGACGCCGGAGATCTCGCGGGCCGCGATGCCGGCGATCTTCTGCACCACGGACGCGGCGATGGTGGTCTTGCCCTGGGCGGTCTCGTCGGCCAGGCGGGCGGGCGCGGTGCCGGACCGCGTCTCCGGGATTCGCCGGCTGTCGTCACCGCGCTCGGTCTTGGCCTGCGCGTTCTGCGGGCTCCCGCTGTTCTGTGCCATGGAAATCCAGCTCCTTCCCGATTTCGCCGATGCCGCGTGGGCTCGGCTGGGCTTGTAGGTGATCTGATGCATCCGCTCGGCGTGATCTTTCGCGGCTGTGAGCCACACCACTCATTGTGACGATGCGGTCACCCGGCTCTCGGCGGCTCGACGTCGACCACCCGCACCCACACCTGCGGCGCGCCCGCGCCGAGTGCCTCGTCCAGCGCGGCGGTCAGCTCGCGGTGGATCGCGTCGGCCAGCTCCGGGGCGGGCAGCGGGTAGCGGACCGCGAGGTCCACCCGCACCTCGTCGACGTCGCCGACGCAGCCGCGCAGGTGCACGCCCGGCCGCTCGGCGAGGAGGCCCAGGCACAGCCGCCGCGTCAGCAGCACCACCGCCTGCGGGGAGACGCGCAGCTTGCCGCCCTCCTGGGCGAGCTCCACCGGCGCCGCGCCGCGGCCGCCCCGCACCCCGCGCACCGCCATCAGCGTGCGCTCCACCAGCCCGTGCGGCGGCTCGATCGGCAGGTGCGCGGTTCGCCGCACCGGCGCCCAGTCGGAGTCCAGCTCGGCGAGCCTGGCCTGGCAGTCCTGGCAGGCCGGGATGTGCTTGGCGAGTTCCGGCGGGGCGCTGTCGGCGAGGAAGTCCAGCAGCATGCCGTCGGTGCGGCCGCACGGCAGCGCGCGGTCCGGATCGAAGGAGCGGTCATCCATCGCGCATCTCCTTCAGCCTGGCGAGCAGAACTGCCCGCGCCCGGTGCAGCCGGGACCGCAGCGCGGCCGCCGGCACGTCGAGCATCTCGGCGATCTCCTCGTAGCTCAGCCCCTCCAGCTCGCGGAGCACCAGCGGGATGCGCTGGGAGGGTTCGAGGGTCGCGATCGCGCGGTGCACGCGGGCCGCGTCCTCAGTGCGGACGACGTGGCCCTCAGGATCGACCGCGATGCGGTCGGAGATCAAATCGGCGGTCGGTCCCAGCGGGACGGTCGGCTTGCGGCGGCGCAGGGTGGCCAGGGCCGCGTTGGTGACCACCCGGTACAGCCAGGTGGTCGGCGCCGATTCGCCGCGGAAGCGCTGCAGCGACCGCCAAGCGGACACCCACGCCTCTTGGACGGCGTCCTCGGCCTCGGCGGAGTCCCCGAGGATGCGGTACGCGACCCGGTACATCTTGGCGGTGTGGCGGCGGACCAACGCGTCGAACGCCGTCGCGTCGCCGCGCTGGGCGGCAGCCACCAGGGCTTCGTCCGCGCTCGCCCCAACTGTCACGGACGCATTCTCGCGTAACGCAGCAGGAGCAGCGATTCCGCGTGCAGGACGGACTGCAGGTGCATCCGCCGGGGCGCCTCGACGCCGGCCCCAGCGGCGATCCGGCCCGCGTCGCCGCTGGCCAGCAGCGGCGACAGGGTGAGGCACAGCTCGTCGACGAGGTCCTCGTCGACGAGGTTGCCGAACAGCGTCGGGCCGCCTTCGCATCCGATGCGGCGCAGCCCCCGCGCGTTCAGCGCGTCCAGCGCCGCGTGCAGATCCACCCGTTCGTCGCCGGCGACGACGACGTCGGCGCCCGCGTCGGCGAGTGCGGTGCGCCGCGACTGCGGGGCGGCGTCGCAGGTGAGCACGATCGGCGGCATCAGGGTGTCGGTGAGCAGCGGCGACTCCGGCGGCAGCGAAGCGTGCGCGGTGACCAGCGCGATCGGCGGCACGGCGGACAGGCCGAGCCGTTCCCGGCGCTCGGCGCGGACCTCGTTGCGCTTCACGCCGCGGTAGCCCTCGGCCAGCGCTGTGCCGACGCCCACCAGCACGACGTCGGAGAGGTCGCGGATCAGCCCGAGGACCCGCTGGTCGATCGGCGCGGACAACCCGCGCGAGCTGCCCCGGACGGTCACCGCGCCGTCGAGGCTGGAGACGAAGTTCACCCGCACCCAGGGCCGTTCCAGCCGCTCGGGGTAGGCGTAGAACCCTTCGAGTTGGTCGTCCACCTGCTGCGCGCCGTCGACCGGCCAGAGCTTGTCCACCACGGGTCAATCCCACCACGTGAGCCGGTCCGGCGGGTGAGCAGGAGCACGCGCCCGCACGGCCGGGAATGCCCCGTTCGGTTATAAGGTCTGCGCATGAGTTCTCCCCGTCTGGTCGACCGCCGTCCCGAGATGACACCGGACGAGCTGGTCCAGGCGATGACGCCGCCGCCCATGTTCGACGCGGTGCGCTTCGACACCTACATCCCGAACCCGGACGAGCCGAGCCAGGAGCAGGCGGTCCGGGACTGCTCGGCGTTCGCCGACCGGATCAACGCCGCCGCCGGTGGCGGGTCCTGGCTGCGCGGGGTGTTCGGCCGGAAGAAGAACGACGACGGCAAGCGGGGGATCTACCTGGACGGCGGGTTCGGCGTCGGCAAGACGCACCTGCTCGCGTCGCTGTGGCACGCCGTCGAGGGGCAGAAGTCCTACGGCACGTTCGTCGAGGTCACCAGCCTGGTGGGGGTGCTCGGCTTCGCCGAGACCGTCGAACGGCTCTCGGAGCACCGGCTGCTGGCCATCGACGAGTTCGAACTGGACGACCCGGGCGACACGATGCTGGTCACCCAGCTGATCGCGAAGCTCACCGACGCGGGCGTGCACATCGCCGCGACCTCCAACACGCTGCCCGACAAGCTGGGCGAGGGCCGGTTCGCCGCGGCGGACTTCCTGCGCGAGATCCACGCGATGTCCGCGCGCTTCGGCGTGGTGCGGGTCGACGGCCCGGACTACCGGCACCGCGGGCTGCCGGACGCGCCGCCGCCGATGAGCGAGGACGAGCTGTCCCGGCTCGCGGAGGCCACCGACGGCTCGACGCTGGACGACTTCGACGAGCTGTGCGACTACCTGGCCGGGCTGCACGCCTCGAAGTACGGCCGCCTGGTCGACGGGATCACCGCGGTGCACCTCAGCGGGGTGCACGCGGCGCCGGACCAGGACGTCGCGCTGCGGCTGGTCGCGCTCGCGGACCGGCTCTACGACCGGGCGATCCCGGTGCGGGTCTCCGGTGAAGCGCTGTCGGCGCTGTTCACCGACGAGATGCTGCAGGGCGGCTACCGGAAGAAGTACCTCCGCGCGATCAGCCGCCTCACCGCGCTCTCCCGGGACCTCGCCAAGTCCTGACCCGGAGCGAACGGTCCGTTCACTCCGCCTGGCGCGGCGAACGGACCGTTCACTCCTCTTCGGACGTCTCGGTCCCAGGTCAGCTGGTGAGGACCGCTTCGATCGCGTCGAGGCCGGTGTCGAGCTCGGCGCGGGTGATCACCAGCGGCGGTGCGATTCGCAGCGTCGTGTCCTGCGTTTCCTTGCACAGCACGCCGCGCTCGGCCAGCGCCTCGCTGACCTGGCGGCCCGTCGGCCCGCCTGCGGCGAGCTCCACGCCGGCCCACAGGCCGCGGCCTCGCACCTCGACCGCTCCGCGACCGACGAGCTCGCCGAGCCGCGCGTGCAGGTGCGCTCCCAGCTCGCGCGAGCGCTCCTGGAACTCGCCGGTGCTCAGCATGCGCACCACGGCTCGGCCGACCGCGCAGGCCAGCGGGTTGCCGCCGAAGGTGGAGCCGTGCTGGCCGGGTTCGAGGACGCCGATGACGTCGTCGCGGCCGACCACCGCGGACACCGGCAGGATGCCGCCGCCGAGCGCCTTGCCGAGGGTGTAGAGGTCGGCGCGGATGCCGTCGTGCTCGCTGGCCAGCAGCTCGCCGGTGCGGGCGAGTCCGGACTGGATCTCGTCGGCGATCAGCAGCACGTCGTTGTCGTCGCAGAGCCTGCGCAGCCGGGGCAGGTAGTCGGCCGGCGGCACGATCACGCCCGCTTCGCCCTGGATGGGCTCGACCAGGACGGCCGCGGTGCGTTCGGTGATCGCTGCCTCGACCGCCGCGGCGTCGCCGTACTCGGTGACGATGAATCCCGGGGTGTACGGGCCGAATTCGTCGTGCGCGACCGGGTCGGTGGAGAACGACACGATGGTGGTCGTGCGGCCGTGGAAGTTGGATCCGGCCACGATGATCTCGGCCCGGTTCTCCGGCACGCCCTTGACCCGGTACGCCCACTTCCGGGCGATCTTGATGGCGGACTCGACGGCCTCCGCGCCGGAGTTCATCGGCAGCACCCGGTCGGTGCCGGTGAGTTCGGCGAGCTCGCGGCAGAACGGGCCGAGCTGGTCGTGGTGGAACGCGCGGCTGGTGAGGGTGACGCGGCCGAGCTGCTCGGTGGCGGCGGCGATCAGGTCGGGGTGGCGGTGCCCGAAGTTCAACGCCGAGTACCCGGCCAGGAAGTCCAGGTACTGCCGTCCGTCCACATCGGTCATCCAGGCGCCGGACGCCTCGGCGATCACGACCGGCAGCGGGTGGTAGTTGTGCGCGCTGTACTGCTCGTCGAGCGCGCGGTACCGCGCGGCTTGCGACGACGCTTCGAGGTGCGACGGAACGACAGTCATGGCCATTAGGTTATGTCGACGCCTGTGCAGATTTCATCCGCAAGGCGTTGCTTTGAGCAGCGATCTGTTGCGTGATGTCAGCGGAATGCGGAGGTTCGTTGTCTCGCCGGGGGAGTGGGGCGGGCTCTTGACATCATGTGTGCGGTGAGGTTTCCGCGGACGGGAAGGCGAGGCGCTGATGCCGGACAACGGGGAGTACCGGATCTACCTGGGGGCGTACACGGGAGCGGAATCGGCGGCCGACGGGATCCGGCTGGCGATCGCCGATCCCGGTGGGGTGCTGCGGTGCACCGAGAGCGTGGCCGAGGCGTTCGATCCGTCCTTCCTCGCGATGGCACCTGATGGGGCGACGCTGTTCGCGGTCAGCGAGCTGCGGGAGGGCCGGGTCATCGCCTTCGAGGTGCGCGCCGACGGCACGCTCGGCGAGATCAACTCCCAGCCGACGCTGGGCGCCGCGCCCTGCCACCTGAGCGTGCACCCGTCCGGCAAGTACCTGCTGACCGCCAACTACGAGTCGGGGAACCTCGTGGTGCACCCGATCGCCGAGGGCGGCGTGCTGCGCGAGCCGTGCCACGTCGTGCAGCACAGCGGCAGCGGGCCGAACCCGCAGCGCCAGGAGGGCCCGCACGCGCACCAGGTGCTGTCCGATCCGGCCGGCCGCCACGTGCTCGCCGTGGACCTGGGCACCGACTCGGTCTACGTCTACGACTTCGACGTGGAAAGCGGCCACCTGGCGCTCAAGCACGAGGTCCCGGTGCGGGCCGGTGCCGGTCCGCGGCACCTGGCGTTCCACCCGGACGGGGAACGCGCCTACGTGCTCAACGAGCTGGCTTCCTCGATCACCGAGTTCGGCTACGACCCGGCGACCGGGGCGCTGGAGCCGGGGCGGACGCTGTCGATGCTGCCGCCGGGCTACGGGCAGCCGAACCTGGCCGCCGAGGTCGTGGTGACGCCGGACGGCCGGTTCGTGCTCGGGTCGAACCGGGGCCACGACAGCATCGCGGTGTTCCGGGCGGACTCCAGCGACGGCGAGTTCCGGCTGGTCGACATCCGGCCGGCGGGAGTGGCGGAGCCCCGCCACATGGCGCTGTCGCCGGACGGCCGGGTGCTGTTCGTGGCGGGCCAGCGCAGCAACGACGTGCAGGCGTTCGGCATCGCGGAGAACGGCGACCTGACGCCGCTGAGCGAACCGGTGCCGACCCCGACCCCGGTCTGCGTCCTCCCGGCGAGGTGAAGAGCCTGCTTCAGAACTTGCTTTGCGTGGCGGTGCGGGTGGCGGAACCTCAGGCGTCTTCTCACTGTGGGGTCCCCGACTCATGAATGCCAATTCACCACGTCGGGGCTGTCCTCGCGAGAAGACCCCTGAGAACCCGCGGCGGTGCGAGCTGCGAGGGTGGGCTAAGCGGCTGCGCCGCTTCAAAGACAAAACCCCGCGCTGCACACCTCACACCACGACATCCCGAAGAGCCTCTGAAGGCGCCCGATTCCAGGCAAAATCGGGAGCGCTTCGGCTCGGGGTCAGGGGCGCGTGCTGTAGCGGCCGAAGGCGTACTGGCTCAGTGCCGTTCGGGCCCTGCGCGTTTCCTGGCGGCGGGTCAGCCAGCCGCCCGTGGCCCCGATCGGGAAGACCCGGGCTCCGCCCCGGTGCGCGGGGGCGCGGTGCCACCACTTCGACGGCGGCTTCGAACCGTTGGCCAGCCACACCACCAGCGCCGCTCGCTTGCCGTTGTCGACCACGTCGACCCGGTTCACCTGGCTCCACGGGATCTCCCGGGTCAGGCCCAGGCGGGAGATCAGCAGCCCGTCGCTGTTGATCTTCAGGCGCAGGCTGGGCAGCAGCACCCGCCCGATCGACCAGAGCATGCTGACGGCCAGCAGCAGCATGCCCAGCCGGAAGATCGCGACGTGCTCGGCCGAAAGCCCGCCGTAGGTCTGGAACACGCGGTTGGCGCCGAACATGATCAACGCGCAGATCAGCGCCGACATCGCGGCGCGGAACCGGCCGCCGGTGGCGAACACCGGGCCCGGGTTGTCCTTGCGCACCCGCGCTACCGGGTGCTGGTTCTGCGCGGTCTGCTTCGGACGCGCCGGGACGATCTTGTCCCGCATGCGTTCGGGCGCCACCGCCGCGGGAACCACGGGAGCGGGCGGGGTGGGAGCCGGTGCGACCGGTGCCGCGTTCTGGGCCTGCGTGTAGGAGCGCGTCGCGGGCCTCGGCGTCGCCGGGACCTGCTGCGGCGGGGGAGTGTCGGGCAGCGGCGCGTTCGCCGTCTGCTGCAGCTGGGTGGCGTGCTGGGCGATCACGTCGCTGATCGCGGGCGGCAGCCAGGAGTTGCCCTGCGGGCTGGACTCGCCGATCTGGTCGAGCAGGTCGCCGGGCGTCGGCCGGTCGGCCGGGTCCTTCGCCAGGCAGCTCGCCAGCAGCGGCCGCAGCCCGTCGGGCACCTGGGCCAGGTCGGCCTCGGCGTGCACCACCCGGTACAGCAGCGCCGCCGTGCTCTCCTCGCCGAACGGACCGGTGCCGGTCGCGGCGAACACCAGCACCGCGCCGAGGGAGAACACGTCGCTGGGCGGCCCGACCTCGGTGCCGAGGGTCTGCTCCGGGGAGAAGAAGCCCGGCGTGCCCAGGAACATGCCGGTCGCGGTCAGGGCGTTGCCGGCCATCGCCCGCGAGATGCCGAAGTCGATCACCCGCGGCCCGTCCGGGCCGAGCAGCACGTTGGCCGGCTTCAGGTCGCGGTGCACCAGGTGCGCGCGGTGGATCGCGCCGAGCGCCTCGGCCAGCCCGGCGGCCAGGCTGCGCACCGTGGCCTCCGGCAGCGGGCCGTGGTCCACGACGGCCTGGTGCAGCGTCGGCCCGGGCACGTACTCGGTGGCCAGCCACGGCTGCTCGGCGGTCGGGTCGGCGTTGACGACCGCCGCGGTCCAGAACCCGCCGACCGAGCGGGCGGCGTGCACCTCGCGGCGGAACCGCTCGCGGAACTCCGGGTCCTCGGCGAGGTCGGCCCGGACGACCTTGACGGCCACCACGCGGCCGCCGCGGGAGCGGCCGAGGTAGACACCGCCCATGGCGCCGCGGCCCAGCCGGGCGAGCAGCCGGTAGTCGCCGACTCGCGTCGGGTCGCTGGCCAGCAACGGCTGCACGGGACCTCAGCCTCCTGCCTCGAAGATCGTGGATTCGTCCCCAATGAGCTTACGGATCCGCGGCCCCGGCGTACGCCGGTCCACTCGACTGGTCACGGCGGCGGTGCACTGGTAATCGAATACTTGGCTTCGTTCCAACCTTTTCCCCGGGTGTTCGTTGTGGGTATGATCCGGCGCACTGCGAGCCCGAAGGAACGATCACGCGGATCCGATGGGAGGCGCTTCGTGACGTCCACCGAGCAGGACCGACCCGCCGTCGCGCTGCACGGCGTGGGCAAGCGGTTTCCCGGGGTGGTCGCGGTCTCCGACGTCACGCTCGCCATCCCGCCCGGCGAGGTGCACGTGTTCGCCGGGGAGAACGGCGCGGGCAAGTCGACGCTGATGAAGCTGATCGCCCAGATCGAGCAGCCCAGCAGCGGCCGCATCGAACTGGACGGCGTCCCGGTCGCCTACCAGGGGCCCGGCACGGCCCGGCGGCTCGGCGTGTCCATGGTCCACCAGGAGTTCGCGCTGGCGCCGGACCTGTCGGTGGCCGAGAACCTGTTCATCGGCCACGAACCCGGCCGCGGCGGGTGGATCTCGCGGGCCGAGGAACGCCGCGCCGCGCGGGAGCTGCTCGGCCACGTCGGCCTGGACATCGACCCGGGACGCCGGGTGGCGCTGCTGTCCACTGCGGAGCAGCAGCGCGTCGAACTGGCGAAAGCCCTTGCGGTGCAGGCGAAAGTGCTCATCCTGGACGAGCCCACGGCCAGCCTCACCGAGCGGGAGGCGGAAGAGCTGTTCGGCATCGTCCGGGAGCTGACCGCCAAGGGCATCGCGGTGCTCTACATCTCGCACCGGCTGGACGAGATCTTCGAGATCGGCGACCGGGTGACCGTGATGCGCGACGGCGCGGTCGTCGCCACCCGGCCGGTGACCGAGCTGGACGAGGCCGGGCTGGTGCAGCTCATGGTCGGCCGCGAGGTGGAGAACCTGTACCCGCGCCACCACAACCCGCCCGGCGAGGTGCGGCTGCAGGTCGACGGGCTCACCCGGGACGACGTCGTCCGCGACGTCTCCTTCGAGGTCCGGGCCGGCGAGATCGTCGGGCTGGCCGGGCTCGTCGGGGCCGGGCGCACCGAGCTGGCGCGCGCGGTGTTCGGCGCGGAGCTGCCGGACGCGGGCACGATCACCTTGGACGGCAAGCGGTTGCGCATCCGCGGCCCGTCCGACGCGATCGCCGCCGGCATCGGATACCTCACCGAGAGCCGGAAGACCGATGGTCTTGCCCTCCAACTGGGGGTGGACAAGAACATCACGATGGCGAAGCTGCCGATGCGCGCCGGCCTGATCGACCTCGCCGGCGAGCGGCGGATCGCGGAGCGGGAGCGCGACGGCTTGCGCATCCGGGTGCCGTGGGTGGGGCGTCCGGTGCGGCTGCTCTCCGGCGGCAACCAGCAGAAGGTGATCCTGGCGCGGTGGCTGGAGACCGGCGCGGAGGTGCTGTTCTTCGACGAACCCGGCCGCGGCATGGACGTCGGGGCCAAGTCGGAGATGTTCCAGCAGATGGATTCCCTTGCCGCGCGCGGGAAAGCGGTGGTGTTCATCTCCAGCTACCTGCCGGAGCTGCTGAACATGTGCGATCGGATCCTGGTCATGCGCGGCGGGCGGATCACCGGGGAGGTCCGCCGCGCGGAGTTCTCCGAGGAACGCGTCGTCGCGCTGGCGACCGGAGCCCGCAACGCCGAAAACGGGGGCAACTCATGACTGAGCGGACCAAGTCACCGTCCACTGGGGACCGCGGCCCGCTGGGAGCGCTGGGCGACCGGCTCTCCGGCGCGGTCTCGCAGGTCGCCGCGGCAGGCGCGCTGATCGTCGTGTTCGTCGTGCTGTCGGTCATCGCGCCGGCCTTCCTCACCGCGGACAACCTGTTCAACCTGGGCTCGCAGACCTCGGTGAACGCGGTGATGGCGGTCGGCGTGACGCTGGTGATCATCACCGGTGGCATCGACCTGTCGGTGGGCTCGGTGGCGGCGCTGTCCGGGGTGCTCGGCGTGCTGCTGATGGCCGAGTACGGCTTCAACCCGCTGGTGGGCGTCGTCGGCGGCATCCTGGTCGGCGCGGTCGCCGGGCTGGTCAACGGCCTGCTGGTGTCGGTGGTCGGGCTGCCGCCGTTCATCGCCACCCTCGGCATGCTCAGCGTCGCCCGCGGGCTGGTGCTGATCGCCACCGGCGCCGTCGCGGTGTTCGGCGCGCCGGAGTCGTTCCGGCTGCTCGGGCAGGGCGTCATCAACAGCATCCCGATCCCGGTGCTGCTCATCGCGCTCGTCGCGGTGGCCGGGCACGTGGTGCTCACCCGCACCCGCCTCGGCCGCTACGCGTACGTGATGGGCTCCAACATGGAGGCCGCGCGGCTGTCGGGCGTGCCGGTGCGGCGCTACACCACGTCCGTCTACGTGCTCTCCGGCGCGCTGGCCGGGCTCGGCGGCATGATCGCGGCGTCCCGGATCCACTCGGGCCAGCCGAACTTCGGCGAGGGCCTGGAACTCGACGTCATCGCCGCGGTCGTCATCGGCGGGGCGAGCCTGTTCGGCGGTCGCGGCACCGTGTGGGGGTCGCTGATCGGGGCCTTCCTGGTCGCGGTCATCCGCAACGGGGCGGTCCAGCTCAACATCAGCACCTTCTACCAGAACGTGCTGATCGGCGTGATCATCTGGCTGGCGGTCTGGTGGGACCGGTACCAACGGCGCAAGCTCGGCGGCGACGCCACATGAGGAATCTGCTGCAGAACTCGCTTTGCGCAGCGGTGCGGGTAGCGGCCCCCTGCGGGAGTGCGCCAAGCGGCTTCGCCGCTTCGAGACAAGACCCGAACACCAACTCAGCAAGCCGCGATGAGCAAGGGAGCTCGGCCGATGAAGAAGGTACTGACCGCGACGTGCGTGCTGCTTTCGGTTGCTGCCGCCGGGTGCAGCGTCGGGGTGCGCGAGCAGACCGGCGGCGGCGTCCAGCAGGGTGGGCCGATCAAGCTGGCCGTGGTGCCGAAGGCGATCGGGTTCGACTTCTGGGAGAAGGTGCGGGTCGGCGCCGAGTGCGCCGGGTCCAAGCACCCGGACGTGACGATCCACTGGGACGGGGTGCACGCCGAGAGCGACGTCAGCGGCCAGCAGAGCCTGCTGCAGGACCTGCTCTCGCAGGGCGACGTCAAGGGCCTGGTGTACGCGGCGACGGACGCCAAGGCGCTGGCCGACATCACCAAGTCCGCGCAGGGCCAGGGCACCACGGTGGTCAACATGGATTCCGGCACCACGCCGCAGCCGCCGGACGTGCCGGTGTTCGCGACGAACAACGTCGCCGCCGCCGAACAGGCCACCGACGCGCTCGCCGAGCAGCTCGGCGGCCGCGGCAAGGTGGCGTTCATCGAGTTCCAGCCCGGCACGAGCACCAACGAGACGCGCGCCGAGGGCTTCAAGAAGGGCCTGGCCAAGCACCCCGGGCTGCAGCTGGTCGCGCAGCAGTCCAGCGGCAGCGACTACAACCGGGCGCTGCAGGTCACCCAGGACATCCTCACCGCCAACCCGGACCTCAACGCCATCTACGCGGCCAACGAGCCCAGCGTGCTCGGCGCGGCCGAGGCGGTGCGGCAGGCGGGCAAGGCCGGCCAGGTGAAGGTCATCGGCTGGGACACCTCGGAGGGCGAGATCCAGGGCCTGCGGGACGGCGTGATCACCGGCCTGATCGCGCAGAACCCGTTCAAGATGGGCTACGCGTCGGTGAACGCGGCGGTCGCCAAGATCCGCGGCTCGGCGGACCCGCTGCCGGACCCGGACACCGGCGCGGTGCTGATCACCAAGCAGAACGTCGACGGTCCCGACGTCCAGAAGCTCCTCAACCCCACTTGCGAGAACCCGCCCGCCTGAGCGATTTCTCGTCGCCCGATCGGCTGAAAGATGGTTTCCGAACTCGCCCTGCGTGGCGGTGCGGGTGGCGGAACCTCAGACGCCGTCTGGACTCCGGGATCCCCGACTTGTGTATGTCCAATTACGCGGCGCTGGGGCTGTCCTCGCCAGACGACGTCTGAGAACCCGCGGCGGTGCGAGCTGAGTCCCCCACCGCATGCGGCCGACGCCGCATTCCGAAAGAACCGCTGAGAACGCGGGCGCGTTCGGCCGCCTGAACCGGTCGAATGCGCTACCAGCCTGCGGCCGGTTGGGGGAGCTCCGGCGGTGGCGGTGAGAATGTCTCGGTGGATACCGCGATCGTGAATCCGCTGGTGCAGGAGATCCTCGACCTGGTCGGGATCTTCGCCTTCGCGCTCTCCGGCGCGCTGCTCGCCGTGCGGAAGCGCTTCGACGCCGTCGGCATCGTGGTGCTCGCCGAGGTGACCGCGCTGGGCGGCGGGCTGTTCCGGGACCTGGTGATCGGCGCGGTGCCGCCGGTGGCGTTCACCAACGTCGCCTACTTCACCACTCCGCTGGTCGCGGCGGTCGTGGTGTTCTTCTGGCATCCGAGGCTGGCCCGGATCCGGCGGTTCGTGATGTTCTTCGACGCGGTCGGCCTCGGCGTGTTCTGCGTGGCGGGCAGCATCAAGGCGCTGAACTACGGCATGCATCCGCTGGCGGCGATCGCGCTCGGCGCGGCGACGGCGATCGGCGGCGGTGTGGCCCGGGACCTGCTCGCCGGCGAGATCCCGGCGCTGCTGCACCCGAAGAGCGAGATCTACGCGGTGCCCGCCCTGCTCGGCAGCGCGCTGGTGTCGATCCTGGCCGTGGCCGGCGTGCTGACGCCGGTCACCAGCTCGCTCGCGGCGCTGCTCGCGATCATCGTCAGGCTGCTCGCCCTGCGCTACGGCTGGCGGGCGCCGCTCGCCCGCGGAACCGGGCCTGCCTAGGCACCCCGCCGGAGCACCTCCAGCGCGGTGTCGGCGTGCGCGGCCATCCGGAACTCGTTGCGGATCACCGCCAGCACCCGCCGCTGCTCGTCGATGACGAACGTGTGCCGCTTCACCGGGATCGGGCCGAACCGCCGCTTCACGCCGAACTGGCGGGCCACGGTGCCGTCGAAGTCGGACAGCAGCGGGAAGCCGAAGCCGTGCGCGTCGGCGAACTTCTGCTGCTTGGCGACCGAATCCGCGCTGATCCCGACCGGCTGGGCGCCGAGCTCGGCGAACTCCGCGGACAGGTCGCGGAAGTGGCAGGTCTCCGCCGTGCAGCCGGTCGTCATCGCCGCGGGGTAGAAGAACAGCACCACTGGGCCGTCGACCAGCAGGTCGGACAGCTTGCGTTCGTTGCCGCGCTGGTCGGTCAGCGCGAAGTCCGCCACCACGTCGCCTTCTCGCATGCCGCCTCCTCGAAGGGATCGGGATCCACAGGGTATGCGCACCGCCGCACACCCGGACGGCCAGCCCGGCGCCGATTCGCCACCGGCCGTCGGGGGCCACCTCTACTGTGGTCGATCATGGATTTGAAGGGCAAGAAGGTATTCCTGTCGGGCACCGAAGCGCCGGTTCGCCGGGAGGAGCTGGAGCGGCGGTTGGCGGAGCTCGGCGCCCGGTTGGTCGAGCCGGATGCCGCGCCGGATGTGGTGCTGTCCGGGGAAGTCGTGTTCTCGGTCCGCTTACCGGACTTGGCGGAGCAGGGGCTCGGCGTGCCGATGCTGCCGGAAGCCGAGTTGTACGAGTTGTTGCTCCGCGGCGAGCAGACCGGTGGTTCCTTCGCCGATCACGACGCGTTGGCGGCGGCGAACGACCCGGCGGAATTGCTCGGCCTGCTCCGGGAAGCGGACTGGGCGGCGTTCGCGCCGGAGCGGGATTTGCCTTCGCTGCGGGAGAAACTGGCCGAGCTCGAACGCGAGCACGGCGTCACGCAGGCGCACCGGCTGGCGACCGAGCGGTTGGTGGCGCGCGGCGCTCGGTTGCGCCACCGCACGCCCATCCCGCCTACGAGGACGGCGGCGGGCTGCTGGACTTCGAGCTCAGCCCGTGCGGTCGGCACCTCGCCACCAGCCGGTGGGGCGAAGACGCGGAAGCGGGCACGGTGCAGATCTGGGAGATGAGCACCGGTCGCGCCGTCAACGAGATCGTGATCGACGGCGGTGTCGGCTGGCTGGGCGACCGCGACACGGTGCAGTGGTCGGCCGACGGCACGCGCCTCGCGGTCGGGTTCTGCACCAACCAGGTCGGGGTCTGGGATCCCTTCGGGCAGAGCGCCAATCCCCACGGCTACGCGGACGTGACGGACGGCAACGACTCGTCCGCGACCTTCGCGCTGGCACCCGATGGCCGGCGCGCCTACATCAGCATGCGCACGAGCCACGAGGTGATGGGCTGCATCGTGCCGCTGGACCGGGGCGAGGTCGTCGACGCCCACCAGTTCGACCACCTCGAAGGCCCGCAGCCCGAACTGCTCCCCGAGCCGATCCCGGAGGAGGCCAGGCAGCTGCTCGGACCGTCGCAGATCGGCCGTGACGGCGAGCCGGACCGCTACGAGTTCTTCTTCGGCCAGGTGCGGTGGTCGCGCGATGGCACCCGGCTCTTGGGCGACGACGGCCCGGTGGCCTGCGTCGTCGACGTGCCGGGCGGGCGGATGCGTTGGGTGGCGCGCATCGGCGATGCCCGCTGGAACGGCCTGAGCATCCCGCTCGGGTGGAGCCCGGACGACCGGTTGGTCGCCGCCGTCGCGAGCGGTGAGCCCGGCATGCTGACCGTGCTCGACGCCCGCACCGGGAGCCAGGTCGGCGAATCAGTCGAGCAGACCCCGGGAATGCTGCACTGGGGCATGCGCGATGCGGACGCGCGGCTGGCGATCGTGCTGCCGGACGGCGGCGGCGTCGACGTCCGCGACGAGGACGGCCGCCGCTTCCACCTCGACATCGACACGACCAAGAAGATCGGCATGCACGATGCGGGACCCGAGCGCCCCTGGGCGTGGGAACCGTCGGGGGAGCGCGGTGCGTGCCTGACGGCCGACGGACGGGTCGAGGTGTGGTCCCTGGGCGACGAGCCGGCGTGCGTGCGGTCGATCGAGGTGCCTGCGGAGACGACGGCGGTGCTGTGGGGCGCCTCCGGGGTGCTGGCCGTGATGGGGGAGTACGCGCTGCGGTTCGTGCGCGCCCTGACCGGCGAGGTCGTCGGTGACTTCGAGTTCGGCCAGGAATCCGACGAGGAACTGCGCCCCGTTGCGGAGGGCGACTTCATCGGCGACATGTTCCAGGAGGATTCGTTCCCGCTGGACGAGTCGACCTGGTGCACCATCGCCAAACCGGCCGTCGGCCCGGCGGCGTCCTTGGTGATCGGCCCGGAGGACGCCGACCTCGACGCGGTGCTGGCCTGGACCATCGACCGGCGCTTCGCGTGGCCGGTGCGGTGGGGCGTCCTGGACGTCGTCGAGGATCTCGAAGCCGCCGAGGCCGCTCTGCAGCGGTGACTTCGCGCCGTGGCCCCGCGCGCACGGGGCCACGGCGGCCGGTCATCCCGCCGAAATCCGGCGCTGCTGCAGGAAAAGCCCGGCGACGAGCACCAAGGCCATCAGGATTCCCATCGTCAGCACGGAACCCGAGATGGTGAGCCGGTCCGCCAGCAGCGCCACCACCACGAGCAGCGCGCAGCCCACCCCCGTCAGCACCAGGACCGGCGAGCCCGCGTCGGCCATCCGGGAGTGCAGGACGGCCGTCGTCACCAGGTAGACGATCAGCGGGATCGCGACGGTCAGCGCTCCGGCGACGGTGCTCACGTGCGCCTTGTGGGCGTTGACGTCGATGGCCACCTCCAGCCCGGCGCCGACCGCGGCGACCGCGGCGAACACCAGGTAGTGGCCGTATCCCCAGGCCAGCGGGGCTCGCTTCGTGTCGCGCAGCTGCTCGACCGCGGAGTGCTTGAAGTAGATCCACCACATCGCGAAGATCATTAGCAGCCCGCCGATGCCGATCTCCAGCAGCTCCGGGGACCATCCGCCGTCGGAGACGTCCTCCTGGATCGCGGCGGTCACGGCCAGCACCACCTCGCCGAGCACGATGATCGTGAACAGCCCGTAGCGCTCCGCGATGTGGTGCGGGTGCCAGGGGGTCCGGTCGCGCCGCTCGGCGAACGCCGGAACCGCGAGTTCGGCCAGCACCAGCAGCGCGAAGCCGACCTCGGCCCACGGGTGCGGCAGCGCCAGCCGCAGGAGCCAGCCGATCTGCACCACCGAGATGCCTGCCGCGTACCGCAGCGAGCAACCGCGGCTGTCGGGATGCTCGCGCGCGGCGCGCAGCCACTGGGCGACCATCGCCACGCGCATCACCACGTACCCGATGGTCACGATGGTGAAGTCGTAGTCGTGGAACGCGCCGGGCACCCCGGCGGCGAGCACCAGCACCCCGCCCATCTGCAGCAGCGTCAGCGCGCGGTAGAGGGCGTCGTCGGTGTCGAAGGCGGAGGCGAACCAGGTGAAGTTCATCCAGGCCCACCAGATCGCGAAGAACACCATGGCGTAGCCGATGCCGAACTCGGCGAAGTGCCCCTCGGCGAGCCCGTGGTGCAGCTGCACGGCGGCCTGGCCGACGGCCGCGACGAAGCAAAGGTCGAACAGCAGCTCCAAGGGCGTGGCCACGCGGTGTTGTTCTGCCGGGTCGCGCGCGACCATCGCGCGCCGCAGAGGTGGGATGTTCATGGCCCGGATTCTCTCCAAGCCGAGCGGAACCCGCTAAGGGGTCGTTCCGGGAACGGGGCGCGGCACGTGACCGTCAGGGAGCGCGGGGCGCCGATTTCGCGCGAAATCGCCGTTCGCCACCGGTGCCGGGCACCTTCGGGACGAGCTTGCCCGGAGCCTTTCCGGAATGGCCGCTAGGACGGCGCGCCGGCGGGTAGCCGGGAGGCATGCCCGAATTGCCCGACGTAGCAGGATTTCGCCGGGTCGCGGAGCAAGCGACCGGCAAGCAGGTGCGCGACGTGCGCGTGCACGACGCGCAGGTGTTGCGCGGCATCGGCGCGGACGCGTTCCAGCGCGCGCTGCGGCGCAGGTTCTTCGCCGAGCCCCGGCGGCACGGCAAGTGGTTGCTGATCCCGACGGCGCCCGCCGCGAACGCCTCGGCGGCGCCGCCGACCTTGCTGGTGCACTTCGGGATGACCGGGAATCTCCAGTGGTGCGCCCACGACGAGGAACTGCACGCGCACGACCGGGTCGTGTTCGACTTCGCCGCCGGCGAACTCCGCTACCGGGACATGCGGAAGCTGACCGGCATCCACCTCGCGCGGGAGCAGGACGAAGTGGACGGTCTGCTGGCCGATCTCGGCCCGGACGCGCAGCGCATCGACGCCGCCGAGTTCGGCTCGCGGCTCACCCGCACCCGGCGCGGCCTCAAGCCGGCGCTGATGGATCAGTCGGTGCTCGCCGGGCTCGGCAACATCTGCGCCGACGAGATCCTCTGGCGGGCCAGGATCAACCCGAACCGCTCCACCGCCGAGCTCAGCGACGGCGATCTCGGCCGGTTGCACCGCGAGATGCGCGAGATGCTGCGGGTGGCGGTTCGCGCGGGCCGGGTTCCGGACGGCGCGTCGTGGCTGACCGGGCACCGCGACGAGCCGGACCGGAGGTGTCCGCGGTGCTCGTCGGCTTTGCGGCGTTTGCGGATCGGCGGCCGCAGCACCCTCTTCTGCCCGGTGTGCCAGCCGGGGTGACCAGCGCGTACCCATGCTCGGAGTGCATGCATTCATGCGCAGAGCGTGCTGTAACCTGAAAGAACTTCAGGGGGTCAGGGTCGGATCGGGGGGTCCGACCGCGCGGAGCCGGGCCCGGGGGGATCCGGCCCGGCTCCGTACGGCCCCCCCTTCTCGCGCGGTGGTGTGATCGACGTGGCCTAGCGCACTGTTCACCGGTCGGCAATCGCTGTTTTTGGCATGATCTGGCCGACGAAGGCCCTGCAGCGGCAGCGCAGCCGGAAGCGGAAGGATCGGTGTGGTGACGAAGATCGAACGCCTGGGAGTCGTCGGTGGCGGGCAGATGGGCGGCGGCATCGCCGAGGTCAGCGCCCGAGCAGGCATCGACGTGATCGTGTGCGAGGTCAACGCCGAGGTCGCGCGCGCCGGCCGGTCCAGGCTGTGGAAGTCGCTCAACCGCGGGGTGGAGAAGGGCAAGCTCACCGAGGCCGAGCGCGACGAGGCGCAGTCCCGGCTGCACTTCACCACCACGGTCGCCGACCTCGAAGACCGGGACATGGTCATCGAGGCGATCGCCGAGGACGAGGGGCTGAAGCTCAAGCTGTTCGCCGAGCTGGACAAGGTGGTGTCCGACCCGGAAGCGATCCTGGCGTCGAACACCTCGTCCATCCCGATCGCCAAGCTCGCCGGCGCCACGAAGCGCCCGCAGCGGGTCATCGGCGTGCACTTCTTCAACCCGGTGCCGGTGCTCAACCTCGTCGAGCTCGTGCCGTCGTTGCTGACCGCCGAGGACACGGTCGCGCGGGCCACGGCGTTCGCCGGTGAGCAGCTGGGCAAGGAGACCATCCGGGCCAAGGACCGGTCCGGGTTCATCGTCAACGCGCTGCTGGTGCCGTACCTGCTGTCGGCGATCCGGATGCTGGAGGGCGGCTTCGCCACCGCCGAGGACATCGACAAGGGCATGGTGCTGGGCTGCGCCCACCCGATGGGCCCGCTGCGCCTGTCGGACCTGGTCGGCCTGGACACCCTGAAGGCCATCGCGGACTCGATGTACGCGGAGTACGCCGAGCCCACCTACGCGGCCCCGCCGCTGCTGCAGCGGATGCTCGACGCCGGCCTCAAGGGCAAGAAGACCGGCAAGGGCTTCTACACCTACGACAACTGACCGCTCGCGCGGTCGTGAGTGCGAAGCCGGGCTCCGGCCCGGTTTCGCACTCACGACTCAGGAGCTGGTCAGGAAGGTCAGGATCGCTTCGGTGATCCGGGCCGGGGCGTCCTCCATGGGGAAGTGGCCCGCGCCGGGGATGATCGACAGCTCCGCGCCCGGGATGTCCTCGGCCAGGCGTTGCGCGTAGGCGAGCGGTTGCCAGCGGTCCCCGGCTCCCCACACGATCTTCACCGGTGCCGCAAGGGTTTTCAGCAGCGGGGCCACCCGTTGCGTCGGCGCCGAGTCGTAGTGGCGGACCTGGTGCTCGAAGAACGACGCCCGGCCCATCGGTGTCCGGTGCGGAGCGAGGTAGGCCTCCAGGGTTTCGCCGGTCATCCGGGCCGGGTCCGCCACGGTCATCGCCAACTGGCGGGTCAGCATCGCCTCGAACTCAGCCTGGGGCATGGCGGCGTGATCGGCCAGGTGGTCGCGGATGATCTCCCGCCAGGTGCTCGACGGCCACGAGTCGTAGCTCACCGAGTCGATCAGCACCAGGCGTTCGACGCGGTCCGGGTGGCGGGTGGCGAAGATCTGCGCCACCGCGCCGCCGATGTCGTGGGCGATCAGCACGCAGCGCCGGATTTCCTGCTGCGCCAGGACTTCTTCGAGCAGATCCGCCTGCGCCTCGACCGAGGTGTCGCGGTTCGGCGGGCGTTCGGAGGCGCCGTAGCCCAGCAGGTCGTAGGCCAGCACGCCGTGCCCCGCGGCTTCGACGGGCGGGATCACGTTGTGCCAGATGTAGGAGTGCGACGGCGTTCCGTGCAGGAACACGAGCGTTTCGCCGGTGCTGCCGGCGGTCCGCCGGTAGGCCAGCCGGACCCCGTCGACGATCAGATCGCGGTCCAGGATCATGCCGCGCCGTCCAGGGTGATCACGAGCTTGCCGAAGAAGTCCTTGGCGGCGAAGGCTTCCTGCGCTTCGGGCAGTTCGTGCAGCGGGTACGCCCCGGCCAGCAGCGGCGTCAGCTCGCCGCGGGCGATGTGCTGCAGGAGCTGGGCGAAGTCTTCGTGGGTGCCGAACGACGAGCCGATCAGCTGCAGCTGGCGGAGGTAGACCGTGCGCAGGTCCGTCTCCACCAGCGGGCCGGCGATCCCGCCGGCCACGACGTAGCGGCCCAGCGGCCCGAGCATCCGCAGCAGCGCGGGGAAGCTCGGCCCGGCCACGACGTCGGCGACCACGTCGACCGGGCCGACCGCGGCGCGCACCGCCGCCTCCAGGTCGTCGGCGTGCCGGTCCACCGTCGCTTGCGCTCCGAGGCGCAGCGTGCGCTCCCGCTTCGCGTCGCTAGTGATCGCCACTACGTGCGCTCCGCGCAGTGTCGCGAGCTGGATCAGCGCCGAGCCGACCCCGCCGGAGGCGCCTGTGACCACCACGGTCTCGCCGGCGCCGACGGCCGCCCGGTTCAGCATCCGCATCGCCGTCGCGTACGCGGTGGGGAAGGTCGCCAGCTCCGCATCGCCGAGGTCGCTGTCGATCTGGTGGGCGTTCTGGGCGGGCACGGTGGTGAATTCGGCGAATCCGCCGTCGCGCTCGCTGCCCAGGTACGCGGTGTCGACCAGTTCTCGTTCGCCGCCGGTGTAGAGCATCGGGTCGACGATCACCCGCTCGCCCAGCCGCGATCCGGGCACGCCCGCGCCGGTCTGGTCGATGCGGCCGACCACGTCGGCGCCCTGGATGCGCGGGAACTCCAGCGGCTCCCGCCGCCAGCCCGCGCTCGCCCCCGGATCGTCGGGGGAGCCGTACGCGCCTTCGCGGGTCCAGATGTCGGTGTTGTTGATCGCCGTGGCGGCGACCCGGATGCGCACCTCGCCCGGTCCGGCCTGCGGCTCGGGCACGTCTTCCCGGTACGCCAGCTTCTCCGGCCCGCCGAAGCCGGTGAGCAGCACTGCTCTCATGGGAAACACTCCGTTCTGGGTCTCGGTGCCGGTCAGAGCAGGTATACCGACCGGTGTGGTTACCAGGATAGGCATGTTCGGCGGTGGTGTGTCAACACACCGGTCGGTATAGTAGGGGCGTGGAGTTGTTGGAGAGGCTGACGCCGGCCGGGCGGCGGGTTCTCGACGTGGCGGCCGAGCTGTTCTACCGGCAGGGCATCCACGCCGTCGGCGTCGAGGCGATCGCCGCCGAAGCGGGCGTCACGAAGAAGACCCTGTACGCGTGCTTCGGCTCGAAGGACCAGCTGGTCACGGCGTACCTGGTCGAGCGGGACCAGCGCTGGCGCGCCTGGCTCCAGCGGTGGGTCGCCGAGCACGCGGCCACGCCGGCGGACGAGCTGCTGGCGGTCTTCGACGCGCTCGACGCGTGGATGGGCGGCGCGGACTTCCGGGGCTGCGGATTCGTCAACGCCCTCGCGGAGATCCCCGATCCGGAGAGCCCGGCCCGCGCCGTGATCATCGGCCAGAAGCGGTGGATGCGCGAGTACTTCGAAAAGCTCGCCGCGGCGGCCGAGCTGGCGGATCCGGCGGACTTCGCCGACAGCGCCCTGCTGCTCTACGAGGGCGCGACGGTCGCGGCCTCGGCGGGCTTCGACGGCGCGGTCCGCCAAGCGCGCCGGACAGCGGAGATCCTGCTCCGGGCCTGAACCCCGGCCTGATCAGTCCACTTCGGACGCGATGGTGGCGCGCAGCGCGTCGACCGCGTGCCTGCGGTGCTCGTCGAGCAGGCGCACGAGGTCGTCGGCCCGTCGGTCCGCGACCGCCGCCACGATCGAATCGTGCTCGTGGCGGACGCGCTCGCGGTTGGTGCTGGAGTTGTAGTACACCGCGCGGTAGGCGTCGGTGGCGTCCCAGAGCGTGCGCACGACGCGCAGCAGGCGGGGCATCCCGGCGGGCTCCAGCAGCGCGAAGTGGAACCGCCGGTTCGCCGCGATCATCGCGACCAGGTCACCGCTGTCGGCGGCCTTCTCGACGTCGACCTGGGCGTCGGTGATGCGGGCCAGGTCGGCCTCGGTGAGCCGCTCGGTGGCCACCGCCGCGGCCTCCGATTCGAGCAGCTCGCGCATCCGGTAGACCTCCAGCAGGTCGCTCAGCGACAGCTCCGCCACCGAATACCCCCGGTGTGGCTGGTAGATCACCTGGCCCTCGGCCTCCAGCGTCTTCAGCGCCTCGCGCAGCGGAACCCGGCTCACGCCGAGGCGCTGGGCGATGGTGTCCTGCCGGATCGGCTGGCCCGGCGCCAGCTCGCCGGACACGATGGCCCTGCGGAGCTCGCCGAGGACGAACTCCTGGGTGGTGGGTGGTCGTTGCATCGGCTCTCCGGTTTTCGCGGTGCTCCGGCGTCTTGACCGCCGCCCGATCAACTGTATATTGGATCCAAAATTACGGCGAGGCAAGCCGCTGTTCGGACCACCGCGCCCATTCGCGCTGGTCTGCCTGGCGGAGGGGTGGGTGCATGGAGACGCTGCCGCTGGAGGGCGTGGTCGTCGCGGACTTCAGCCGAGTGCTGGCCGGGCCGTACGCGACCATGCTGCTGGCCGACCTCGGCGCGACGGTGATCAAGGTGGAACGCCCCGAAGGCGGCGACGACACGCGTTCGTGGGGACCGCCCTGGACCGAGCACAGCTCCGCCTACTTCGAGTCGGTCAACCGCAGCAAGCGCAGCATCACCCTCGACCTCGCCGACCCGGCCGGGCAGGAGGCCGCGCGCCGGCTCATCCGCCGCGCCGACGTCCTGGTGGAGAACTTCAAGTCGGGCTCGCTGGCCCGCTACGGCCTGGACCACGAGAGCGCGCTCGGCATCAACCCGCGGCTGGTCTACGCCTCGATCTCCGGGTTCGGCAGCAAGGAAGGCGCGCACCTGCCCGGCTACGACTTCGTGGTGCAGGCGCTCGGTGGCCTGATGAGCATCACCGGCGAGGCAGACGGCGCGCCGATGAAGGTCGGCGTGGCGCTGGTGGACGTGCTCACCGGCAAGGACGCGGCGGTGGGCATCATGGCGGCGCTGCGGCACCGCGAGCTGACCGGCCGCGGCCAGCACGTCGAGGTGAACCTGCTGTCCAGCTTGCTGGCGTCGCTGGCGAACCAGATGAGCAACCTGCTGACCACCGGGGTCGCGCCGCAGCGGATGGGCAACCGGCACCCGAGCATCGCGCCGTACGAGGCGCTGCGCTGCGAGGACGCCTTCCTGGCCGTCGCGGTCGGCAACGACGGGCAGTTCCGCAAGCTCTGCGATGCGCTGGGCCTGGTCGCGCTGCCCGACGACCCGAGGTTCGCGACCAACGCGCAGCGGGTGGCCAACCGCGAGGAACTGGCGAAGCAGCTGGAGAACGTGCTCGGCGCGCGGACCGCCGCGGACTGGCAGCGGCGCCTGCAGGGTGTGGGCATCGCGTGCGGTCAGGTCAACGACCTGTCGCGGGCCGTGCACTACGCCGAATCGCTGGGACTGCGGCCGATGGTCGATCCCGGTGGCGGCGCGGCGATGCAGGTGCGCACGCCCATCGACTTCTCCGGCCACGGCACCGCCGAGGTGGCGGCGCCGCCGCTGCTCGGCGAACACACCGAGGAAGTCCTCGCCTGGCTGGAGGACTCCGAACAACAGCTTTCCCCGCTCGTATCGAGGAGGAGCCCGCAATGAGTGCCGGTGGAAAACGTCCCGCGTTCGACCCGCGCGATCCGCTGGGGATCGACGCCGAATTCACCCCGGAGCAGCTCGCGATGCGCGACAGCGTGCGCGCGCTGTGCCGGGACCACGTGCAGCCGCACGTCGCGGAGTGGTTCGAGCGCGGCGAACTCCCGCAGGTCCGGGAACTGGCCCGGGAACTGGGCAAGCTCGGCGTGCTGGGCATGCACCTGGAAGGCTACGGTTGCGCCGGACTGTCCGCAGTGGACTACGGCATCGCCTGCGAGGAGCTGGAGGCCTGCGATTCCGGGCTGCGCTCGCTGGTTTCGGTGCAGGGCTCGCTCGCGATGTTCGCGATCTGGCGGTGGGGCTCGGAGGAGCAGAAGCAGCGCTGGCTGCCGCAGATGGCCGCGGGCGAGGCGATCGGCTGCTTCGGCCTGACCGAGCCCGACCACGGCTCCGACCCGGCCTCGATGCGCACCGCCGCGCGCCGCGACGGCTCCGACTGGGTGCTCAACGGCCGCAAGATGTGGATCACCAACGGCACGGTCGCCTCGGTCGCCGTGGTGTGGGCGCAGACCGATGAGGGCGTGCGCGGCTTCGTCGTGCCGACCGACACGCAGGGCTTCTCGGCGCCGGAGATCAAGCACAAGCTTTCGCTGCGGGCGTCGGTGACCAGCGAGCTGGTGCTCGATGACGTCCGGCTGCCCGCCGACGCGGTGCTGCCGGAGGTCACCGGGCTGCGCGGGCCGCTGTCCTGCCTGAACGAGGCGCGCTACGGCATCGTGTGGGGCGCGGTCGGCGCCGGGCGCAGCTGCCTGGAGGCGGCGCTGGACTACGCGACCACCCGCGAGCAGTTCGGCCGGCCGATCGGCGGCTTCCAGCTCACCCAGGCCAAGCTCGCCGACATGGCGGTGCGCGTCCAAAATGGACGGTTGCTGGCGCTGCACCTCGGCAAGCGCAAGGACGCCGGCGAGCTGATCCCGCAGCAGGTGAGCTTCGGCAAGCTGGACAACGTCCGCGGTGCGCTGGAAGTGGCCCGCACGGCCCGGACCATCCTGGGCGCGAACGGGATTTCGCTGGAGTACCCGGTGATCCGGCACATGACGAACCTGGAGTCGGTGCTGACCTACGAGGGCACCAGCGAGATGCACGCCCTGACCATCGGCCAGGCCCTGACCGGCCTCGCCGCCTTCCGCGGCTGACCTCCCCGTCAGTTTCAATTGAAACTGACGGACGGTTTCGATGGAAACTGGCGGACAGTTTCAATTGAAACTGCGATGGGTTGTCCACACCCTCCGGCGTGTCGTCGGGCGACACGCCGGAGGACCGCAGTTTCCATTGAAACTGCGGTCCGGGCCCGGGGTCAGCGGAGCATGGGGGGTAGGACGCGGTGGGTCCAGTCGGTGGCCTGCTCGTAGGCGTGCGCCAGTTGCAGGAGCGGCCACTCCGCGTGGTTCCGGCCGATTAGCTGGACCCCCATCGGCAGCCCGGACTCGCTGAAGCCGACCGGCAGGTTCACGATCGGCAGCCCGGACAGCGTCCACGGCGCGACCGTCTCCATCCAGCGGTGGTAGGTGTCCATCGACCGGTCGCCGATCTGCTGCGGCCAGCGCTGCCCGGCCTCGAACGGGAACACCTGCGCGCTCGGCGCGAGCAGGAAGTCGTAGTCCTCGAACAGTCCGGCCACCGCGGCGTACCACTCGTCGCGGCCGGTCAGGGCGCGCGCGATGTCGTCGACCGTCAGCCGCCGGTAGCCCTCGATCTCGAAGACCAGCTCCGGCTTGAGCAGCTCCCGGGTGGCCGGGTCGGCGTGCAGTTCGGCGTTCTTGCGCCCGACCGTCCAGGCCCGCCACAGCAGGAACGTCTCCCATGCCTGCTCGACCGGTAGCCGGCGCGACACCGGCTCCACCTCGCAGCCGATCTCGGCGAAGGCGCCGAAGGACGCCGTGCACAGGTCGAGCAGGCCCGGCTCGGTGGCCAGGTAGCCGTCGAAGTCGCCGATCCAGCCGATCCGGGCCCCGGTGAAGTCGTGTTCCAGGTTCCCGGTGAACAGCTCCGGGTCCTGCTCGATGCTCAGCGGCGCGCGCTCGTCCGGACCGGCCATTGTGGACAGCAGCATCGCGATGTCCCGGACCGTGCGCCCCATCGGGCCGACCACCGCGGGCTCGCTCAGGAATCCCTCGCTCGGGATGCGGCCGAAGCCGGGGCGCAGCGACACGAGGTTTCCCCACGCCGCGGGGTTGCGCAGCGATCCCATGAAGTCGCTGCCGTCGGCGACCGGCAGCATCCGCAGGGCCAGCGCGGCACCGGCGCCGCCGCTGCTGCCGCCCGCGCTGCGCGTGGTGTCGTAGGCGTTGAGCGTCGTGTCGAACACCGGGTTGAAGGTGTGCGAGCCCAGGCCGAACTCGGGCACGTTGGTCTTGCCGACGACGATCGCGCCGGCCTCCCGCATCCGCCGCACGTGCAGGTCATCGGTCGTCGCGACCTGGTCGGCGAAGATCGGCGAGCCCATCGTGGTGGGGAACCCGTTCGCGTGGGAGAGGTCCTTCACCGCGATCGGGAAGCCGTGCATCCAGCCGGTGGGGTCGCCGCGGTCGAGTTCCTGGTCGCGCTGCCGCGCCTGCTCGACGAGCTCGGCTTCGTCGGCGCGGGACACGATCGCGTTCACCGCCGGGTTGAGCCGGTCGATGTGCCGGAGGTAGGTCTCCATCACCTCTTCGCAGGTGATCTCCCGGCGGCGGATCAGCCAGGACAGCTCCACCGCATCCAGCAGCACCAGGTCGGGGACCTCCGGCGCGGGTAGTCGGGAACCGGGCGCCACGACCACGCTGTCTTCCTGTTGTCGACCCACGCTGTCGACCTTTGCGCCTCGGCGGGGGCGCGTCAACCAGACGGTCAGGGAGGCGTGCGTCACGTTAGCGTTGCTAAAAATCCGACGGCTTCGCACGCTGGTAAGACCACCGCACCGCAATGTGCCGCGAGGAGGACGTATGCCCGCAGTGGCCGTCGCCGAGCAGGCTCCGCGGACCATCGGGATCCCGCGGGTGCTGTCATCCGTGGCTGCGGTCGTGACGGTCGGGGTGTTCCCGGTGTTCCTCGTCGGCGGCATGGGCGTGCAGCTCCAGCAGGACCTCGGATTCGGCGCGGCGCTGCTGGGCGTGGGCGCGGCCGGCTTCTTCGGCGTCGCGTCGCTGTCGTCCCGGACGATGGGGTGGGTCGTCGAGCGGATCGGTGCCCGAAAGGGCATGCGGTTGGGAGCGCTCGGCAGCTCGGTCTGCCTGTTCGGACTGGCCCTGGCGCCCGGCGTGCCCTGGCTGCTGGGCCTGCTGTGGGTGGCCGGACTGCCGAACTCGCTGGCCCAACCGGCCTCCAACCTGCTGATCGCGCAAGGCATCCCGGCCAACCGCCGGGGCATGGGCTTCGGCGTCAAGCAGTCCTCCATCCCGGCCGCGACGCTGCTGGCCGGGGTCGCGGTGCCCGCCGTGGCGCTGACCGTCGGCTGGCGGTGGGTGTTCGTGATCGCCGGCGTGGTCGGCCTGGTCGCCGCCGTCGCGGTGCCGCGGCTGCCGGACGCCGAGCGGTCCGTCGCGCGCAGTGCCGATTCCGGCGGGCGCGACGCGGGCCGCGGCGCGCTGCTGTTGCTGGCGATCTCCGGCGGCCTCGGTTCCGCGGCGGCGAACGCGCTCGGCGCGTTCGTCACCACCACCGCCGTCGAGGTCGGGTTCAGCCCGTCCGCGGCGGGATTGGTGCTGTCGCTGGGATCGGCGACCGGGCTGACGATCCGGTTGTGCGCGGGGGTCGTCGCGGACCGCAAGAACCCGAACCTGGTGCGGATGATCACCGCGATGCTGCTGATCGGTTCGATCGGCTTCGGGCTGATGGCGGTGAACTCGCCGGTGGCGTTCCTGATCGGCGTGTCCATCGGCTTCGGCGCGGGCTGGGCCTGGCCCGGGCTGCTGAACTTCGCGGTCGCCAAGATCGCCCCGAACCGGGTCGCCAGCGCCACCTCGTTCACCCAGACCGGTATCTACCTCGGCGGCAGCCTCGGGCCGCTGCTCTTCGGCGTCCTGGCGGAGCAGGCGGGCCTGGCGGGGGCCTGGCTGGCGGCGGGAATCGCGGCGATCCTCGCGGGCGTCCTGCTGCTGTTCATCCGCCGCTGAAGTGCCCGCGACGCCGCAAGTTCCATTGAAATCGAACCTTCGATTTCAATGAGCTTTTTTCATCCTGGTCTGCGGCGTCAGGCCAGGTCCCGAGTGTGCAGGGGTCGTGAGTGCCCATGGTCGTCATAGCGGCCATAGCCACTCACGACCCGACGTCCCGCGGTCGTGAGTGGCTATGGTCGCCACAGCAGCCATGACCACTCACGACCCAGGACACAGGCCATCCGCGCAGAGGATGAAAAAAGGTCAATGGAAATTGCGGACCCCCGACTCCAGGACGCGGGATTCGCCGACCGCCAGGTCCCACAGCCGCTCCGGGTCGCGGCCCGCGTCGCGCCAGGCCTTGCGGATCCGGGTCAGCGGCTCCGTAACCGGCTCGCGGGTCAGCACGAACGTTCCCCAGTGCATGGTCGCCGCGTGCTCCGCGCCCAGGTCGGCCACCGCCTGCACGGCCTCCTCCGGGTCCATGTGCACCGGTTTCATGAACCAGCGCGGGTCGTACGCGCCGATCGGCACCATCGCCACGTCGATGCCCGGGTAGCGCTGCGCGATCTCCGCGAAGTGCGGCCCGTAGCCGCTGTCCCCGGCGTGGTAGACCCGGTGCTCCGGCCCGGTGATCACCCAGCTGCCCCACAGGCTGCGGCAGGTGTCCCGCGGGCCGCGGCGGCTCCAGTGCCGCGCGGGCGCGAAGTCGAACGTCAGCCCGGCGACCTCCGCCGACTGCCACCAGTCCAGCTCGACGACCTCGGTGAAGCCGCGGCGCCGGAACCAGCGGCCCAGGCCCGCGGGCGCCAGCACCGGGGTGGCGCGGGGCAGCCGCAGCACGGTGGGCGCGTCCAGGTGGTCGTAGTGGTTGTGGCTGATCACGACCGCGTCGATGGGCGGCAGCTCGCCGAAGGCGACGCCCGGCGGCGTGAGCCGTCGCGGCACGCCGGGGATCCGCGACGACCACACCGGATCGGTGAGCACCGTCGCCCCGGCCATCCGCACCACGTACGTCGAGTGCCCGACCCAGGTGACCGAGGTGTCCCGCGCCGTCACCGGCGGCAGTCCGGTCCGCAGCACCGGGATCCGGTCGGCGTCCTCCACCCGGCCGCGGAACCCGCCGGTCCACATCAGCCGCATCACGGCCCGGAAGCTGGGCAGCGGCTCGTGCAAGCGGTCCGCGTAGGAGGACTGGATCATCGGCTGCTGGTACTCGGGTCGCACCCGACCAGATTGCCCTGCGCGGCCGCGGGTCCGCACCCGCTGCGTCAGAAGGCGGGCCAGGGGATGGCCGGCCATTCCCCGGACGGCGCGGGGAACACGCCGTCCACCAGCAGCCGCTCGATGCGCGCGTTGACCGCCTGGACTTCCTTCGGGGTGACGTGTTCGGCCAGCTCAGCGGCCAGCTCGCCCTCCATCAGGGCGCGCAGCTCGCCCAGCCGGTCGACGACGTCGCCCGGCAGCGGCTGCCCGATCCAGCCCCACAGCACGGTGCGCAGCTTGTCGTCGGTGTTGAGGCTCACGCCGTGGTCGACGCCGAGCACCCGGCCGTCCGGGGCGTGCAGGATGTGCCCGCCCTTGCGGTCGGCGTTGTTGATCACGATGTCGAGCACCGCCAGCAGCCGCAGCTGCTCGTGGTCGGCGTGCGCGAGCACGACCGGGTCGCCGCGGTGGTCCTGGGCGCGCAGCACGGCCAGCCAGCCGTCCGGGACCTCGCCAGGGGCGACGATGTCGACCAGCTGCGAGTCCTCCTCGACGTCCACCCACAGCTGCACCATGCCCGGCCCGAACGGGCCGTCGCGCAGCAGCGTCGGCGGGATCAGCCCCCAGCCGGTGGCCTCGGACAGCAGGTAGGACGCGACCTCGCGACCGGCCAGCGTGCCGTCCGGGAAGTCCCATAACGGCCGCTCGCCGCGCACCGGCTTGTAGACGCACTCGGCCGACACGCCGTCGGCCTCGATCCCGCAGAACAGCGTCGCGTTGGACGCCTCCACCAGCCGCCCCTGCACGTCCAGCCGGCCGTGCTGGAGCAGCTCCGCGAGCGCGGGATCGCCCGCGTGCACGACCGTCAGACCTCTTCCGAGCGGCGGTAGCCGTTCTGCCGCGGGCAGATGTGCCCGGCGGGGTCCAGCGGCTCGGCGCACAGCGGGCACGGCTTGCGGCCCGCGTTGATGACGCGCTCGGCGCGCTCGGCGAACGCCCGCGCGTGCGCGGGGCTGAGGAACACCCGCAGCGCGTCGGGGCCTTCCTCGGTGTCGTCGAGCACCACCGATTCGTCGATCTCCTCCTCGGTGACCGCGAGGAGCTCTACGACCACCGCCTCGGTTTCGGCGTCCCAGCCCAGACCCATGGTGCCGACCCGGAACTCCTCGTCGACCGGCACCGCCAGCGGGTCGGTGTCGACGAGGTCGTCGGGGGTCTGGCTGGGCAGATCGGTGTTGAACCGGCGCTGCACTTCTTCCAGCAGCGCGCCGATGCGTTCGGCCAGCACCGACACCTGCTGCTTCTCGAGCTGCACGCTGACCGTGCGGACGTCCTCGGACGCCTGCAGGTAGAAGGTGCGATCGCCGGGTTCCCCGACCGTTCCGGCGACGAATCGGTCGGGTTGACGGAAGACGTGGATGACACGAGCCATGACTCCTCCGACCCTAGGCCACCGCGCGCCGTGCGTGCGCGGCTGGCCCCCGTTTCCTTCATCACCGTTGCGAACCGGCCCGGCTTCCGCCGGGTCACCCGCCGGTTTACTCGCTGAACGGGCTCGTCGACCACCTGTTTCAGCGTTGTTCGCCGACGGCGAACTGCGGCGCGCCCCCTCCGGTGCCGATATCCTCACCGACGGTGGTCAAGATCGCGGGGATGGAGCAGGCATGAGCAGCCCTGTGTCAACCTCAGTCCTCCTCAACCGCACCTCAGGGGACCGTGACGCAAGCCAGCCACGAGAAACCACGCAACGGGAGATTGGGCTGGCCACAACCACCACTGTGGATCGCGGAGAGGCGGACCAGTCATGACCATGCGCGAACTACGTCGCCCGCACCGGCTGCGCAGCGGGGACACCGTGGCGCTCGTCGCGCCCGCCGGACCGGTGCCGGAGGACCTGCTCGAAACCGGACTGGAGCAATTGCGCTCCTGGGGCCTGAACACCAGGGTCGGCAAACACGTCCGGGATCGCCACCCGCGCCTGGACTACCTCGCGGGCACCGACGCCGACCGCGCCGCCGACCTGCAGGAGGCGTGGTGCGATCCGGACGTCAGCGCGGTGTTCTGCGTGCGCGGCGGCTACGGCAGCATGCGGATCCTCGACCTCCTGGACTGGACCGAGATGGCCGCGGCCGGGCCGAAGCTGTTCACCGGCTCCAGCGACATCACGGCCCTGCACGACGCGTTCGCCACCCAGCTCGGCCTGGTCACGGTGTTCGGGCCGATGGCCGCGACGAAGGCGTTCACCGAAGACGCGGCGGCGCGGGAGCACCTGCGCCGCACCCTGTTCCAGCCCGAGTCGGTCACCATCCTGACGCGCTCCACCGCGGACGCGCTCGTGCCCGGGCGGGCGCGGGGCATCACCTACGGCGGCAACCTGAGCATCGTCGCGGGTTCCTTCGGCGCACCGGACGCACCGACGCCGCCGGAGCGCGGCATCGCCATGCTCGAAGACGTCACGGAGGACCCGTACCAGCTGGACCGGTTCGTCACGCAGCTGCTGCGCGCGGGTTGGTTCGACCACGCCGCCGGGATCGCGCTCGGTTCCTGGACGGAGTGCGGACCGCTGGAAGAGGTGCGCGCGGTGATGTCGGACCGCCTGGGCGGCCTGGGCGTGCCGATCCTGTGGGAGCTGGGCTTCGGCCATTGCACGGCCCAGCGCACCATCCCGCTCGGGGTGGCCGCCGAACTCGACACCGACGCGCAGCGCCTCTCGATCCTGCAGCCCGCGCTGCTCTAGTTCGCAGGCACTTGTTCTTGAAGCGGCGCAGCCGCTCAGCCCACCTGCGCAACTTGGAAACAGCCCCTCTAGTTCACTTTCTTCCGCGCGTAGTGCTGGCGGGCCTTCGCGCGGTTTCCGCACCGAGCCATCGAGCACCACTGCCGGTTTCGCGCCGGGGAGACGTCGACGAACCGGATCCCGCAGAGGTGGAAGGCGCAGACGGCGACGCGCGGGAACGGCTCGGTGGCGAGCAGGTCGATCGCGTCGACTGCGACCGCCGCCAGCGCGGCCCGCACCGGGTCGTCCGGCGGCGGTCGCCGGGCTTCCACCGACCCGTCCGGGCGCACCAGCAGCTGGGCCGCGGCGCGGTTCTCCGCGCGAGCGGCTTCGTTGATCAGGTCCACATCGGACTCCGCGATGCCGATCCCCTGGGCCCGGGCCTGCAGCGACCGGTCGATCGCCTCGCGCAGCTCGCGCGCGAACTCGACGTGCGCGTCCGCGGGCGCGCTGCCGGCTCGGAGCCCGGCCTCGCGCAGCCATTCGGCCAGGCGATCCGGCGTCACCAGCAGTTCGCGGCCGCCGCAGTAGCGGTCGCGCAGCGTGTTGACCAGATCGAGGCTGGGACGACCGCCGTCCCAGATCCAATCACCCATTCTCGTCCCCTCCGCCGGCCGTCGATATGGCATTCTAAGTTCTAACCCCTCAAGACGGTTAGAATCGGAGTTCGCCGGATGCCGACCGAAGAAGTCGCCCTGATCAACGGTTTGCGCGTGCACTACACGCGGGCGGGCAGCGGCCCGGGCCTGGTGCTGCTGCACGGCTGGCCGCAGACCAGCCACTGCTGGCGGAAGCTGATCCCGGAGCTGGCCCGCACCCACACCGTGATCGCGCCGGACCTGCGCGGCTACGGCCGGACCGACAAGCCCCGCACCGGCTACGACAAGCGCACGATGGCCTCCGACGTGGCCGCGCTGGCCGAATCGCTGGGCTTCGAGTCGGTCAGCGTCGTCGGCCACGACCGGGGCGCGCGGGTGGCGCACCGCTGGGGCCTGGACCGCCCGGCGCAGGTCGACCGGCTGGCGCTGCTGGACGTCGTGCCGACCCGCGAGATGTGGAAGCGGCTGAACACCGAAGCCGGCATGGCCTACTGGCACTGGCTGTTCCACATGCAGCCGGACCTGCCGGAACGCCTGGCCGGCGCCGACGTCGCGGGCTACCTCGGGTATTTCTTCGAGCGCTGGACGGTCAACCGGCACGGCCTGGAAGCCGCGGCGATCGACGAGTACGTGCGCGCCTTCTCCGCGCCCGGCGCGCTGCGCGCCGGTTTCGACGACTACCGGGCGTCGTTCCCGCACGACAGCGAGCACGACGACGTCGACGCGGCGGCGGGCCGGAAGCTGACCATGCCGGTGCTGGCGCTGTGGGGCTCGGCCGGCCTGCCCGCCCGGCTGCCGATGCGCGAGATCTGGCTCGACTACGCCGACGACCTCACCAGCGCCGAAATCCCGGAATGCGGCCACTTCCTGCCCGAGGAACGCCCGGAAGCGGTGCTGGCGCACCTGCGGGAGTTCCTGAAGGCGGCTTGATACCTTCGGGCCCATGCGCGTCCGCCCCATCTCCCCCGACCTGCTGGCCGCGGAGGTGGTGGACCGCATCGATGCCCTGCGGGGCCGCTGGGCTCGGGTGGCGGTGGACGGCGCACCCGCCGCCGACACCGGCGATTTCGCCGCCGCGCTGGTGGAACCGCTGCGGGCGCTGGGGCGCGAGGTGGTCCGGGTGCGCGCCGCGGACTACCTGCGCCCGGCCTCGCTGCGACTGGAACACGGCCGCCACGACCCGGACTCGTTCTACGAGAACTGGTTCGACCTGAAAGCCCTGACCCGCGAGGTGCTGACCCCGCTGTCCGCGAGCGGAAACGGCCAGGTGCTACCCGCCTTCTGGGACGCCGAAGCGGACCGCTCGCCCCGACTCGCCCGCATCGCCCTCCCGCCCCGCGGGGTGGCCATTGTGGACGGACCGCTGCTGCTCGGCGCGGGCCTGGACTTCGACTTCGCGATCCACCTCTGGCTCCCGGAAGCGGCCCTGCAGCGGCGAACCCCGGAACCGGACCGCTGGACGCTGCCCGCATTCCGGCGCTACGCCGAAGAAGCCACCCCGGAACGCCTCGCGGACCTCGTGGTCCGAGTCGACCGCCCAGGCCGCCCCGCCATCGTCGACAGCCTCGACTGAAACGGCTACGCCACGCGGCGCTCGACGGACGGGACGGCGGCCAGGAGCGTCTTCGTGTAGTCGTGCTTGGGGTCGAGCAGGACCTGCTCCACCGGGCCGACCTCCACCAGATCGCCATGGTACATCACCGCCACCCGGTCCGCGATGTTCCAGGCCAGGCCGAGGTCGTGGGTGATCACCAGCGTCGACAGGCCGCGTTCGACCCGCAGGCGCAGCAGCAGCGCCAGGATCTCGCCGCGCACCGTCGCGTCCAGCGACGCCACCGGCTCGTCCGCGATCAGCACCCGCGGTTCCAGCACCAGCGCTCCCGCGATCACCACGCGCTGCCGCTGGCCGCCCGAGAGCTCCTGCGGCAGGCGGCCGAAGAACTTCTCCGCAGGCCGCAGCTCCGCCGCCTCCAGCGCCGCCGCGACACGACCGCGCTCGTCGTCGGTGATGCCGTGGATCCGCAGACCTTCCGCCACCGCTTCGTAAACCGTGTGCCGGGGGTTGAGCGCGCCGGTCGGGTCCTGCAGCACCAGCTGCACCTGCTTGCGGTACTCGCGCAGCCCGGCGCTGCCGGTCGGCAGCGGCACGCCGTCGAAGCGCACCGCACCGCCCGTCGGCTGCTGCAGCCCCAGCATCGTCCGGGCCAGCGTCGTCTTGCCGGAGCCGGACTGGCCGACCAGCGCGACGATCTCGTTCTCGCCCACCTCCAGGTCCACCCCGCGCACGGCGCGCACGGTCTGCCCGGAACGGCTGGTGAAGTCGACCGACACCGCCTCCGCCGACAGCAGCGCGGGCCCGCTCGGCGCCCCTTCGGTGAGCCGGAACCGCGGGTCGCCGACGGTCGGGAAGGCACTGGCCAGCGCCTGGCTGTGGGCGTGCTGCGGATCGGTCATGACCTGCCCCGACGGACCGTGCTCGACGACCTGCCCCTGGTACATCACCGCCAGCCGCTCGCAGCTGGCCGACAGCACCGACAGGTCGTGGCTGATCATCAGCAGCGCGATGCCGCGCTCGGCGACCAGCCGGCCCATCAGATCCAGGATCTGGGCCTGCACCACCACGTCCAGCGCCGTGGTCGGCTCGTCGGCGATGACCAGGCGCGGCTCGCAGGCCAGCGCCATCGCGATCATCACCCGTTGCTTCTGCCCGCCGGACAGCTCGTGCGGGTAGGCGTCGGCCCGCTCCGCGGGCAGCTCCACCTGCGCGAGCAGCTCCGCGACCCGCTTGCGCAGGTCGCCGTTCGCCCGGCCGTGCAGCTTGATCGGCTCGGCGATCTGATCGCCGATGGTGCGCACCGGGTTCAACGCGTGCATGGCGCCCTGGAACACCACCGAAGCGCTCGCCCAGCGCACCGCGCGCAGCTGCCCGAACGTCATCTCGCGCACGTCCTGACCGTCCAGCAGGACCTCGCCGTCGATGCGCGCCGAACTCGGCAGCAGTCGCAGCACGGACATCGCCAGCGTCGTCTTCCCGCAGCCGGATTCCCCTGCCAGGCCGAGGGTTTCGCCCTCGCCGAGGCTCAGGCTCACGCCGCGCACCGCGGGTTCCTCGGAGCCCCGATAGGTCACCGACACGTCCCGGAATTCCAGAATCGGAGTCACCGCCGCCCCCGCAGCCTCGGATTGAACACGGCCTCCAGCGCCCGTCCGCAGAGCGTGAAACCGAGCACCACCACCACGATTCCCACGCCCGGCGGCAGCAGGTACCACCACGCGCCGCCGGTCACCGCACCGGTGTCCATCGCGGACTTCAGCATCGAGCCCCACGAAACCATGCTCGGATCGCCCAGGCCCAGGAACGACAGCGTCGACTCGGCGATGATCGCGCTGGCCACCGACAACGTCGTGTTGGCGAACACCAGCGGCAGCACGGCGGGCAGCACGTGGCGGCCGATGACGTGGCCGTGCCCCGCGCCCAGCGCCCGGGCCCGCTCGATGTAGGGGCGGGCCTCGATCGTCAGCGTCTGCGCGCGCACCATCCGCGCCGTCGGCGGCCACGCCGTCACCCCGATGGCCAGCACGATCGTCCACAGCCCGCGGGCGAGCACCGTGGACAGCGCGATGGCCAGCACCAGCGACGGCAGGACCAGGAAGAAGTCGGTGAAGCGCAGCAGCACCCGGGAGGTCCAGCCGCCGAAGTGCGCGGCGAGCACCCCCACCACGGTGCCGATCAGCACCGACAGCACGGCCGCCGACAGGCCGACGACCAGCGAAACCCGCGCGCCCCACCAGGTCAGCAGCAGCACCGAACGCCCGGATTCGTCGGTGCCGAGCCAGAATTCGCCGCTCGGCGCCTGCAGCGGGCGGCCCGGCGCCCGCGTGACGTCCAGGCCGCCGGCATCGGTGAGCAGCGGCGCGAACAACGCCAGCAAACCGACCACGACCAGCACCACGAGCCCCACCAAACCGGCCCGGTCGGCGCGGAAGACGCGCCACGCCTCGGCCGCCCTGGCCCGGCGGCGAGCCCGGATGATCTGCCCTGCGGTGGCCGTCATGATTCCCGCACCCTCGGATCGAGCACCCGGTAGAGCACATCGGCCAGCACGTTCATCACCACCACGCTCCCCGCAAGCACGATGAAAATGCCCTGCAGCAACGGAAGGTCCGGCACCCGCAGCGCCTCGTAGGTGAGCAATCCCAGGCCCGGCCAGGAGAACACCGTCTCCACCGTGATCGCGCCCCCGACCACCAGACCGAGCCGCAGGAAGATCAGCGTGACGGTGGGCAGCAGCGCGTTGGGCACCGCGTGCCGCCGCCGCACCAGGTCCTCGCGCAGGCCCTTGGCGCGCGCGGTGGTCAGGTAGTCCTCGCCCATCTCCTCCAGCAGCGACGAGCGCATCACCATCAGGTACTCGGCGTAGATCACCGCGACCATCGTCAGCGCGGGCAGCACGAGGTGGTGGGCGACGTCGAGGACCTGCGGCAGCAGCTCCGGCGGCGTGTCCGGCGAGGAGATCCCGCCGACCGGGAACATGCCCGGGATCGGCCCGACACCGACGCCGAAAGCCATCAGCACGATCAACCCGAGCCAGAACGTCGGCACCGACCACAGCGTCAGCGCGATCGACGTCGAGGTCTTGTCGAAGGCGCCGCCGTGCTGCCACGCCGCGCGCGAGCCCATCCACAGCCCCAGCAGCACGGCGATCAGGGTCGCCGTGCCCACCAGCAGCACGGTCGGGCCGATGCGGTCGAGGATCAGCTCGCCCACCGGGCGGCTGTAGGTGTAGGAGGTGCCGAGGTCACCGCGCAGCAGGTTGCCGAGGAAGTCCAGGAACTGCTTCCACAGCGGCTGGTCCAGGCCGAACCGCTCGCGCAGCACGGCGATCTGCTGCTCGGTGACCGGCGCGCCGTGGGTCATGGTGCGCACCGGGTCGCCGGGCATCACCCGGAACAGGAAGAAGCCCAGCACCGCCACCAGGAACAGGCTCACCAGGCCGCCGCCCAGCTTGCCCGCCACGTAGCGGACCGCCCGGCGGCCGCCGCCGGTGGGCGGCGCCGGTTCTGCGACTGTCGCGAGTGCTTGGGACACGGTTCACTCCCGGGTGTCGGCGGTCGCCCGGCGGCGGACCACCACGAGCGCGACGACGACGCCGACCAGCACCACGACCCCGCCGAGCACCCAGGCGGCGCCGGTGTAGTCGGTGCCCGAGCCGCTCAGCGCCTTGTCCGTGGGCTGGGCGCCGTAGTAGCCCCAGTAGCCCTGCTGCGCCACGATCACGCCATCGGCCTTCGGTTGCAGGGTGAACCCGCTGTAGCGGTCGGACCGGTAGGCCTCCAGCGAGTTCTGGTACCACAGGATCAGCCCGGCGGCCTGGTCGTAGAACCGGGCCTGCGCCTGCTGGACCAGGTCGACGCGCTTGTCCTTGTCGAACTCGCCGAGCTGCCGGTTGTACAGGTCGTCGTACTGCTGGTCGCACAGGAACGTGTCCGGGTTGCCGCCGCCGCTGGGCGTCGGCCGGGACGCGCAGGTCTGCAGCCGCAGCACGTAGTCCGGGTCCGGGTTGGCCGACCAGCCGCTGATCACCATGTCGTAGTCGGCGCTGGTGGTGCGGTCGTTGAGCTGGTTGTCCGACACCGGCTGGAGTTCGACGTTGATGCCGAGATCGGCCAGCCACCGCTTGACGAACTCGCCGACCTGGGTGTCCTCCGACCGGGACCCGTGCAGCACGAGGTTGAACTCCAGCGGCTCGCCCTGCGGGGTGCGGCGGATGCCGTCGGCGCCGCGGGCGTAGCCCGCCTCGTCGAGCTTGCGGTTGGCGGCGGCCGGGTCGAAGGTCCGCGGCTGCGGCGGCGTCCACTGGTAGTCGGAGAAGATCGGCGGCAGGTACCCGCCGCCCTCCTGGCCGTAGCCGCCGAGCACCCGGTCCACCAGGACCTTCCGGTCGATCGCCTGGTCGATGGCCTGCCGCACCCGCACGTCCTTCAGCGCCGGGTGGCCGCTGCCGATCGGCTCGTTCTCGCTGTTGGTCGCGCCCGGGTTGAGCGACAGTTCGAAGAACCGCCGCCCCTGGCCCTTGACCTGCTCGATGTCGGCCTCGCCGGCCAGCGCGTCGAACTGCGCCGGGGTGAGCTTCTGGACGACGTCGACGTCGCCCTTGCGCAGCGCCTGCACCGCGGCGTCGCTGTTCTTGAACTGGACGAACTGCAGTCCCGCGACCTTCGGTGCGCCGCGCCAGAAATCGGGGTTGGCGGTCAGCGTGACGTCCTGCTCCGCGCGGTAGCCCGTGAGCGTGAACGGCCCGCTGCCGACCACCGGCATCTGGTCGTTGGCGAAGCCCGCGACGTCGGTGACCTTCGACCACACGTGCTCGGGCACGATCGGCGCGTCGATCGCCAGCATCGTGGCCTGCGGCGTCTTGGTGCGGACGACCAGCGTGGTGTCGTCCGGTGCGGTGACGGTCTCGAAGTTCTCCACGAAGTTGCCGTTGGCGGTGCTCGCGGCCGGATCGGTCATCATCCGGTTGAACGTGTAGGCGGCGTCGCGGGCGGTCACCGGCTGCCCGTCGGACCACTTGACGCCGGCCCGGATCCGGAAGGTCCAGGTGAGCTTGTCCGGGGACGGCTCCCAACTCTCGGCGAGCTCCGGCATCACCGAGAAGTCGTCCGGGCTGTACGTGGTCAGCGTCGGGTAGATGGAGCGGAAGATGTCGGTGGAGGCCAACGTGTACCCCAGGAAGGGGTTCAGCGAGTCGATCTGCTGCTGCAGCCCGATCCGCAGCGTCGCGCCCTCCTGGCGCGCGCCGTCCTGCTGCGCGGTTGCCGGCATCGGCACCAACAAGGCGACCAGCAGCGCAGTCCAGAGCACGGCGAATCGTCTGCCCACGGCGACCCCTCCTTCGTGGCGAGTGAGAAGAAGGAACCACCTTCAGGCGCTGTTCGTCAATGGTTAACCGGCGGTTGTCTCCGAGCGGCATCACGCACAGGTACCGAACCGTTACCCGATCGGCGAGCCGCGCCTCGAATGTCTGGTCGTGGGGCATAGATTGGGCGGCGTGCGGATCTTGCTCTCAGCGGACATGGAAGGCGTCACCGGCGTCACCTGGACCGACGACGTGGTGCCTGGAACCGAGCAGTGGCAGCGCTTCCGGCGCCTGTTCACCGGAGATGTCAACGCGTGCGTCGAAGGGCTCTGCGCGGCGGGCGCCACCGGCGTGCTGGTGAACGAAGCGCATTCGTCCCAGCGGAACCTGCTGCTGGAGGACCTCGACGAGCGCGCGGTGCTGCTGACCGGGCGGCACAAGCCGCTGTCGATGATGCAGGGCATAGAGTCCGATGTGGACGGTGTGGCGTTCGTCGGCTACCACGCGGGCGCCGGCGAGGAAGGCGTCCTTTCCCACACCTACCTGGAGAACTCCATCACCGGGGTGTGGCTCGACGGCGCGCCCGCCGGCGAGGGCGGCCTCAACGCGGCGCTCGCCGCCGAGTACGGGGTGCCGGTCCTGCTGGTCACCGGCGACGACCGGGCCTGCGCCGAGGCCGCCGGGTACGCGCCCGCGGCGAAGACCGTCGTGGTGAAGGAATGCGTCAGCCGCTACGCGGCGATCTGCCGCCCGCCGGCCCGCACCGCGGCCGACATCCGCGCCGCGGCAAGCGAAAGCCTGCGCCTGGCCGAGCGGACCGGAGGCGTGGCCCGCCCGCACCGCATCGAGGTGGAATTCGACGCCGCGCACCTCGCCGCGGCCGCCGCGGTGATCCCGACCGTCGAGCAGCTGGGCGTGCGGCGGGTCGGGTTCGACGCGCCGGACATGACCGAGGCGATGAAGGCGTTCAAGATCGTGACGACCATCGCCGCGCGCGCCGTCCAGGGCATCTACGGCTGATTACAGATCGCCCCAGCGCGCAGCCTGCCACTGCACGGCCGACGGCCGCTGCCCGGTTCGGGTGAATTCGTCCAGCGCCGCCCGGAGTTCCCGGAACGGCAGCACCGCGTTGCGCGGGAACTTCAGCGTGCTGCCCGCGTCGAACGGCAGTGCGGGCGCGTCCGCCGACGGCTCCGGGTTGAGCGTGTGCCAGGAGTCGAGGTCGCCTTCCTCGGACTCCTCGGTGAAGTTCAGGACGCCGACCTCGGCCTCCGCGTCGGTGACGATCCGGATCTGCTGGTACGGCCCGGCCGCGTCCGGATCCTCGTGCGGGCGGTCCCAGACGTAGAGGTGGCTGGCGCCGGGCTGCTGCGGCCGGAGCACCCGGTCCACCAGCTCGGCCTTGTCGTCCTCGGTCTGCGCGTAGTACCGCTCGCCGTCGGCCACCACGGTCGCGACCGTGATCCCGAGTTCGGTGTTGCGGGCCCCGATCGCCTCGGAACGCAGGCCTTCCAGGCAGATCCGCGCCTCCTTCAGCGCCTTGATCGCCGCGCCCTGGTGGAACACCAGGTCTCCCCAGTACGGGTGGCCGAGCACCTTGTTGAGGTCGGCGTAGACCTCGTGCGTCGCCTCGATCAGCTTGTCCAAGGCGTCCACCGGGACGTCCGTGAGGCGGGCGAACACGACCGCAGGCGGTTCGAGCGGGCCGGTCTCGTCCGGTGCTGGATTCGACATGGGTTCCCTGCATCCACTTCGATCGTGGGCGACCCCCAGGACGCCCTGCCCAGATCTCGTTCCCCCCAAAGGCTACCGTGCGTCATACGGCGGTCCCGCAGCGCCATCGCACGGTCGCCCGGCGATCAGCTGGCGTGGTCGCGCAGCACGCTGATCGCCGGTTCGTCCCGCACCGAGGCGAGGGACAATAACGCCCGCGCGAGCCCGTCCGGGTCGTCGAACCCGAGCTCCTCGACCAGATCGTCGGGCAGGCTGAGCATCGACAGCGCGACGCCGAGCATGCCCGCATCGAGCAATCCCGCGCCGCGGCGGCTCATCCGGCGCCCCACCGCGGCCTGCAGCTGCACCGCGGTGTCCACATTGGCCTCGGTGATGTCCCCGAGCTCCTCGCGCACTTCGGGATTGCGCACCGCCTCCAAGTGCAGCTCGAACAGCGCCAGGAACTGGGAGCGCGCACTCGTCGACATCCGCCGCAGCATCGCCGCGTACAGCGCGGTGATGTCCTCGCCGGTGACGTCGGCGGGAACCTGGCTGCGCAGGCCGCGCAGCGCCTCGGTGTGCTGGGCGGCGAGGTAGCGCGCAACGGCCAGGAACACCGCGCTGCGCGTCGGGTAGTAGTTCTTGGTCGTGCCCTCTGGAACCTCGGCCTCGCGATCGATGGCGCGGTGCGTCAGCCCGCGGCCTCCATCGCGCGCCAGCACCTCGATGGCGGCGTCGGCGAGCAGTTCCCGGCGGTTGCCTCGTTGCGGCATGCATCCCCTGGCTGTTCGATCTTGCAGGCTGATCAACAGCGTAGCCCGCGCACCACACCAGTGGTGGGCAGGGGCACGCCGCGCGCCTTGACCGGCATCCCCGCGATTGGTATAGACCTCATGTCCGCGATCACCTCGCCACGGGAGCGCAAGATGTCGGAAACAGGCCCGGTTCACGCCGAGCAGACGCTGGAACACCTGCGAAAGATCGGCACCCACAACGCCGAGGCCCTGCGGGCCGCCGCCGACCGCCTCTTCGCAGCGGTCCGGACGGACGGCCTCGTGTTCACCGCGGGCGCGGGCCACTCGCTGGCCGGCGTGATGGAGTCGTACTACCGGGCGGGCGGCCTGGCCGCGGTGCGGCCGCTGTACCACCCGGACCTGCTGCCCCTGCACGGCGCGGTGGCCAGCACCAGGACCGAACGCCGCACCGGCCTGGCCGAGGAGGTGCTCACCGCGGCCGGTTTCCGGGGCGGCGCGGACGCGCTGGTGGTGTTCTCCAACTCCGGGGTGAACCCCTACCCGGTGGAACTTGCCAGGCTCGCCCACGCGGCGGGCTCGACGGTCGTGGCGATCACCTCGCCGACGGCCAGCGCCGAGGCCCCGAAGCGCGCGGGCACGACGCTGGCCGAAGAAGCCGAGATCGTGCTGGACACCCTGGTCCCGGGCGGTGACGCGAGCTACCCGCCGGCGGAGCCGGTGACGGCACCGCTGTCCTCGATGGCGAACGCGTTCCTGTGGAACATGCTGCTGGTGCAGATGTACGACCTGGCCGGCGCGGCCGGCGTCGACCTGCCGGTCTGGCGCAGCTCGAACACGGTCGGCGGCGACGAAGCCAACGCCGCCAACCTCGCGCACTACGGAGCGCGGGTGCCCGGCCTGAACTAGTCCGAGCCGAACTGCTCGGCCAGTTCCGCGATGCGGCGCAGCTGGGCGGCGCGCTCGGCGGCGAGCTGCTGCTCCGGGTCGACTGCCTCGTCGGCCTGGACCAGCAGCGCCAAGGTCTCGCGGACCGCGCCGTCCGGCGGTTGGGCGACGGCATCGGCGAGCTGATCCACGGCGTCGTCGAGCAGGTCGGGTTCGACGACGGAGTTGGCCAGACCGAGCCGCAGTGCCTCGTCCGCCTGAATTTCCCGCCCGGTCAGGCAGATTTCCACTGCCCTTGCGTAACCAACGGTCCTGACCAGGGGCAACGTGCCGCCAAGATCCGGCACGAGCCCCAGGCCGGTCTCCGCCATGCGCAGCCGGGCATCGGTGGCGAGCACGCGCAGGTCGCACGCCAGGGCGAGCTGGAAACCAGCGCCGATGGCGTGCCCCTGCACGGCCGCGATGGTCACCCGATCGGGTTCGCGCAGCCAGCTGAACCCCTGTTGGAAGCCGGCGATCTCGGCATCGGCCTGCTCGGTGGGGCGCTGGGCCAGCGCCGCCAGCCCGGGCGCCCCGTCGACGTCGGCGAAACCGAAGAGCCGGCGGTCCAGGCCGGCCGAGAACGACCGGCCCACGCCGCGCACCACCACTACCCGGACCTCCGGGCCCAGGGATCGTCCGATCTCCCGCAGCGCCTGCCAGGTGTGCGGTGTCTGCGCATTCAGCTTGTCCGGGCGGTCCAAGGTGATCGTGGCCCGCCGCCCGTGGATCGTGAACCCCACACCGCCACGATCCAACAGGCCGGCGTCCACTATCGAATCCGCCAAGCGGACCTCCATTGCAGATCTGAGCAGATCTCTGGAGTCGTGCTATGTCGTAGGTGCAGACGGCCGGTGGCCGTCGTGCTCACTTCTTCTTCGAGCGCGTCGCGCCCCCGCGGCCCCGCAACTGCACGCCTGATTCGCTCAGGACGCGGTGCACGAACCCGTAGGACCGGCCGGTCGACTCGGCCAGAGCGCGGATGCTCGCCCCCTTCTCGTACTTCTTTCTCAGGTCACTGGCAAGCTTGTCCCGCGCGCTACCCGTGATGCGCGCGCCTTTCTTCAGCTCAGCCACGGTGTCCCCGCCTTCCCTCTGAGCAGGTCGGGCCTCGCGACCCCTGTCAGCGCAATGATCGAACAGGAAACGCGGGAACGCCAGGCGATCATGGAAAAAAGATCGGCCAACGGTCGAGATGACCGCGCGGCGATCACCGGAATGCACTAATCCATCCGTAGTAGCGGACGCTGCGAGCGCAACCTCGGCTAGGCCAACTGGACGAGGTCCAAGTAGTCGTCCGACCAGTGGTCTTCGGTCCCATCCGGCAGCAGGATGACCCGTTCCGGTTCGAGTGCCTGAACCGCGCCGGGATCGTGCGTGACCAGCACGACGGCGCCGGCGAAGCTGCGCAGCGCGTCGAGCACCTGCTCGCGGCTCGCCGGGTCGAGGTTGTTGGTCGGCTCGTCCAGCAGCAGCACGTTCGCCGCGCTGGAGACCAGGCCCGCGAGCGCGAGCCGGGTCTTCTCGCCGCCGGAGAGGGTGCCGGCTGGCTGCTTCAACTGCTCGCCCTGGAACAGGAACGCGCCGAGCAGGGTGCGCAGCTGCTGCTCCGGGGTGTCCGGCGCGGCGCTGCGGACGTTCTCCCACACCGTCGCGTCGTGGTCCAGCGTTTCGTGCTCCTGCGCGAAGTACCCGACGCGAAGCCCGTGACCAGGCACGATCTCACCCGAATCGGGCTTCTCCATGCCGCCGAGCAGGCGCAGCAGGGTGGTCTTGCCCGCACCGTTGAGGCCGAGGATGACGACCTTGGCGCCGCGGTCCACCGCCAGGTCGACGCCGCTGAAGATCTCCAGCGAACCGTAGGACTTGGACAGCCCGTCGGCGGTCAGCGGGGTGCGCCCGCACGCGGCCGGCTCCGGGAAGCGGATCTTGGCGACCTTCTCCTGGGCCTGCTCCGTCTCCGCCTCGGCCAGCAGCTTCTCCGCCCGGCGGGCCATGTTCTGGGCCGCGACCGCCTTGGTCGCCTTGGCCCGCATCTTGTCCGCCTGCGCCATCAGGGCCGACGCCTTCTTCTCGGCGTTGGCGCGCTCGCGGCGGCGGCGCTTCTCGTCCGCGGCGCGGGCGTCCTGGTAGCGGTCCCAGTCCATGTTGTACACATCCGCCTCGCCGCGGATGGCGTCCAGGAACCACACCTTGTTGACCACGGCCGCCAGCAGCTCCACGTCGTGGCTGATGACCACCAGGCCGCCGTCGTGGTTCTTCAGGAAGTCGCGCAGCCAGTTGATCGAGTCGGCGTCGAGGTGGTTGGTCGGCTCGTCGAGCAGCAACGTGCTGGCCGAACCGCCGCCGGGCCCGGCCTCCGACGCGGCGAACAGGATCCGGGCGAGCTCCACGCGGCGGCGCTGACCACCGGAGAGCGTGCGCAACGGCTGGTTGAGCACCCGGTCGGGCAGGCCGAGGTTGCTGCAGATGCGCCCGGCCTCGCTCTCCGCGGCGTAGCCGCCGCGCGCGGCGAAGCGCTCCTCCAGCCGGCCGTAGCGGGCGATCGCCTTGTCCCGCTCCCGGTCGTCGACCAGCTCGGCCATCGCGGTCTGGGCCTTCTCCATGTCGCGGATCAGCTGGTCCAGCCCGCGCGCGGAGAGCACCCGGTCCTTCGCCGTGACGGTGAGGTCGCCTTCGCGCGGGTCCTGCGGCAGGTAGCCGATCTCGCCGCGGCGGATCACGTCGCCTGCGTAGGGCTGGCCCTCGCCGGCGAGCACGCGCAGCGTCGTCGTCTTGCCCGCGCCGTTGCGGCCGACCAGGCCGATCCGGTCGCCGGGCTGGACGCGCAGGGTCGCGTCGGAGAGCAGGATGCGGGAGCCGGCGCGCAGTTCCAGGCCGGTGGCAGAAATCAAGGGGAACTCCGAAAGTCGGTGGTCAAGCGATTCCATGAGCGCGCCCACCGGCCGGGCCGGGTGGGCGCGGGCACTGCTGAGCGGCTCGGTCGCTAAACGACGACCGGGCGAATCAGCGATGGAGTGGCGCGGGGAACGCGAACCACGTAGCGCTTGCTAACCACGAACCCAGTGTATCGGGCGTTGTCCACCGATTTGATCGCAGACCTCATCACGTCGGTCACAACCGGCGGTGCTCCTGCTCACAGCACGAACGTGTCGTTCCACAGCTGCGTGGTCCGGCCCGACAGCGCCTCCAGCAACGCGGCGGCCTGGTCGTCGGTCAGCGAGGCGACGAAGTCGATCACCGCTCGGCCGCGCGCCATCCGCTCCAGGCGCTCCGCGCCGACCGGCTCCGCGTCACCCGGCGCCAGCAGCAGCTCCGGGTCGTCGCTGCGCAGCTGCGAGAACTCGGCACGGGCCCGGTCGAACAGGTCGCGCAGGCGGCGCGGCAGCCGGGCGGCCTCGCTGCGGTCGATCAGCCAGTTGTCCAGGGCCTCGACGAGCTTGCTCAGCAGCCGGTCCTGGCCGCGCTGGTGCAGCGCGAGGTCGGGGCGCTGCAGCACGAACCGGCGGTGCACGAACTTCAGCACCTGCACCTCGTGCCACTGCTCCACCGCGAGCGCCACGTGCCCGGACCGCGTGTTCGGGTGCTCGTCGACCTGGATGCCCTCGACCAAGCGCTGCGTCCACTCCCCGGAGAAGGCCGCGATGGACCGCTCGGCGAGCTGGGACCGGTCGAAGGGCACCTCCAGCAGCTTGTTGACGAGGTTCGCGACGACCTTCTTCACCGCGCTGACGAACGCCTCGTCGTCGGCGATCCAGTCGTCCTTGGCGTGCAGCCGGCGGCGCAGCCGCTCCAGCGAGCAGCCGGGGCGCATGCCGTCGCCGGCGAGCTCGGCGTCGGATCGGGCGGCGAACTCCGCGACGTGCCCGAGCCACTCGGTCAGCTCGTGCGAGACGCTGGTGTGCTGCAGGACCCCGACTCGGTGGAAGTCCTCCAGGTCGTGGATCGCGTAGGCGATGTCGTCGGCGGTGTCCATGATCGACGCCTCGACGGTCTGCTGCCAGTCCTCGATCCGGCCGCCGAACGCCGCGCGGGCATCGATCAGATCATCGATTTCGCTGCTGTAGCAGGAGAATTTCGCCGATCCGGTGCCCGGCTGGTCCTCCGGCTCGGATGCGCCGCGCGGCGGCGAGGCCAGGTGCCGGGGGTGCGGCTGCGGCCGGGACAGCCGGGTCCACGGGTACTTCAGCAGCGCGGCCCGCACCGCCGCGGTCAGGTCCAGTCCCTCGCCGCCGACGCCGCGCACGTCGATGCGGGTGACCACGCGGTAGGTCTGGGCGTTGCCCTCGAACCCGTCCGGCAGCGAGAAGCGCTGCCGCGCCAGCCTGTCCAGCACGCTCTCGCCGAGGTGCCCGAACGGCGGGTGCCCGAGGTCGTGGCCGAGCCCGGCGGCCTCGACCACGTCCAGGTCGCAGCCGCCGAGGCGGTCCAGGCGCGCCACGTTCTCCCGGTCGGCCATCAGCCGCTCGGCGATGGCCCGGGCGACCTGCGCGACCTTCAGGCTGTGGGTGAGCCGGTTGTGCAGGAGCAGCCCGGAGCCGCTGGGGCTGACCACCTGCGTCACCCCGCCGAGGCGGGCGAAGAACGCGGAGCTGGACACCCGGTCGCGGTCCGCGCGGAACGGGCTGGCGGCCAGGTCACCTGGGCCGTGGGCGGATCCGGCGCGGCTGCTGCGCCGACCGGTCCGGGTTGGCTGCACATCCTGCATGGGCTCACGTTAGCGGCCCTGGCGGCGCGATTGGTGGCCGACGTGATCTGATGCTCCGGTGGATGTCGTTGTCGTGGGCGGCGGCCCGGCGGGTCGTGCGGCGGCGGCTGCCTGCAGCGATACCGGCCTGCAGGTGACGCTCGTCGATCCCGCACCGCGACGCGTCTGGCCGCACACCTACGGGACCTGGCGCGACGAGCTGCCGCCGTCGGTGCCACCAGCTGCGATGGCATCGGTGATGCCGCGGATGGCGGTGCGCGGCACCGAGCGGCACGAATGGCAGCGGCCGTACGCGGTGCTGGACAACGCGGCGCTGTGGAAGCACCTCTGGCGTCCCGACATCGTCGAGGTGACCGGGCGCGCGACGGCCGCCGAGCACGGGCCGACGGGCTCGACGGTGGTGCTCAAGGACGGCCGGCGGATCGCCGCGGCTGTCGTGGTCGACGCGACCGGCGCCGCGCGGGCCCTCTCCGGCGGGCGCCCGGCCCACCCCGCGGCCCAGCAGTCCGCGGTGGGCTGGGTGGTCGACGCCGCTGCCGCGGAACCGTTCTGCGATCCGGACGCCGGCGTGTTCATGGACTGGCACCCCGCGCCGCAGACCCGCGGCGGCTGGCCCACGTTCCTCTACGCGGTCCGCCTCGGTCCGGAGCGGGTGCTGCTCGAAGAGACCTCGCTCGCGCGCCGCCCGGCGCTGCCGCTGGCCCTGCTGCGCAGGCGGCTCGCCGGACGGCTCGCCGCCGCCGGGGTGACCGAGCAGGAGCGGATCGGCGAGGAGCGGGTCAGGTTCCCGGTGGACGATCCGCTGCCCCGGCCCGGGCGGGTGATCCCCTTCGGCGCGGCGGCGGGCTTCGTGCACCCGGCGACCGGGTTCAGCGTGGCGGGCTCCCTGCAACGCGCGCCGTGGCTGGCGGCGGCGATCAGCGCCGCGCGCCCCTCCGGCCCGGCCTCCGCCGCCAGGGCGAGCTGGTCGATCTTGTGGCCGCCGCGCGTGGTGGCCGCGCACTCGCTGCGGCACCGGGCCCTGCAGGCCCTGCTGTCGCTCCCCCCGGACCTGGTGCCGGAGTTCTTCGAGGTGTTCTTCCGCCTGGACGAGCCGCACCGGACAGCGTTCCTGGCGGCCGAGGGCAGCGCCGCCGGGACGACCGCCGCGATGTCGGCCCTCTTCCGCAGCGCGCCGTGGCGAATCCGGCGCAGATTGATGCTCGGCGGCCTCACGGTGGGCCACCCGCCCGCCCGGCACGGACTCGGCGGCAGCTGAAACCCGCACACCGCCCGCAGCGGAACCGCTCCGTTTCGTTGTGTCGATGGCCACAGGGTCGCCGACTGGCCGATGCTTCACGCTGGCAAAACAGGCTAGGTTGGGCCGCGGGGAGAGGCGGTGTCCTCCGCCGGGGATGAGGAACTGAGATGTCGGTGAACAGGTCGTGAACACCGTCGATGGAGCGGCATGAGTCCGGGCAGCATCGACTCCGTGCTCGCGTTGGTTGACGAAGTGCGCTTCGCGTTCCAGCCGTTGATCAACATCAAGACCGGTGCCATCGTCGCGATCGAGGCGTTGGCCCGGCCGGCGGGCGCGCACGTCCAGGACCTCTTCCGGGAGGCCGCCCGGCAGCGGCGGCTGACCGAGCTGGACGTGGAACTCGCGACGGCCGCGTTGACCTCGGCTGCGGAGCACGAGTCCCTGCTGCCCCTCCACCTGAACATCTTCGGCGGCACCGTCACCCACGACCTCCCCCGGCTCGACCTGCTGCGCGAGAAGCTCCGCGAGATCGGCCGCCGCGAGCAGGAGGTGACGCTGGAGATCGGCCCGCCGTTCGCCCGGCTGGACTCCGCCGCGCTGCTCAGCGGGGTGGAGAAGCTGCGCGCCGACGGCTTCCAGGTCGCCCTGGACGGCGTGGGCGAGGGCGACGTGCCGCTGACCCTGATCGCCGACATCGGGCCCGCCGTGGTGAAGCTGGACCGCGGCGTGGTCGCCGGGCTGCCGGACAGCGCCGCCCGGGTCGCGGTGGTGGAGGCGGTCCGCCACCTGTGCGAATCGACCGAGAGCCAGCTGGTCGCCGAGGGCGTGGAGAACGAGCGCCAGCTGACCGCGCTGCGCCGCAACGGCATTCGCCTGGTGCAGGGGAACTTGCTCGCCCCGGCGGCCCGGCGGCCCCCGACGGCGAGCAGCGTGCCCGGCGTGGCGGCGGAGGTGACCGATCCGCACGGCCCGTCGATCAGCACCCTCGCGACCGGACCCCGGGTGACGGAGTTCCTGTCGCCCGCGACGATGCTGCCGATCGACGCGACCGCCGACAAGGTGCGCGGCGTGCTGGCCGACCACCCCGAGATCAGCGGCGTGGTGCTGGTCGACGAGCTGAACCGGCCGCGGTGGACCATCGACCGCAACCGGTTCCTGCTCGCGGTGACCGGCCCCTACGGGCACGCGCTGCACGCCAAGCGCGCGGCGTCGCGGCTGGCCGACGAGCCGCGGGTGGTCAACACGGCGACGACGGCGATGGAAGCGCTGGGCCTGGTGACCCGCTCGGACCAGTACCGGATGTACGACGACGCGATCGTGGTCGACGAGTCGGGCCGCTGCCTGGGCGCGGTGCGGGCCGGCGACCTGATCCGCGGCATGGCGGAGCTGAAGGTGGAGGAGGCGGCGGCGCTCAACCCGCTGACGCGGCTGCCGGGCAGCGACGCGATCGCCCGCGACGTGGCGCGCCGGATCGCCGCCGGCGAGATCTTCGCGGTGAGCTGGCTGGACATCGACAGCTTCAAGAAGGTCAACGACACGGCCGGGTTCTCCGCGGGCGACGACCTGATCCGCTCGATCGGCCGCGGCCTCACCGACGCGGCGACGGCGCTGCGGTCGGTGCAGGTCGGCCACGTCGGCGGCGACGACTTCTTGCTGGTGAGCGATCTCGACGACCTGGTGCGGCTGGCGAGCCTGGTGCTCGACCCGTCGCGCTCGGCTGGCGATCTCGACGTGACCCTCTCGCTGGCGACGCTGGTGTGCACGCCGACCACGGTCCACGGCTACGACGAGGCCTCCAGCCGGCTCGCGCCGCTGAAGCAGCGCGCCAAGTCGCTGTCCGGTTCGAGCTGGGTCATGTCGCGGCCCGGTTCGGACCGCATCGAAGTGCTCCGCGGCGCGTAACACGCACGGCGGATTGCCGAACCCTCCCCGGATCGCCCTAGGCTGGTGATCAAGCTCCACATGACAACGTTGTCGCCAATGTGGGAGGGCCGAGTGCCAACGCATCGCCGCCGTCGCAGGATCGCGACCACCGCCGCACTGCTCCTGGCCGGGCTGACCGGAGCACAACTACCCGCCGCCGCGCAGCCCGCCAACCCCGTCGAGGCGGTGAACACCTTCATCGGCACCAAGGACGAGGGCAACACCTTCCCCGGCGCGGCCGCGCCGTTCGGCATGACGCAGGTCAGCCCGATCGGATCGCACTACGCGGGCTGGCAGTACGACGACGCCAAGATCAAGGGGTTCGGGCACTTCTTCCTCTCCGGTGCGGGCTGCTGGGAGCAGGGCGGGCTGGTCTCGACGCTGCCGACCACCGGCAGCATCGGCGCCGGCACCGGGCACGACTTCGACATCACCGCACCGTCCACTTTCGACCATGAGCGCTACGCGGCCGCGGCCACGCACGACGGCGAGGTCGGCGACGCGGGCTACTACCGCACCCGGCTGACCGACTACGGCGGCGTCGACGTCGAAGCCACCGCCGACACCCGCGTCGGCGTCGAGCGGTACACCTTCGACAGCGATGCCCCGGCGCACGTGTTCCTCAACATCGGCCAGGCCAACGCGAAGAACCCGATCAACGCGAGCGGCCTGGAGATCGTCGACGGCCAGACGGTGCGAGGCTGGGTGCGCAGCAAGGGTTTCTGCGGCGGCCGGGACTACACGCTCTGGTTCACCACGCGCTTCGACAAGCCGGTGACCTCGTTCGGCACCTGGCAACCGGACGGCGGCCGGTTCGACCGCGCCGCGGTCTCCGGCGGGGAGGGCCTGCGCGGTGCGTGGTTGACCTTCGCCGACCGGCAGGTCACCGCGACGACAGCGATATCCTATGTGGACCAGGCCGGCGCGGATGCGAACCTGGCGGCGGAGGGCTTCGACGGCGAGCAGCAGCTCCGGTTCGACCAGGTGCGCAGGCACACCCAGGAGAACTGGCGGCGAGAGCTGGACCGGATCAAGGTCTCCGGCGGAAACACCGACGACACGGCGGTCTTCTACACCTCGCTGTACCACGTGCTGCTGCAGCCGTCGACCGCCACCGACGCCGACGGCCGCTACCGCGGGTTCAACGACCGGATCCACCGCGCCGACGGCTGGACCTACTATCAGTTCTTCTCGCTGTGGGACACCTACCGGACGCAGAATCAGCTGCTGGCGCTGCTGGTCCCGGACCGGGCCCGCGACATCGCGCGGAGCGTGCTGGCCATCGAGGAGCAGGGCGGCTGGCTGCCGCGGTGGGCGTACGCGAACTTCGAGACCAACACCATGACCGGCGACCCGGTCACCCCGTTCCTGGTGGACCTGTGGCGCTTCGGCGCCCTCGCCGGCAGCGAGGAGCAGGCCTACCGGGCGCTGTCGCAGAACGCCAACGGCGTCCCGCCCGCGGAATCACCGTTCGAGGGCCGCGCCGGGAATCCCTCCTACCTGGCAAGCGGTTTCGTGCAGTACGACCCGGACTTCCCGAAGAAGGGCCAGGACGTCGACCCGGCGCACGGCGGCTCGGCGACGATGGAGTACGCGCTGGCCGACTGCTCGCTGTCGCTGCTGGCCGGGGCGCTGGGCCGGGCCGACGACGCGGCGGCGCTGGCCGAGCGCGGCCGGTCCTGGCGCAACGTGTGGGACCCGCAGGTGCACGACGCGGAACGCGGCTTCACCGGGTTCCCCCGGCCGAAGAACGTCGACGGCAGCTGGTTCGAACCCTACGAACCGGTCTCCGACAAGGGATTCCACGAAGGCACCGCCTGGCAGTACCAGTGGCTGACCCAGCAGGACATGCCTGGGCTGCTCGACGCCGTGGGCGGCGCGGAGCAGGCCGGCCGGCGGCTGGACGTGTTCTTCGCCTACGACCAGCTCGTCCAGGACCCGGCGCGGACCGCGCGGGAGGAATGGGTGATCGACCCGTACGACTACTACGGGCAATTTCGATACAACCCCAACAACGAACCCGACCTGCACTCGCCGTGGATGTACTCGCTGGTCGGGCAGCCCGCGAAGACCTCCGCGGTGGTGCGGGCGCAGCAGACCCTGTTCACCAACGCCGCGGACGGCGTGACCGGCAACGACGACCTGGGCACCATGTCGGCCTGGTACGTCTTCAGCGCCCTGGGCCTGTACCCGACGACGCCGGGCACCGGCGAGTTCGTGCTGAACGCCCCGCGGTTCGCCAGCGCCGTCGTGGAACTGCCGGGCGGTCCGCCGCTGAAGATCGAGGCACCCGGGGCCGACGGTTCGAAGCTGCAGTACATCGACGAGGTGCGGATCTCCGGTGTCCCGCAGGAACGGGTGTCGGTGGACCTGGAACGGCTGCGGTCGGGCGGCACCATCGAGCACCGCCTCGCCGACCTGCCCACCGACTGGGCCACCGGGCCGGACGCCGCGCCCGCTTCTCCTTGCGCGGCACCGTGATCCGGTTCCGCCACAGCGGCCCTCGAGCCGTGGTGCAGCCATCCCGCGCAGGCTGGGCGCGGTGCCGGAAGGGCCGGCGCGTGGTGCTGTCGAGCGCGGGCTGCTGGAGCTCGACGCGCCGATCGCCGAGCACTGGCCCGAATTCGCCGCCGAGGGCAAGGGCGGGATCACGCTCCGCTTGTTGCTCGCCCAGCGCTCCGGCTTCGCCGGCTGACGAACGACGATCGCGGATGGTTCCAGACCTGGAACCACCCGCGATCTCGTGCGCTCACGGGATGTTCGGCGCCGGCCCCATCTTGTTGAGGGCGTCGACGACCGTCCGCTCCTCGTAGGCGAAGTGCTCCTCGAGTTCGGACGCCAGGACTTCCAGCCGCTCCCGCAGCTGCACCGTGTCGCTCTCGCCCGGCACGTAGCCCTCCACGAGCTGCCGGATTTCGTCCTTCAGCCGCGCCACCACCTCGTGCTCCTCGCCCAGCCTCTCCAGATCCGGGGCGAGTTCGGGGTACTGCTGGGCCAGCATCGGGAAGGCACCCATGTCCTCGCCCGTGTGGTGCTCCTTCACGGCCGCGCAGAACTCCATGCAGTGCGCGCGCATCTGCTCCGCCAGCCCGGGCTTCGCCCGCTCCAGCGAGGCGTCGTCCGCACCGCCGGCGATGATCTCGTCCACCTGGGCACGGAGCTCGGTGAGCTCCTTGCGGAGCCAATCGTGGCCCGCCACGAGGAAGTCGCCCAAGCCGCGCACCCGCTCGGCGCCGGAATCCGATGTGGACTCCGCCGCCGGTTCCGCCCCGGCGATCGGCTCGGCGTCGATCCGGCGCAGGGTGATCACCGGCAGCACGCGGGTGGTCTTCTCCTGGTACTCGCCCATGCCCGGGGCCTGCGCGACGACCCCGGCGAACAGCGCATCGCGCTCGGCGCCGGTGGTGATGGTCGCGATCGCCTCGTAGGTCTCGGTGCCGGTTTCGACCGTCACCTGCGGGTTCTTCGCGATGTTGTGGTACCAGGCGGGATTCTTCGGGCCGCCCATCGCCGACGCGACGACCAGCGGCTGCCCGTCGATCTCGAAGTAGCCCAGCGGGCCCTCGCGGCGCCGGCCGGACCTGGCGCCGATCGTGGTCAGCACGACCAGCGACCAGCCCTCCATCCAGCCGCTGAGCTTGCCGTTGTTCCGCCTGAATTCCTCGACGACCTGCCGGTTGAACGCGTTGGCGTCGAAGTCGGCGTAGTCGTCGGTCTGTCCGTCGGTCATGCAGTCCTTCCCAATGGATCGGTTGATCGGAGGACGAACACCACCAGGAGCGGACACGAAAAGAGCCCCGCAGGCCAGGAACGCTGGAGGGAAACGTCGTACCGCAGGCGGATTACCGCAATAAGACGAGACCAGGTGCGAGACACGCAGAATCGTGCCGCAACTCAAAAGGTGGCTTAGAAGCCGCTACCTCCACGCGTAGGCCCATCCGGGGCGCGCCGAAAGATTAGCAGGGGCCTACCACGCCCGCAAGGCGGGGCCACCCCGGAAACCACCTTCCCCGGACCGCACGAAGCCCCGGAAACCGTTCCACCACAACGGTTTCCGGGGCTTCGTCAGCGAACCGGCGGATCAGCTCATCTGGTCGTGGTGCACCTGGCGGGAACGGTTGCGCAGCTCGCCGTCCTCGAACGCGAGCACACGTCGCGCACCAGGCAGGCACTGGTGACGAAGATCAGACGATGAAACCGAGGGCGCGCGACTGCTCTCGGGCTTCTTCGGTGATCTTCTCCGGGCCCCACCGGTGGCGGTGGACCTGGAACGGCTGCGGTCGGACAGCACGATCGACCACCGCCTCGCCGACTGGTCCACCGGGCCGGATGCCGTGCCCGCTTCTCCTTGCGCGGCGGACTGATCACCAGTTCCGACGGAGGGTTCGACTGGCCGCCGAGATGATCGCGGTGGCCAGCACCCACCCGGACACGGTCAACAGCCACATGACGGCTTTGGACGGCCCGACGACATCCCAAGCCTTCTCGTGTCCCAGGTCGATCAGCGGAATCAACAGATCCAGAGCGTAGAGGAATGCATCCCAGGTGGGATGCTCGTCGAGCTTGACCGGGCACGGCCCCGGTTCCGGAATTCCGGAGCGCAGGCATGGCCCACTGCCCAACGCGAAGGCAGCGCCACCTGCCAACCACATGACAACGAATAACACCACAGCTCGCATCGGCCGGTAGCCGTAGCCCAGGACGGAATCTTGCAGCGCGCCCCACAGTCGGCGGGACAGATAGCCGAGCCAGTCCAGCAGCCGAGGCAGCAAGCGCTGAGCGGGCTTCCGGGTCCCACGCTCCTTGTACGAGCGGCGGATCGCGGCGAGACGGACCATCCGCGCGTCGTCGTCGTTGCCCGCGGCAGTCAGGCAGGTGGCCAACTGCTCGTACGGGCCAGGCTCGAGTTGCGGCGTGGCAGCCTCCAACCAGGCAAGCCGTTCGTGCAGCGTCATTCCACTCCCGAGGCGGGCGTAGGCGAACCCTGCGAGGTCGATCTTGGTGCCGCGCGGCCACGCGTCGGCGCGATCGAGAAGCAGCTCGACCTGGGCGTTGGCAAGGTGCACAGAACCGTTGGGAGCTGCTGCCGGCAGCAGCCGAAGCACCGCGGCCGTCAATCGCGCACCGTCCAGCGCGCAGCCACCGGTGCCTCCCAGAACGGCGTCGTCGAGCCGGATGTCCTGACCAACGCTGGCATCGGTCAAGATGACCTTGTGATCGAACCGGCTCCCGGTCAGGTTCAACCGGCGGCCGACCGTCGTCCCGACCAGGTCCAGAGCGAACGAGCCGACTTCCTCCGGATCGGCCTTCCGCGCACCACCGGTCACGGAGGCGGACGTGAGCCGCAGGACGTGGCCGATCGCGGAAGACACGACCGCGACGCCCCCGTCAACGGTGACCTCGGTCAGCACCAGGTCATCCAGTTTCAGGTTCGAGCAGTTCAGCGCGACATCGCCAGGTGCGGTCAACTCGGCACCGTGAAAGGTGACGAACGGGGCGACCAGGTTGACCATCCTCAGCGCACCGGAGCACTTGAACCCCCTGTTCGCCCAGAGGGCGCCCCCGATCGTCGTGTCGGCGAGGTAGGCGACGTGGTCGCCCCGCCCCGGGCCGGTCAGCGACGAACCCTGCAGGTCCAGGTCACCGCCCACCTTGTTGCCGGTCATCCGCAGCCCGCCGACCACGTGCATCTCGTCGAGGAACACATCACCGGAGATGTCGCAGTTCCCGATGCTCAGTACCTTCGCGCCGGAGCTCGTCAACTTCCCCGCAGTGAACGAAACGTGGCCGCTGACCGTGCAGTTGGCCAGGTTGACCGCGACGGCGTCGATTTTGTCCAGTATGACGTCACCGCTGATGGTGCAGTTGGCCAGGGACACCTTCTCCGCAACGCGGGTTCCGCCCTCCAGCCGGAATCCGGTGCCGAACGAGGCGCCGAAAGCGTTGATGGCGAAATCTCTTCGACCGTGAAGTTCAGCGTTGCAAAACCGGAAGGCACCACCAATGCGGGTACCGACGAGGTTGACCGCCCCCGTGACTTCGACACGCTCCAGCGCCTCGACTCCACCCGCAACCTCCGACCAGTCGAGAAAGATCGCGATTTCCGACGGCTGGGAGATATTGGCTTCGTCGAACCGCAGCTGCCCGGAGATCGTGGCGTGGCGGATGTCCAGACTCCCTTCACAGCAGAACCCGTCCCACGCGTACACGGATCCGCGGACCTCGGCTAAAAGCAGGCTGAGCGCGCGGTCGCCGGACTTCTTGATCTCCGCCTTCATGAGTTGGAAGTCGCCCCCGACACGCGCGCCGGAGAAGTGGAGTTCGCCGTCGCTGTGCATGGACTCTGCGACCACGTCACGCCCAATGCTGGCGACCTTGGCGAAGACCGTCATCCCACCTGGGTTGCTCAGCTTCGCCTCATCGAGGGCGAAGAACCCCGTCACGACAGCACCCGCCATGAAGAGAGTGCCCGCCAGGTCGATCCCAGTTGCGATGAAGTCGCCGTCGATCTGCGCGCCCATGAGATCCACGGCGTTGTTGCCGTTGTGAATTCGACTACCCACCATGATGAGATCACCCGCGATCCGCGCGTCTTCGAGGTCGACGAACACAACTTCGCGCAAACCACACAGCCACAGGGGTCCCTCGCAACGGAGACGGGCAGCGTGGATCGCGCCGACCTCGCAGTCCTCCAGGTGAATCCGTGCGGAGCGGGTGTCGTTGAGCAGGATCTCGCCGTCGAACCGACAATCCCGCAGGACGACCGGGACGGGCGCGGTGCAGTCGGACAGATCTAGGTCCCCAGTGATCAACGCCCCACTCAGCTCCAGCGAACGGCGCTGCCCCTCCTCACGAGGCGCGGTGACCAGGTGCGCGAGGACCTCAGCGCGGACGGTTTCGCCGCCGAGCTCCAGGGGTTCGCACCGCTCGAACGCCTCCCGCAGGCGCGTCTCGACGGGCGAGAGTTCGAAATCCCACGATACCGATCCCACCGCAGCTCCCCACTCACCAAGATCCGCAGCGAACATAGCGCGGCGCAACCTCGTGGGGACTTCGGGCGGCCCGAACGCCGGACTCGCGAAGCTCGATTACGCACTCACGACCACGAGCGTCCGAGTCAGGGGTATACGAGCCTGACTTCGGCGGTGCGGGCGAAGATCTCGGCGGCGCTGCCGGGAGATTGGAAGCTGCCGCGGCCTCGGCCATCTGCACTGACCAGTTCGGCACGATCGGGAAAGGCCAGGCCCCAGGCAATCACTCGACCATCGGTAAGTTCCCAGTCGGTCTCGTCACGGTCCAGCTCGCACAACGCGAAAAGCTTCGGCCCACAGCGGATTTCGTCTTGCACCAATGTGTATTCGCCGGGCTCCGGCGCCCAGGTGTTGAGTCCGGTGTCACTCATCCTGCCTCCTCGAAGCCGTGAAACTGAGGTTGGTTCGGTCATGGGAACCCTGCTCGGACGTGTCCGCGATGAGTTCACCAGCCAGCAAGGACGAAAGCGACCACACCAAGCGCCCGCAGTTGGGCCAGATCGGGGACTTTTGAGGGACATTCCCGGTCTGCACGCACCACAGGCCCTACCGTTGGCCCCATGTCCCGGAACGAGGCCCGCATGCCAAACACCGTGCTGATCGGCCTGCGCGAGCGCGCCGGGCTGTCCCAGCAAGATCTGGCTGACGAGCTGACCAATGGTCAGCATCGACACCCGGTACCGCTGTTACCACGACGCTATTCGCGACCTCGCCGCACCACGCCTGTTCGAGAACCGGCTGTGCTTCCGGCTAGTCGGTCTCGATTGGACCAAGCCTCACATGCGCTTCGGGCAGATGAGCTTCTTCGACGCGATGGATACCAACGAGACGCTTGCCCATGAATTCGCCGCTCACCACCTGGCCATCGGCAGCGGCGGTGTAACCGTCCTGCCTCGCGCATCCCAGCGACGGCTGGCGTTCCGAAAGCTGATCGCGGATCCGTTCGACTTCAGCCGCCGCCCGCTGATGGGCGCGATCGGCACCCTTACCATCCGGGGCGGCGAGTGTCCCAGCGTTGTTCTTCACCAACGCCACTCCGCCCGCGTCGCAGGCGGTGGCGGAATGGTGCACCTGCTTCCTGCGGGCATCTTCCAACCCTCGTCGGTCATACCGGCAGCCATCACGGCGGACTTCTCGATCTGGCGCAACATTCAGCGGGAGTATGCCGAAGAACTCCTGAACCATGGCGAATACGATGGCTCCGGCAGACCGATCCGATACCACGAACTGGAACCGTTCACCGCATTGGACAACGCAGTTCGAGATGGCCGTATTCGCCTGTTCTGTCTGGGTGTCACGCTCGATGCGCTCACCCTGGCCGGAGACATCCTCACCGTTGCCGTCATCGCGCCGGACACCTACGACGAAGTGTTCGCAAAGGCCGTCGAGGCCAACTCGGAAGGCTCGGTGCCAGCACGGGCCTTCCCATTCGAAGAGAACACACTGACCAGGCTCCGAGAGTCCAAGAGGCTGTCCCCTGGAGCGGCAGCAGCCCTCCACTTCGCCTGGACCCACCGGGAGCTGCTGCTCGACCAGGGGGCCGCTCGGCGACGCCCCGCTCCGGGCGTCGTGAGTGCGTAACCGACCTGGAGGCCGGTTACGCACTCACGATGGTTGTGAAAGCCAGGATCAGACGGTGAATCCGAGGGCGCGCAGCTGCTCGCGGCCTTCCTCGGTGATCTTCTCCGGGCCCCACGGCGGCATCCACACCCAGTTGATGCGGAAGTCGTTGACCAGCCCGCCGCCCGGGCCGGTGGTCAGCGCGGCACGCGCCTGGTCCTCGATGACGTCGGTCAGCGGGCAGGCCGCCGAGGTCAGCGTCATGTCGACGGTCGCCGTGTTGTCCTGGTCCACCCGGATGTCGTAGACCAGGCCGAGGTCGACGACGTTGATCCCCAGCTCGGGGTCGACGACGTCGCGCAGGGCCTCCTCGACGTCTTCCAGCGCGGCCACCTCGGCGGCCGGCGCAGCCTGCTCGGGCAGCGCCTCAGCGCTGCGAGCCACGTCGGTTTCCTCCTGCACCGGGGCTTGCTCGCTCATGCCAGTTCCGCCTCTCCGCGTTTCACAGTTGTGGTTGCGCCCGGCTCGATCTCGCGTTTCGCAGTTCCCTGTGGCTGGTTTGCGTCACGTTCCCCCGAGGCGCGACTGGGGAGGACTCGGACTGAAACAGGGCTCCTCATGACGCCTCCACGGTGTTCTGCGGGACACCCGCACCCGGTCGGCTCACACGAGCGCGGAAGAGATTGTCGCTCATGACGCCTCCACGACCACCCGCGAAACCGCGTCCTTGAAAGCCATCCAACCCAGCAGCGCGCACTTCACGCGCATCGGGTACTTCGCCACTCCCGCGAACGCGACGCCGTCCTCCAGCACGTCCTCGTCCGGCTCGACCTTCCCTCGGCCGTGCATCAGCTCGCTGAACGCGGCCTCGGTGGTCAGCGCCTCCCGCAGCGGCCTGCCGACGACCAGGTCGGTGAGCACCGACACGGACGCCTGGCTGATCGAACAGCCCTGCCCCGCGTAGGACACGTCGTCGACGATCGCGTCGGTGTCCGTGCCCGTCAACCGGACCCGGAGGGTGACCTCGTCCCCGCAGGTGGGGTTCACCTGGAACGACTCTGCGTCGAACGGTTCCCGCAGGCCGTGCCGGTGCGGTTTGCGGTAGTGGTCCAGGATGATCTCCTGGTACATCTGCTCAAGCTGCATGAAGAGTTCTCCGGCAGTCCCCGATCAAGCCACCCCGAAGAAGCGCTGCGCCTCGCGCACCGCGTCCACCAACGCCTTGACCTCGTCCAGTTCGTTGTACAGGTAGAAGGACGCCCGCACGGTCGCCGGAATTCCCATCCGGCGGTGCAGCGGCCATGCGCAGTGGTGTCCGACGCGGACCTCCACGCCCTTGTCGTCCAGCACCTGACCGGCGTCGTGCGGGTGCACGCCGTCGATCACGAACGACACGGTACCGCCGCGGTGCTCGGTGTTGGTAGGACCGATGATGCGCACCCCGTCGATCGCCGACAGCTCCCGCAGCGCGACCTCGATGAGCTGCTGCTCGTGCTCGGCGATGCGATCCATGCCGATCGCCGTGAGGTAGTCGACGGCCGCGCCCAGGCCGACGGCCTGCGAGGTCATCGGCACGCCCGCCTCGAACCGCTGCGGCGGCGCGGCGAACGTGGAGCGCTCCATGTGCACCAGCTCGATCATCGAGCCGCCGCTGATGAACGGCGGCATCGCGGCCAGCAGCTCGCGGCGCCCGTAGAGCACGCCGACCCCGGAGGGCCCGAGCATCTTGTGCCCGGAGAACACGGCGAAGTCCACGCCCAGCGCCTTGAAGTCCACCGGCTTGTGCGGCACCGACTGGCAGGCGTCCAGCACCACCAGCGCACCGACCTGGTGCGCCCGCGAGACGATCTGCTCGGTCGGGTTGACCGTGCCCAGCACGTTGGACTGGTGGGTGAAGGCGACCACCTTGGCGCGCTCGGTGATCACACCGTCCACATCGGACAGGTCGAGGCGACCCTCGTCGGTGACCCCGAACCAGCGCAGCGTGGCGCCGGTGCGCTCGCACAACTGCTGCCACGGCACCAGGTTCGCGTGGTGCTCCATCTCGGTCACCACGACCTCGTCGCCCGGCCCGAGGCGGAAGCGCTCGGCCTCCGCCCCGGACGTGGCGGCGTTGCTCATGGCGTAGGCGACGAGGTTGACGCCCTCGGTGGCGTTCTTGGCGAACACCACCTCGTCGGCGTCGACGCCGACGAAGCGGGCGATCCGCTCCCGGGCGCCCTCGTACGCGTCCGTGGCCTCCTCGGCGAGCTGGTGCGCGCCGCGGTGCACTGCCGCGTTGGAGTGCTCCAGGAAGGAACGCTCCGCGTCGAGCACCTGGCGCGGCCGTTGCGAGGTCGCCCCGGAGTCCAGGTACACCAGGCGCTGCCCGTCGCGGATCGTGCGACCCAGGATCGGGAAGTCCGCGCGGATCGCCGCCACGTCCAGCGGCGTGCTCGTGCGAGGAGGCTCAACGGTCATGACTGGGCTGCCGCCTCCTTCTTGCCGGTGAAGCGCACGTAGCCGTTCTCCTCCAGCTCGTCGGCAAGCTCGGCACCACCGGACTCGACGACCTTGCCCTCGGCGAACACGTGCACGTAGTCCGGGGTGATGTGCTTGAGGATCCGGGTGTAGTGGGTGATCAGCAGAACACCCTTGCCGCCCTTGCCGTGGTACTTGTTCACGCCCTCGGAAACCACCCGCAGCGCGTCGACGTCGAGGCCGGAGTCGGTCTCGTCGAGGATCGCGAACTTCGGGTCCAGCAGGTCCAGCTGCAGGATCTCGTGGCGCTTCTTCTCACCACCGGAGAAGCCCTCGTTGACGCTGCGCTCGGCGAACGACGGGTCGATGTCCAGGTCCGACATGGCCTGCTTGACTTCCTTGACCCACTTGCGGATCTGCGGCGCCTCGCCGCGGACCGCGGTCGCGGCGGTGCGCAGGAAGTTCGACATCGACACGCCCGGCACCTCGACCGGGTACTGCATCGCGAGGAACAGACCGGCGCGGGCCCGCTCGTCGACGCTCATCTCCAGCACATCCTCGCCGTCCAGCAGCACCGTGCCGGAGTCGATCCGGTACTTCGGGTGCCCGGCGATGGCGTAGGCCAGCGTCGACTTGCCGGAGCCGTTCGGGCCCATGATCGCGTGGATCTCGCCCGAGCGGACGGTCAGGTTGACGCCGTTGAGGATCGGCTTGGCGCCGTCCTCGGTGAGGACCGAGCCGTGCAGGTCCTTGATCTCCAGGGTGGCCATTTCTTCTTCGTTCTCCTGGTGTGTTCGAAAAGCTTGCGGGTCAGGCGCCGACGACGGCGAGTTCGGCCTCGATGGCCGCTTCGAGCCGCTCCCGGACCTCGGGCACGGTGATCTTCTGGAGCAGTTCGCCGAAGAAGCCGCGCACCACCAGGCGCCGAGCCTGGTCCTGCGGGATGCCCCGGGCCTGCAGGTAGAACAGCTGCTCGTCGTCGAAGCGGCCGGTGGCGCTGGCGTGCCCGGCGCCCTCGATCTCGCCCGTCTCGATCTCCAGGTTCGGCACCGAATCGGCCCGCGCACCCTCGGTCAGCACCAGGTTGCGGTTGAGCTCGTAGGTGTCGGTTCCCTCGGCCGCGGCCCGGATCAGCACGTCGCCGATCCACACCGAGTGCGCCGCGTCGCCCTGCAGCGCGCCCTTGTAGAGCACGTTGCTGCGGCAGTTCGGCACCGCGTGGTCCACCAGCATCCGGTGCTCCAGGTGCTGACCGGCGTCGGCGAAGTACAGGCCGAGCAGCTCGGCGTCGCCGCCCTTGTCGCCGTAGGTGATGGTCGTGTTGACCCGCACCAGGTCGCCGCCGAGGGTGACGGCGAGGTGCCGGAACACCGCGTCGCGGCCCAGGTAGGCGTGCTCGGAGCTGACCTGGGTGGCGTCGTCGGCCCAGTCGTGCACCGACACCACGCGCAGCTGCGCGCCGTCGCCGGCGACGAACTCGACGTTGTCGCCCAGCGTGCCGGAGCCGCGGTAGTCGACCACCACGACGGCCTCGGCGAACTGCTCGGCGCGGACCTGCAGGTGCCCGAAGGCGACCTGGCCCTCGCCCGGGCCGTGCACCGTGATGGTGATCGGGCCCTCGGGCTTGGTGTCCTTCGGGACCGTCACGACGGTGGCCTCGGTGAAGGAGCTCCAGGCCTGCGCGGCGATGCGGTCGGACGGGATGCCGCCGTTGCCGATCCGCGCGTCGTCGCGGCCCACGGTCTCCACGGTCGCGCCGTCACCGGTGACCTCGACCTTGATGTTGCCGGTGGCGGTGGCGGTGCCGTTGTGCAGGCCCTTGAGCCGCTTCATCGGCGTGAAGCGCCAGTCCTCCTCGCGGCCGCCGGGCACCTCGAAGGCCTCCACGTCGTAGGACGTGAAGCGCGCCCCGCGGGACGACTGGGGGATGCCCGAGCCGCCACCGTGGGAGTGCTCGGTCAGGCCGTTTTGGGCAGCCACGGGCTGCGAGTCCGTCTTGGTGGTGCTCATCTCAGCCGACGGCCCCTTCCATCTGCAGCTCGATCAGGCGGTTCAGTTCCAGCGCGTATTCCATCGGCAGCTCGCGGGCGATCGGCTCGACGAAGCCGCGCACGATCACCGCCATCGCCTCGTCCTCGGTCAGGCCCCGCTGCATCAGGTAGAACAGCTGGTCGTCGCTGACCTTGGACACGGTCGCCTCGTGGCCCATCGACACGTCGTCGACCCGGACGTCCACGTACGGGTAGGTGTCGGAGCGGCTGATGGTGTCCACCAGCAGCGCGTCGCACTTGACGTTGGACGACGAGTGGTGCGCCCGCTTCGCGACCTTGACCAGGCCGCGGTAGGAGGTGCGGCCGCCGCCCCGGGCGATCGACTTCGACACGATCGTCGAGGAGGTGTGCGGCGCCAGGTGCTCCATCTTCGCGCCCGCGTCCTGGTGCTGGCCCTCGCCGGCGAACGCCACCGAGAGCACCTCGCCCTTGGCGTGCTCGCCCATCAGGAACACCGACGGGTACTTCATGGTCACCTTGGAGCCGAGGTTGCCGTCGACCCACTCCATGGTCGCGCCCTCTTCGGCCTTGGCGCGCTTGGTGACCAGGTTGTAGACGTTGGTCGACCAGTTCTGGATCGTCGTGTAGCGGCAGCGGCCGCCCTTCTTGACGACGATCTCCACGACCGCGGAGTGCAGCGAGTCGCTGGAGTAGATCGGCGCCGTGCAGCCCTCGACGTAGTGCACGTAGGCACCCTCGTCGACGATGATCAGGGTCCGCTCGAACTGGCCCATGTTCTCGGTGTTGATCCGGAAGTAGGCCTGCAGCGGGATGTCGACGTGCACGCCCGGCGGCACGTAGATGAACGAACCGCCCGACCACACCGCGGTGTTCAGCGCGGAGAACTTGTTGTCGCCGGCCGGGATGACCGAGCCGAAGTACTCCTTGAACAGCTCCGGGTGTTCCTTGAGGCCGGTGTCGGTGTCCAGGAAGATGACGCCCTGCTCCTCAAGGTCCTCGCGGATCTTGTGGTAGACGACCTCCGACTCGTACTGGGCGGCCACACCCGCGACGAGGCGCTGCTTCTCCGCCTCCGGGATGCCCAGCTTGTCGTAGGTGTTCTTGATGTCCTCCGGCAGGTCCTCCCAGGTCTGGGCCTGCTGCTCGGTGGAGCGGACGAAGTACTTGATGTTGTCGAAGTCGATCCCGGAGAGGTCGGCGCCCCAGTTCGGCATCGGCTTGCGGTCGAACAGCCGCAGCGCCTTGAGCCGGGTTTCCAGCATCCAGTCGGCCTCGTCCTTCTTGGCCGAGATGTCGCGGACGACGCCCTCGTCGAGACCACGGCGGGCGCTGGCACCGGCGGCGTCCGAGTCGGCCCAGCCGTACTCGTAGCTGCCCACGCTGGCCAGGATCTCGTCCTGGCTGAGCTGGCCATTGCCTTCGGACGGCGTGGTGGGTGTGCGCTGCTCCGCAGCGGCAGTCATACGGACTCCCCTCCATCAGGAATCGGGGCGGTGATCTGCTGGCCCTTCGGGAGCGGGCCGGCAGGTGTCTGGGCGGAGCCCCGGGTGTCGCCACCCGGATCCGCGAACCGCGCGGTTGGTACGTGCGTGGTGCAGGCCGCATCACCGTTCGCGATGGTGGCCAGCCGCTGCACATGGGTGCCGAGCACTTCGGCGAACGCCGCCGTCTCGGCCTCGCACAGCTGCGGGAAGTCCGCGGCGACGTGCGCGACCGGGCAGTGGTGCTGGCAGAGCTGCTCGCCGCTGGCGACGCTTCGCGTCGAGGCAGCGTAGCCCTCCCTGGTGAGCGCGTCGGCAAGGACCTCCGCGCGCTCGGCCGGGCTGGCCGCGGCCGCCAGCACCTCCCGGTGGTTGGCCACCAGCGCGGCCATCCGCCGGTCGGCGAACTCGCGGACCGCCTGCTCCCCTTCGTGTTCGGCGATGAACCGCAGCGCGGCCACCGCCAGGTCGTCGTAGGCGTGCCCGAACCGCGCCCGGCCCACCTCGGTGAGCAGGAACAGCTTCGCGGGCCGGCCGCGACCCCGGCGGCCCCGCGAGGAGGCCTCCCGGGTGTAGGCCTCGCCTTCGGCGACCAGCACGTCGAGGTGCCGGCGCACGGCGGTGGGGCTGAGCCCGAGTTCGTCGGCCACCGCGGCAGCGGTGATCGGCCCCCGTTCCAGCAGCAACCGCGCGACCGTGTGCCGGGTGCGCCCGTCGCCGTGCGCGGCCGCACCCTGCTGGGCCGACTGGGCCTCAGCAGCGGCCGCGGTGCCCACAACTGGGGCAGGCGGAGGCGTCCCGACGTTTTTCACAACACGAATGTTACCTATTTCGCCGCGAGGCACCAGGGTGCGGGGTCGCCGCGTGAGCTGACTCACGCGGTTACGCTTCGTCGTCGTGGCGGCAGTCGAATCCCAAGGCGCAGCGGCGGTCGATCCCGCGGCGCAACAGCCCCTGGACCGCACCGAGCGGCGTCAGCTCGACGTCGTGCGCCGGTTCGGCACCACCGGGTCGCTGGTGCTCGCGGTCGGCGCGATCGGCGCCGGCGCCGCCCCGGTGGACAACCCGCTGTCCGGAGCCCGCCTGATCGGCCTGCCCGTCCGCATCCCGACCGTGGCGATGGCCTCCTGCTGGCTGGGCATGCTGATGATCGTCATCGCCTGGCTGTGGCTGGGCAAGCTCTGCTGGCCGGGCCGCGCCCGGATGCTGTCGGTCACCCAGCTGGCCCGCACGCTGGCGATGTGGGCGCTGCCGCTGGCCCTGGCCCCGCCGCTGTTCAGCACCGACATGTACAGCTACCTCGCGCAGAGCGAGGTGGCCGCGCGCGGCTTCAACCCGTACGTGCTGGGCTCCGCCGCCGCGCTGGGCGTCGACCACCCGTTCACCGCCAACGTGCCCAACATCTGGCGCGACACCCCGTCGCCGTACGGGCCGCTGTTCCTGATGTTCGGCCAGGTGATCTCCCGGATCGTCGGCGACAACGTGGTGTTCGGGGTGCTGGTGTGGCGCGCGGTGATGCTGTGCGGGCTGGCGCTGGCGATCTGGGCGATCCCGCGGCTGGCCCGCCGCTGCGGGGTGCACCCGGCCGCCGCGCTGTGGCTCGGCGCGGCCAACCCCATCGTGCTGTTCCACGTGGTCAGCGGCATGCACAACGAGGCGCTGATGGTCGGCATCATGCTCGCCGCCATCGAGCTGGGCCTGCGCTACCAGACCGTGCCGGGCACCATCGCCGCCGGCGTGCTGCTGAGCGTCGCCGGGGCGATCAAGCCGCCGGGGTGGATCGCGCTCGGCTTCTTCGGCATCTACCTGGTGCTGCGGCGCGGCGGCCGGTTCCGCGACCTGGTGCGGATCGCGGCGCTGCTGGGCGCGGTGTTCCTGGCCACGATGACGGTGATCACGGTGGCCAGCGGCTGGGGCCTCGGCTGGATCGACACCTTCGACGTGCCCAACCGGGTCAAGACGTTCATGGCGCCGCTGACCGCGTTCGGGATGACCGGCGGTGGCCTGAGCACGCTGCTCGGGCTGGGCAACCAGACCGACGCGATGCTGGTCATCACCAAGATCATCGGATATCTGATCGTCGCCGCGATGTGCCTGCGGATGCTGTGGCTGTCCTTCCGCGGCCGCATCGAACCGCTGGCGGCGATGGGCATCACCTTCCTCACCCTCGCGCTTGCGGTGCCGGTGCTGTGGCCCTGGTACCTGCTGTGGTCGGTGGTGCCACTGGCGTTGTCCACCAACAGCAACCGGTTCCGGATCACCGCGACCGCGATCTGCGCAGCGGTCTCGCTGCTGGTGCCGCCGACCGGCGCGGGATTCGTGCTGCGCGCCTACCAGATCCCGTTCGCCGTGATCGCCGCGGCGATCGCCTTCGCGATCACGCTCTGGCTGGTGCGCGGCAAGGTGCCGGGCCTGCTGCCGACCCGCGGCGGTGTTCGGCCGGTCACGCAATAGGCTTGGATGTCGTGAGCAACGCCGACAGCCCGGCCGTCCGGTTGCGGGGGCTGAAGAAGCGCTTCGGCGACACCGTCGCCGTTGCCGGACTCGACCTGTGCTTGCCGCGCGGCAGCGTCCTGGCGCTGCTCGGCCCCAACGGCGCGGGCAAGACCACCACCGTCGAGATCTGCGAGGGCTTCCAGCGCCCGGACGAAGGCGAAGTGCGCGTGCTCGGGCTCGACCCGCACACCCAGTCCGAGGCGCTGCGGCCGCGGATCGGCGTGATGCCGCAGGGCGGCGGCGCCTACCCGGGCGTGCGCGCCGACGAGATGCTGCACCTGGTCGCCGCCTGCGCCGCCAACCCGCTGGACCCGGCGTGGCTGCTGGACGTGCTCGGTCTTGAAGCCGCCCGCCGCACGCCCTACAAACGGCTCTCCGGCGGCCAGCAGCAGCGCCTGTCGCTGGCGTGCGCCCTGGTCGGCCGCCCCGAGCTGGTGTTCCTCGACGAACCCACCGCGGGCCTCGACCCGCAGGCGCGGCGGCTGGTCTGGGACCTGGTCGGCGCGCTGCGCAGGGACGGCGTCAGCGTGCTGCTGACGACCCACCTGATGGACGAGGCGGAGGCGCTGGCCGACCGGGTGCTGATCGTCGACCACGGCCGCGCGGTCGCCGAAGGCACCGCCGAGGAACTCACCGAGCCCGCGGACGGCAGGCAGGAACTGCGCTTCCGCTCGCAGACCGGGCTCGACCTGAAGCTGCTGCTGGCGGCGCTGCCGGAGGACTGCGAGGCCACCGAGCTGCGCCCCGGCGACTACGTGGTGCGCGGCACCGTCGACCCGCAGGTGGTGTCGACGGTGACCGCGTGGTGCGCGCAGCACGGCGTGCTCGCCCAGGAACTCCGGGTCAGCCGCCGCAGCCTGGAGGACGTGTTCCTCGAACTGACCGGACGGGAGCTGCGATCGTGAACGCCGAGACCAACGCGCCGGCCCAGCTCGGCGCCCAGTTCCCGGCGGGCACGTTCACGCCGAAGCCCGGCCGGGGCCGCGCGGGCCGGATGCTGGCCGCGCAGACCAAGATCGAGGCCCTGCTGATCATCCGGCACGGCGAGCAGGCCCTGCTGACGCTGATCATCCCGCTGGCGCTGCTGATCGGGCTGAGCACGCTGCACATCGGCACGCTGCCGGAGCCGCGGGTGAATTCGGTGATGCCGCGGATCCTGGCGCTGGCGGTGATGTCCACGGCGTTCACCGGCCAGGCCATCGCGCTCGGTTTCGACCGCCGCTACGGCGTGCTCAAGCGGCTGTCCGCGACGGCGCTGCCGCGGTGGACGCTGGTGTCCGGGCGCGTCCTGGCGACCCTGCTGGTCGTCGCGCTGCAGGCGGTCGTGCTGAGCGTCGCCGCAGTGCTGCTGGGCTGGTCACCGGCGCTTTCCGGGTTGCTGCCCGCGATCCCGCTGCTGGTGCTCGGCACGCTGGCCTTCGGCGCGGCCGGGGTGCTGGCCGGTGGTGCGCTGCGAGCCGAGATCGTGCTGGCGCTGGCCAACGCGATCTGGTTCGTGCTGCTGCTCGCCGGCGGCCTGGCGCTGCCCGCGAGCGACCTGCCGGGCCCGGTCGCCGCGGTCGCCGGATACCTGCCCTCCGGCGCCCTCGCGGAAGCGCTCGACGCGGCCCTGGTCAACGGCGCCCTGCCGGGCGTCCAGCCGGTGGCGGTCCTGGTGGCGTGGGGCGCGGTGTGCGGCGCCCTGGCGATCCGCACCACCCGCCTGACCTGATCTGTTCCCGCAAACAAGTGACCGTGTGCACTTTGCGTTGCTGTGGCAGCACAAAATGCGCACGGGCCTTGAGTCCGGTGAAGCCTCGCGAGGGCAGACAAATACTGGAACGACGTTCTACGATGCGCGCATGACGGAGATCGCGCGGCGAGCGAAGCAGTCCCTGGAACTCATCCACGCCATGATCTACTTCGCCCCCGAGGCCGCCGACGGCTTCGCCGGGCTCGGCCTCGAACGCGGCCTGATGTCCTACTACGCCGGCCGGTCCGCCGCGATGGGCCCCGTCGGCGCCGGCGTCGTCGCGGCGACCTTCTACAACTTCAACCCCGAATCCATCGCCCCCGTGATCCCCCGGGCCTGGTCGATCGCCGCACCGGAAGCCGTCCTCACCGCCCGGCTCAAGGCCGCCGACGCGGCCCTGCGCCGGCTGCTCGGCGACGACACCGTCGCCTCCGACGCCGTGGCAAAAACCGCCGAACTGGCCCGCGAGGCCGCGCAGGCCTGCACCCCGGACGGCAAACCGCTGTACGCCGCGCACGCCGACCTCGACTGGCCCGACGAGCCGCACCTCAGCCTCTGGCACGCGATCACCCTGCTGCGCGAGTTCCGCGGCGACGCGCACATCGCCGCGCTCCAGCAGGGCAACCTGAGCGGCATCCAGGCGCTCGCGCTGCACAGCACCGTGCCCGGCGGCTTCAACGGGGACGCGGCCAAGAAGCTCCGCGCCTGGTCCGACGAGCAGTGGGACCGCGCCTTCCAGCAGCTGCGCGAGCGCGGCCTGGTCAGCGCCGACCACGAGATCACCGACGCCGGTCACGCGCTGCGCGAGGAGATCGAAGCCGCGACCGACGCGATGTCGATGGCCCCCTGGTCCGCGCTCGGCGAAGCCCGGACGACCGAGCTGATCGGCAGCGGCGGAAGGCTCAGCAAAGCGCTTGCGGAGGCGGGCGCAGTGCCGCAGGGACTCCGCCGCACGCGCTGAACGTTCATCGGCACCGCGTTGTCAAGCCCCTGCGGGCGGGCGAGTCCCGGCGGCGTCATACCATCGAGGTCGTGCCCACGGCCTCTCTGACTTCCCGGATCTCCCGCCCGTCGCCGCGCACCGTGCGCGCGCTGGCCATCACCGTGCTGGTGATGCAGGCGCTGATCTCGGTGACCGGCGTGATCGTCCGGGTCACCGGTTCCGGACTCGGCTGCCCGACCTGGCCGGAGTGCTTCCCGGGCAGCATGGTGCCCATCGAGCACCCCGAGGTCGCGACGCTGCACCAGGTGATCGAGTTCGGCAACCGGACGCTGACCGGCGTGATCGGATTCATCGCGCTGGCCTGCTTCCTCGCCGCGTGGCGCTGCCTGCCCTACCGGAAGCGGCTGGTCCGGCTGGCGCTGACCATGCCGCTGGGCGTGGCAGCGCAGGCGGTCATCGGCGGCATGACGGTGCGCGTCAACCTGGCCTGGTGGAGCGTGTCGATCCACTTCATGGCCTCGGCGGTGCTCATCTTCCTGGCCGCGATCCTGGTCAAGGCGACCACCGAGGGCGACCGCCCGCCGGTCGGCGTGGTGCCGCCGCCGATGCGCAAGCTGCTGGCCGCCCTCGTCGTGGTCACCGCGGCGGTGCTGATCCTCGGCACCCTGGTCACCGCCGCCGGCCCGCACGCCGGCGATCCGGACACCCCGCGGCTCGGGCTCCCGGTGTACACGATGGTCCAGGCCCACGGCCTGGCGGTGATGGCCTACGTGCTGCTGCTCGCGATCTTCGGCGTGTGGCTGCGCAGCGCCCGCCCGACCAAGGCCCTGCTGAAGACCTACGGCACTGCATGCGTGCTCGTCCTGGTGCAGGGCGGGATCGGCTCCGTGCAGTACTTCCTCGGCGTGCCCGAGGCGATGGTCGTGCTGCACATGCTGGCGGCGACGCTGGTGATCATCGTGACCGCCATGCTCTGGTGCGAGGCCCGCTACCGCGGCCCGCTGCCGCAGCCGGCGACCGAGGCCACCGCCAAGGAACCCGTCACCGCCTGACCACGGTCTCCTGCGTGCCGGCCGTCGAGCGGGACCGGCGCAGCACCCACCAGATCGCCACCAGGCACAGGGCGTTGAGTCCGAACAGGACGATCGGAACCGATGTGGCGGAAGCGCGTTCGATGCCGATGCCGAGCAAGGGCGGGAACGCGACGCCGCCCAGCATCGAAGCCGCGATCACGTACGCCCCGGCACGACGCGCATCGGGCACCAGCCGGTGCAGCCACGGCAGGCCGGTCGGGAAGACCGGCGCGATGAACAGGCCGAGACCGGCGTAGGCGAACGGGGCGAGCGGCGGGACGACCGCGAGCGCGAGGCAGACCGCCATGCCCGCGCAGCTCCCGGTGAGGATGGTCTGCTCCGACCAGCGGAGCGTCAGCGGCGCCACGAGGAACCGGCCGACCGTCATCATGAGCCAGTACACGGCGGTAGCAGTCGTCGCCGCGCCAACGGTGTAACCGACGGACGTCAGGTGCGTCGGCTCCCACCCGCCGGCCCCGGATTCGACGCCCATGTTGAGCACGTACAGAACGATGAACGCGCCGGTGATGGCGATGCCACGGCTGCGCAGGTGCGCGCCCCGGTCCACGGCCTTGACCGTGCCCCGTTGCTCGCGCACGCCGCGGACCAGAACCACGACCGCTGCCGACGCGAGCGCGAAGACGAAGAAGACCCGGGTGTAGCCGTCCGGGCCCAGCTGCGCCAGCACCGCCGGGGCGAGGATCGACCCGACCCCGAAGAACGCGTTGAGCAGGTTCAGCATGGCCGGGCTGCGCGCGCCGAACCCGATCGCGAACAGGTAGTTGAGCCCGTAGTCGATCGCGCCGTACCCGAGCCCGGCGACGAACGCTCCCAGGAGCGGGACCGGCCACTGCGGCGCCGCCGCGAACACGGCGGCGCCCACCGCCATCGCCACGTAGGACCAGCCGAGGAGGGCGCGGTTGCCGATCCGGCCGCAGGCCAGGTGGAACGCCATCACGCCGAGCAGCCCGCCGACGAAATGGGCGCTCAACGCCAGCCCGGCCACGGCCGGCGAAACTCCGTGCGCGGCGCGCACCGCCGGGATCGCGGGGCCGTAAAGCGCCTGGAGCGCACCGATCAAGACGAAACCCGCGAACGCCCCGACGATTCCCACGCCGCTGAACAGCCGCGGTGCGGCGGCCTTCGCATCGCTCAACGCACTCATCTCCCGTGAACGTTCTCGTGAACGTTCACGAGCATGGCGAGAGGACCCGCCCGCGTCAAGGCCGCGTGCTTCTCCGGCGGAACGCCGGTGTGATGAGATGGACCGATGGCGGCCCCGGTGCGCAGACCCACGATCAAGGACGTCGCGCGCGCCGCCCAGGTGTCGTACCAGACCGTTTCCCGCGCGATCAACGACAAGCCCGACATCGACCCTGAGACCAAGCGCCGGGTGCTCGCGGCCGCCGAGCGGCTCGGATACCGGCCGAGCAGGCACGCGCGGGCCCTGGTCAAGCCGCGCCCGAGCACGATCGGCCTGGTCATCCCGGACCTGACCAACCCCTTCTTCCCCGAGGTCATGGCCGGGCTGATCGACTCGGCCGCGGCCCGCGGCTGGCAGGTGAACGTCGTCAGCAGCGCGGGACCGGCCGCCGAGGCCGACGTGCTCAGGTCGTTCGCCGCCGAGGTGGACGCCCTGGTCGGCTACTTCAACCACCTCGACCGGACGCCCGCCGAGCTCGACGTGGACATCCCCGTCGTGCTGCTCGACGCCGAGGACGAGGCGCCGCGCCGCGGAGCCGTCGCGGTGAACGTCGACGCAGGCGTGCGGGCCGGCGTCCGGCACCTGCTCGACCGCGGGCACCGCAACCTCGGCATGATCGACTGCGCCACCAGCTGCGACCGCCACCAGCGGCGGCGATCCTTCGTGCAGGCCCTCGGGGAGAGCGGGATCGAACTCCCCGCCGACGCGATCGAGCAGGCCGAGCAGTCCATCCCGGACGCCGAGCGGGCGACGCACCGGCTGCTGGACCGCCGACCCGGCACGACCGCGATCTTCGCGTTCAACGACCTGACCGCGGTGGGGGTCGTGCGCGCCCTGCACGCGCGAGGGCTGCGCGTCCCGCAGGACTGCGCGGTGCTGGGTTTCGACGGCCTGGCGCTGGGCGAGTTGATCACGCCGCCCCTGACCACGCTGCACATCGACAAGCGGCGCCTGGGAAGCCTCGCGGTCGACGAGGTGGAACGCCTGCTCGCGCGGCAGGAGGAAGCGGCGAGCGTCGAGCTGGTTCCCGAACTCGTCATCCGGGAATCGACCTAGCCGCGCGCGGCAGGCGGACCCCGGTCAGCCGAGGATGCCGCGCTCGTAAGCCGCGGCTACCGCGGCGGCCCGGTCGTTGACCCCCAGCTTGCCGTAGAGGTGGGTGAGGTGGGTCTTGACCGTCGCCTCGCTGACGAACAGGTCCGCCGCGATCTCGCGATTCGACCTCCCCTTGGCCACCAGCCCCAGGACCTCGCGCTCGCGCGCGCTCAACGGCTGCTCGCCCGGCGACCGCACCCGCGACACCAGCCGCGAGGCCACGGCCGGCGAGAGCACCGTCCGGCCCGCGGCCGCCGCCCGGACCGCGGCGAACAGCTCGTCGCGCATCGCATCCTTGAGCAGGTAACCGGTGGCGCCGGCCTCGATCGCCGCGAGGGTGTCGGAATCCGTGTCGTAAGTGGTCAGCACGAGCACCTTGCAGCGCTGACCGCGCCGGACCAGCTCGGCGATCGCCGCCACCCCGCCGCCACCGGGCATCCGCAGATCCATCAGGACCACGTCGGGATCCAGCTCCGCGGCCAGTGCGACGGCCGACGGCCCGTCCGACGCCTCGCCGAGAACATCCATGTCGGCCACCGAATCGAACATCCCGCGCAACCCGTCGCGCACGACCGGATGGTCGTCGACGATCAGCAGCGTGATGGCGCGGTCAGGCATGGCGCACCAAAGGTACGCGCGCCGAAACCGCCGTCCCGCAGCCGGGCTCGGACTCGATCTCGAAGGTCCCCGCCACCCGCTGCGCGCGGGCGCGCATCCCGCCCAGCCCGAAGCCGCCCGCGCGCTCCCGGGCATCGACGCGGTGCGGCTCGAAGCCCCGGCCGTCATCACGCACGTCGACGCTCACCTCGTCGTCCATGTACGACAGGGTCACGCCGACCCGGGTCGCGCGGGCGTGCCGCCCCGCGTTGGCCAGCGCCTCCTGGGCGATGCGCAGCAAGGTCGCCTCGATCTCCTCGTGCAGGGCCTCGACGTCGCCGGTCACGGTGAACTCGGCCCGCACACCGGCGGTGGCCGACCATTCCTCGACCGTCTTGTGCAGCGCCACGGGCAGCGCGTCGTGCTCCAACGCGCTGGGCCCGAGATCCTGCACCGACCGACGAGCTTCGCCGAGACCGTGGCGCGCCAGGAGTGCAGCCCGCTCGACGTGGCCGCGAGCCACCGCCGGGTCCTCGCTGTCCGCGGCCGCCTGCAACTGCGTGACGATCCCGGCCAGGCTCTGCGCGATGGTGTCGTGGATCTCGGCCGCCAGCCGCCGGCGCTCGTCGCTGACACCGGCTTCCCTCGCCTGCACCAAGAGCTGCGCGTGCAGACCCGCGTTCTCCTCGTGCGCCTGCCGCAACTGGGCGTTGGCCCGCTGAAGCTCGTCGATCGTGAGCGCCCTGGCCCGGACGTTCTCGTCCCGCTGCGTTTCCAGCTGCACGAACAAGAGCACCAACCCGGCGTTGACCGCGAACAACGCGACGAACGCGAACCAGTTCAGCGAGCTCTGCGGCGGCAGCCCGCCGGACTGCGAACCGGCCATCGTGACCGCGGTGGCCACCAACCCGGCGTGCGCCGCGCGCCGCGGCAGCAGGCGCTTGGAGTCGAAGTAGCCTTGCAGCGCGTAGAGCGCGAAGAACGGGTTGAGCCAGGTGAGCACGAACGCGAGCGCCCACCGCACGGCGAAGTAGACCTGCCCGTGCACCCCGTGCTCGGGCACGCCCGGCCGGATGCGCTCCCAGCACAGCTGCCAGACGAGCGACACCAGGACCAGTGCGGCCGCGACCTCCATCTCCGCACTCGTCATCACCGCATCCGCCGCGAACGCCGAAACCAGCGTGGCGACACCCAGCAGCGCGTAAGGACCCCAGCGGATGGACCAATCCTCCCGCTTCTCGACCGTCGTCATGCCCCGCTTCACCGTCCCGGCTGCTCCCAGCGGAACCAGCGCACGGCGGCACCGGCGAGAACCCTGATCCACACCACCAGGACCACCAGGTGCAGCCAGTTCGGCCAGCTGCCCCCGGCCGCCTCGCCGAGCGCCAGCGACGCCGCCCCCAGCGGCGTGAACGAGACGATCCGTTGCAGGAGTTCCGGCATGACCGGAACCGGAAACCACACCCCAGCGGTGAACATCATCGAGAAGAACGCTATCGAACCGAGCGCCGCCGCGGCCTTCGAACTCCGCGCCACGGCGGACAACGCCGCGCCCAGCGCAAGCGCGCTGAGCATGGCGAGGAACAAGATCAACGCGTAGGCGGCGAACCGGTCGGGCAGCGCGACGCCGAAGGCGACGCGGCCGACGGTGATCGCCAGCACCACCGAGCACAGCACGCCGGCACCGTGCAGGCCGATCTGCGCGGCCAGCAGCGCGTACGGCCGCACCGGCGTGGTCGACATGCGGCGGAGGATGCCGCGCTCCCGGTAGCCGGAAAGCACCGGCGGCATGGCCTGGACACCGGCCATGATCATGGCCGTCAGCACCACCACCGGGACGTAGAGGTCGATGACGCGCCGGCCGCCGAGGTCGGGATCGGCCTCCCGGAACGCCGGGATCAGGCCGAGGATCGTCAGCAGCACGGTGGGCGACAGCACGATCCAGAACAGGTTCCCCGGCTCGCGGGCGAACAACCGGGCCTCGGCCTTGAGCACCGCGACGGATGCCGATGCCGCCATGTCAGGCCTCCTTCCCGGTCAGGTCGAGGAATGCCTCGTCCAGCGTCGTGTCGGTGACGCGCAGCTCGCGGGCGGTGACGCCCTGCCGGGCCAGCAGCGTGAGCACCGCGTTGACCGTCTCGTCGGTGCCGCTGATGACCAGCCGATCGCCCTCGTGCCGCACCGACGCCAGGTCCGGCAGCGAAGCCAGCTCGGTCTCGTCGAGCCGCCCCGAGGGCGCGAAGGAGATGATGGTCGACGCGGCGGCCCGGCCGACGAGCCCGGCCGGGGCGTCGAGGGCCACCACCCTGCCGCGGTCGATCACCGCGACCCGGTCGCACAGCCGCTGGGCCTCCTCCATGAAGTGGGTGACCAGCACCACCGTCACGCCGCCCGCGCGCACCTCCTCGATCAGCCGCCAGGTGTCCCGGCGGGCCCGCGGGTCCAGGCCGGTGGTGAGCTCGTCGAGCACCACGATCTCGGGATTGCCGATCAGGGCCAGCGCGATGAACAGCCGCTGCTGCTGGCCGCCGGAGAGCGCGTCGAAGCGGGTATTCAGCTGCGCGGTGATCCCGAGCCGCTCCGCGAGGCCCCGCCAGTCCGCGGGTCGCGGGTAGAAAGCGGCGTAGAGCTCCAGCGCCTCGCGCACGGTGATCTTGGGTTGCAGCTGGGACTCCTGCAGCTGCGCGCCCAGGATCCGGGTGAGCCGGTCGCGGTCGGCCGCCGGGTCGAGACCGGCGACCCGCACCTTCCCGGCATCGGGCGTGCGCAGGCCTTCGATGCATTCGACGGTGGTCGTCTTGCCCGCGCCGTTGGGACCGAGGATCCCGAAGATCTCGCCCGCTTCGACGGTGAAGTCCACGCCGTCCACGACGGGTCTTCCGCCGTAGGACTTGCGCAGCCCGCCGACTTCGATGATCGCCATGCCGCGAGTCTCGCGGGACGGCGCTCCGCCGGACATCGCCCGGCCCGCTCGAACCGGCATCAGCCGATCGGCCGATGCCGGTATCGGCGGAGCGGTGATCAGAAGCGCAGCCTGGGCTTGCCCTCGCGCTCCCAGCGGCGCCAGAGCTCCGGCATCTCGCCGGACAGCCACTGGTAGAACTCGTTCACCGTGCGCAGGCGGCGGGCCCGCTCGCCCTGGCCGCTGAACATCCGCAGCCCCTCCGCGGTGAGCGCTTCGAGGGCGGTCACCCGCTCCATGCGCTGGCGCACCAGCGCCGGCCAGCGGTCCTCCTCCACCTGGTACAGCGCCGCTTCGCGGCCCTGCCGCGTGGTCTTGGAGATCACCCCGAGCCGCATCAGCAGCCGGACGTTGGTGCTGATCGAACCCGTGCTCGCGGCCAGCGCGTGGGACAGCTCCGCGGCGGTGCGCTCCGGCGGGTCGCAGACCAGCAGGAACGCCAGGATGCGGCCGGCGATCAGCGGCATGCCCTCGCTGGCCTCGAAGTGCGCGGCCATCTGCTCGATCCACTCCGACATGGCTGGCCGGTCGGTGCGCTGCAAGTAGTCGGACACGACGACTCCAAGTGATCGACTTTAGTCATCGCTGAAAAAATAGACCACAGCGAAGATTTCGGCCAGCATCGACCACCGGTGTGTCGCGGGAGCGGTTCTTCCAGCATGCGGTGGGGGACTCAGCTCGCACCGCCGCGGGTTCTCAGGCGTCGTCTGGCGAGGACAGCCCCGTGGTCCCTGCCAGACGGCGTCTGCAACTCCCGCAGGGGGCCGCCACCCGCACCGCCACGCAAGATGCGTCCGGAACCACTCCTAGCGCCGGGCGGGCATCACCGGGCGCGCGGACCGGCCATCTTCCGCCGGTGCGCGGGGCCGATCTTCAGCGCCGCGACCGTCTCGCCGTCCCACTCGTGCGGCGACAGCCCGTCGACGGCTTCGACGAGGGCCTCCCCCGCCGCCACGTCGGGCACCATCACGTCGCCGAGCAGCCCGTCCTCGCCGACCAGCACGATCCGGGCACCGGCCCGCCCCAGGTTCTCCACCACCGCGCGCGCGGACCCGCCGTGCGCGGCGACGAACGCCTTGGCCGCGGCGATCGCCTTCGGCGACGGTGCGGTGGTCTGTTCGGTGTCCTTCTCAGCAGCCGTCATGCCCGGAATCCTAAACACGTTTCACCCGTTGGAGGCCACCACGTTGCGCACGACACCCGCGCGATCAACGGGCCCGCCGGGGATGATTTCGACGAAGCGGCGCAGCCGCTCGGCCCACCCACGCAGCCAGCACCGCCGTGCAAGATGAGGTTGGAAACCTTCCTCCGGGGAAGATCGAGTCGGCGTGCGGAGTTGCACCCGTCGAACGACAACAGGCGAAGGAGCGAGCATGCGTGCGATTCGGGTGGCGGCCAACGGCGGACCGGAGGTCCTGGAGTACGGCGAAGCCGAGCTGTCCGACCCGCAGTCCGGCCAGCTGCTGGTCGAGGTGGCGGCGGCCGGGGTCAACTTCATCGACACCTACCAGCGCAGCGGGATCTACTCGATGCAGCTGCCGTTCACGCCCGGCTCGGAGGGCGCGGGCAAAGTCGTCGCGGTGGGCCCCGACGTGACCGGCTTCGGCGTCGGCGACCGGGTCGCCTGGGCGATGGCGCCGGGCAGCTACGCCGAGCGGGCGCTGGTGCCCGCCGACAAGGCGGTGCGGGTGCCGGACGGGGTGGACGACCGGACCGCGGCCGCGGCCCTCCTGCAGGGGTTGACCGCGCACTACCTGATCACCTCCACCTACCCGGTGGGCACCGGCGAGACCGCCCTGGTGCACGCCGCGGCCGGCGGCATGGGCCTGCTGCTGACGCAGCTGATCAAGTCGCGCGGCGCCAACGTGATCGGCACCGTGTCCACGGCGGAGAAGGAGGAGCTGGCGCGGGAAGCGGGCGCCGACGAGATCATCCGCTACACCGAGGCGGACGTGGCCGAGGAGGTCGCGGACCTCACCGACGGGCGCGGCGTGGACGTGGTCTACGACGGCGTCGGCAAGACCACCTTCGACGCGAGCCTGGCCAGCCTGCGGCCGCGCGGCATGCTGGCGCTGTTCGGCGCGTCCAGCGGTCCGGTGCCGCCGGTGGACCCGCAGCGGCTGAACGCGGCGGGCTCGGTGTTCCTGACCCGCCCGAGCCTGGCGCACCACATCCTGACCCGCGAGGAGCTGGACTGGCGGGCCGAGGAGCTGTTCGCCTGGATCGCCGCAGGCACCCTGAAGATCCGCATCGGCGGCACCTACCCGCTGCCGGACGCCCGCCGGGCGCACGAAGACCTGGAAGGCCGCCGAACCACCGGAAAGCTCCTCCTCCTGCCCTGACCGCCGGCCCGCCTCCGGCGTGTCGCATCCCGACATGCCGGAGGCTGTGGACAACTCACGCAATTTCAATGGAAATCGAAGGTCCGATTTCCATTGAAATTGCGGACGACCGGACGACCGGACGTCGGGGTGAGTGCGGGGAGGGGATCAGAAGGGCCAGCCGAGGACCGGGAGGCTCAGCGCCGAGTCCACCGCGAGGGCCACGCACACGATCATCAGGTACGTGTTCGACATGTGGAACAGCTTCATCGGCTTGGTCTTCTCGCCGCGCTTGGTCGCGGCGTGCAGCCGGTGCGCCAGGAGGATGAACCACGCGCCCGCCAGGGCCGCGAACGCCGCGTAGAGCCAGCCGGTCGCCGGGACCAGCAGCAGCGTCCAGGCCACCATCAGCCAGGTGTAGATCACGATCTGCCGCGACACGTACGTCGGCTCGGCCACCACCGGCAGCATCGGGACGCCTGCGCGCTCGTAGTCGTCCTTGTACTTCATCGCCAGCGACCAGGTGTGCGGCGGCGTCCAGAAGAAGATCACGCCGAACATCACCAGCGCCGGCCAGTCCACCCGGCCGGTCACCCCGGCCCAGCCGATCACCACCGGCATGCAGCCCGCGGCGCCGCCCCAGACGATGTTCTGCGCGGTGCGCCGCTTGAGCACCAGCGTGTAGACGAAGACGTAGAACAGGATGGTGCCGACGGCCATCGACGCGGCCAGCAGGTTCGTCGTCGCCCACAGCCAGCCGAAGGACGCGACGCCGAGCACGATCCCGAAGATCAGCGCGTGCCGGTTGGACACCGTGTGCCGCACCAGCGGGCGCGCCCGCGTGCGCTTCATCACCTGGTCGATATCGGCGTCGGCGACGCAGTTCAGCGCGTTCGCGCTGCCCGCCGCCATGGTGCCGCCGATCAGCGTGGCGATCACCAGCCAGGGCGACGGGATGCCCCGCGCGGCCAGCAGCATCGCCGGGATGGTGGTCACCAGCAGCAGCTCGATGACCCGCGGCTTGATCAGCCCGGCATAGGCTTTCAGCAGCTCAGCGGGCCGCCGAGCGCGCTGCGTCCGGGGGGCGTCGACGACGGTGGTCACGACGCTGCGCTCACCGACGACATGGCACTCCTAAGGCGATTCGGACGACCTGGACCAACCCGGACACCCCGGAAATGGACCACCACGAATAGTAGGCGCGCTACTGAAGCCGCCCTCGCGCGGGTCGCGCCCGAGGGGCCGCGAACGAACCGGTGGCCCTGGTCACGCCCCTTCCCCGGTATCCTGGCCGTGTTCCCGCCGCGATCGGGAACGGGTCGCCCCTCAGCGCAGAACAGCAGGGCACGGGCAGGCGGCAGCCGAGTCTCCGACATCACCCGGATGGCGCAACCGTGGTCTCCCAGGCGCAGTGCCGGGCGCCGACCGCCGCCGCTCCCCGCGAGCAGTGGGCATCAATCCAGACGGGTCGGCACGTGGCTGATCGGACACGACTAGGCTGCCCGTCGGACGAGGGATAACCGCGGTTCGAATCGGTCCAGCACCGCATTCGCCGTCACATACGAAAACCGCCGAAGGAAACTTGGAGCTGCGTCCGTGTCCGTCACCGACGACCTTGCCCGCTTGACCACCAAGCACCTGCCCGAAGACTGGACCGAGCTGGACCAGCGCGCGGTGGACACCGCCCGCGTGCTGGCCGCCGACGCGGTGGAGAACTGCGGCAGCGGCCACCCCGGCACCGCGATGAGCCTGGCGCCCGCCGCCTACGCGCTGTTCCAGCGCGTCATGCGCCACGACCCCACCGACCCGAACTGGATCGGCCGCGACCGGTTCGTGCTGTCGGCCGGACACTCGAGCCTGACGCTGTACGTGCAGCTGTTCCTGGCCGGCTACGGCCTGGAGCTGGACGACCTGAAGGCGCTGCGCAAGTGGGGTTCGAAGACCCCGGGCCACCCCGAGTACGGGCACACCGACGGCGTCGAGACCACCACCGGTCCGCTGGGCCAGGGCCTGGCCACCGCGGTCGGCATGGCGATGGCCGCCCGCCGCGAGCGCGGCCTGTACGACCCGGAGGCCGCCGCGGGTGAGAGCCCGTTCGACCACCACGTCTACGTGATCGCCTCCGACGGCGACATCGAGGAGGGCATCACCTCCGAGGCGTCGTCGCTGGCCGGTACCCAGCAGCTGGGCAACCTCACGGTGATCTACGACGCCAACGAGATCTCCATCGAGGACGACACCCGCATCGCGCTGTCCGAGGACACCGCCAAGCGGTACGAGTCCTACGGCTGGCAGGTCCTGGTGGTGCACGGCGGCGAGGACGTCAAGGGCCTGCTGGAGGCCATCGAGTCGGCCAAGGCCGAGACCTCCCGCCCGACGCTGATCGTGCTGCGCACGGTGATCGGCTACCCGGCCCCGACCAAGATGAACACCGGCAAGGCGCACGGCGCCGCGCTGGGTGCCGACGAGGTCGCCGGGGTCAAGCAGGCGCTGGGCTTCGACCCGGAGCAGTCGTTCCAGGTCGACGCCGAGGTGCTGACCCACGCCCGCGAGGTCGTGGCCCGCGGCAAGGCCGCCCGCGCCGAGTGGCAGGTCGCCTTCGACAAGTGGGCCTCGGCCAACCCGGAGCGCAAGGCGCTGCTGGACCGGCTGAGCACCCGCGAGCTGCCCGCCGGCTGGCAGGAGAAGCTGCCGACCTGGGAGGCCGACGGCAAGGGCGTCGCCACCCGCAAGGCCTCCGGTGAGGTCCTCAACGCGCTGGCCGACGTGCTGCCGGAGCTGTGGGGCGGCTCGGCCGACCTGGCGGAGAGCAACAACACCACGATGAAGGGCGCCGCCTCGTTCGGCCCGGAGTCGATCTCCACCAGCACCTGGAACGCCAACCCGTACGGCCGGACGCTGCACTTCGGCATCCGCGAGCACGCGATGGGCGCGATCCTCAACGGCATCGCGCTGCACGGCGGCACCCGCCCCTACGGCGGCACCTTCCTGGTGTTCAGCGACTACATGCGCCCGGCGGTCCGGCTGGCCGCGCTGATGAAGACCCCGGTCATCTTCGTGTGGACGCACGACTCGATCGGCCTCGGCGAGGACGGCCCGACGCACCAGCCGATCGAGCACGTCGCCTCGCTGCGCGCGATCCCCGGCTTCTCGCTGGTCCGCCCGGCGGACGCCAACGAGACCGCGGCCTCGTGGAAGGCGATCCTGGAGGACCCGAGCGGCCCGGCCGGGCTGGCGCTGACCCGCCAGGGCGTGCCGACGCTGGAGGGCGTGGACGCCGACGGCGTCGCCAAGGGCGGCTACGTGCTGGCCGAGGCCGGCAACGGCAAGCCCGAGCTGGTCCTGATCGGCACCGGCTCCGAGGTCCAGCTGGCCGTCGAGGCCAGGAAGATCCTGGAGGCCGAGGGCGTTGCCACCCGCGTGGTGTCCATGCCGTGCATCGAGTGGTTCGACGCGCAGGACGAGGCCTACCGCGAGCAGGTCCTGCCGAAGGCGGTCAAGGCCCGCGTCTCGGTCGAGGCCGGCATCGCGCTGCCGTGGTACCGGTTCGTCAAGGACGCCGGCGAGTCGGTGTCCATCGAGCACTTCGGCGCCTCGGCCGACTACAAGACCCTTTACAACGAGTTCGGCATCACCGTCGACGCCGTTGTCGCGGCGGCCCGGCGCAGCCTGAGCAACGCCGAGCAGGCGTGAGCGGAGGAATTCCTGTGACCACCAACCCGAACCTCAAGGCGCTCAGCGAGGCCGGGGTCTCGATCTGGCTGGACGACCTGTCGCGCCAGCGGATCTCCTCGGGCAACCTGGCGGAGCTCATCACCGACCAGGCGGTCGTCGGCGTCACGAGCAACCCGACGATCTTCGCCAACGCGCTGTCCAACGCCGCCGACTACAACGAGAAGGTGCGCGAGCTGGCGGCCCGCGGCGCGAGCGTCGACGACGCGGTGCGCGAGCTGACCACCGCCGACGTCCGGGACGCGGCGGACATCTTCCGCAACGTCTACGAGTCGACCGGCCGCGTCGACGGCCGGGTCTCCCTGGAGGTCGACCCGCGGCTGGCGCACGACACCGACCGCACCGTGGCCGAGGCCATCGACCTGTGGAAGGCCGTGGACCGGCCGAACCTGATGGTCAAGATCCCGGCCACCCTGGCGGGCCTGCCCGCGATCACCCGCGTGCTCGCCGAGGGCATCAGCGTCAACGTCACGCTGATCTTCTCGGTGCAGCGCTACCGCGACGTGATGGACGCCTTCCTGGCCGGTCTGGAGCAGGCCAAGGCCAACGGCCACGAACTCGGCCAGATCTCCTCCGTCGCGTCGTTCTTCGTGTCCCGGGTGGACACCGAGATCGACAAGCGGCTGGCGAAGATCGAGGGCGGCGAGGAGCTGCGCGGCAAGGCGGCGATCGCCAACGCCCGGCTGGCCTACGCGGCCTACCTGGAGGTCTTCTCCTCCGAGCGCTGGAAGGCGCTGGAGGCCGACGGCGCCAAGGCGCAGCGTCCGCTGTGGGCGTCCACCGGTGTGAAGGACCCGTCCTACTCCGACACGCGCTACGTGGACGAGCTGGTCGCGCCGAACACGGTGAACACCATGCCGGAGGCGACCCTGAAGGCCACCGCCGACCACGCCGACGTGCGCGGCGACCTGGTCACCGGCACGGCCGCCGCCTCGCAGCAGGTCTTCGACGACCTCGCGAAGATCGGCATCGACCTCGACGACGTCTTCGCGGTGCTGGAGAGCGAGGGCGTCGAGAAGTTCGAGAAGTCCTGGACCGAACTGCTGGAGACCGTCAGCCAGCAGCTGGCCCAGTCCGAGTAACGAACAGCCGAAGTCTCCGGGAATTCCGGGCCGGTGCGCATCTGCCGCACCGGCCCGGATCGGCGACACTGTGGTCGCACGAAGTTGGCTTCCAAGATCGAACTCCGGAGAACGCAGGTCGAACTGGGGTTCGAGTCCAACTAAATCGAGCGCTGAAGGAACTACATGGCAACCGAAACCTCCGTCGACATTCGCGATGTGGCGCTAGCGGCCGAGGCCCGACCGCTGGTCGAGCAGTTGGCCGCCGATGCGGTTGCCGGCAAGCTCGCCGCCCAGGACGCCACGCTGTGGGGCCCGGACGCGGAGAGCGAGGCATCCATCCGGCTGTCCTGGACGACGCTGCACGAGAGCTCGCGTCCGCTGCTCGCCGAGATCGACGCGTTGCGCGCCGAACTGCACGCCGAGGGCCTGGACCGCATCGTGCTGGCCGGGATGGGTGGCTCGTCGCTGGCTCCGGAGGTGATCACCGCGACCGCCGGCGTGCCGCTGGTCGTGCTGGACACCACCGACCCCGGGCAGGTCGCCGACGCGCTGTCCGGTGATCTCGACCGGACCGTGCTGGTGGTCTCCTCGAAGTCGGGCACGACCGTCGAGACCGACAGCCACCGCCGGATCTTCGAGCGGGCTTTCACGCAAAACGGAATCGATCCTGTGACCCGCATCATCGTGGTCACCGACCCCGGTTCGCCGATGGAGTCGGCGGCGCGCGAGGCGGGCTACCGCAAGGTCTTCACCGCCGACCCGCACGTGGGCGGCCGCTACTCGGCGCTGACCGCCTTCGGCCTGGTGCCCGCCGGACTGGCCGGTGCCGACGTCGCCGCGCTGCTGGACGACGCGGCCGCCGCGTTCGGGCGGCTGAGCGCCGATGACACCGGCAACCCGGCGTTGCAGCTGGCCGCGGCGCTGAGCGCCGCGCACGCCAAGGGCGCCGAGAAGGTCGTGTTCGCCGACACCGGCTCGGGCATCAAGGGCTTCGGCGACTGGGTCGAGCAGCTGATCGCCGAGTCGACCGGCAAGAACGGCACCGGGCTGCTGCCCGTGGTCGTGGAGAACACCGAGGCCCCCGGCTTCGCCGACGCCGGTCCGGACGCGACGACCGTGGCCGTCGGGCCGGCCGTCGACGGCGCCCGGATCAGCACCACCGGCCCGCTGGGCGGCATGTTCCTGCTGTGGGAGTTCGCGACCGCGGTGGCCGGCCGGCTGCTGGGCATCGACCCGTTCGACCAGCCGGACGTGGAGGCCGCGAAGAAGGCCGCGCGGGCGCTGCTGGACGGCCCGGCCGGTGGCCCGGCCGCGACCCCGGCGCTGGTCGACGGCTCGGTCGAGGTGCACGCCTCCGGCGACTGGCTGACCGCGGGCGTCGGCACCGTGGCCGAGGCGCTGCGGGCGTTCCTGGCCACCGCGCCGGAGCGCGGCTACCTTTCGGTGCAGGCGTACCTGGACCGGCTCGACGACGCCTCGACCGCGGTGCTGCGGCCGGAGCTGGCGCGCCGCACCGGGATGCAGACGACGTTCGGCTGGGGCCCGCGGTTCCTGCACTCCACCGGCCAGTACCACAAGGGCGGCCACCAGAACGGCGTGTTCCTGCAGATCACCGGTTCCGCCGAAGAGGACCTGGAGGTGCCGGACCGGCCGTACACCCTGGCCGGGCTGCAGCGCGCCCAGGCGCTCGGCGACGGGCAGGTGCTCGCCGACCGGGGCCGGCCGGTGCTGCGCCTGCACCTCACCGACCGGGCGGCCGGGCTCGTCGAGCTGGTCAAGGCCGTGCAGGACCTGCGCTCCTTGGAGGACCGGGCGTGACTCAAAGCGAACAGTGGCACAACCCGCTGCGCGACCCGCGGGACAAGCGGCTGCCCAGGATCGCCGGCCCGTGCGGGCTGACGATCTTCGGCGTGACCGGTGACCTCTCCCGCAAGAAGCTGATGCCGGCGATCTACGACCTCGCCAACCGCGGCCTGCTGCCGCCGGGCTTCGCGCTGACCGGCTTCGCCCGCCGCGACTGGGCCGACCAGGACTTCGGCCAGGTCGTCTACGACGCGGTCAAGGAGCACGCGCGGACCCCGTTCCACCAGAACGTCTGGGACCGGCTGGCGGAGGGCATCCGGTTCGTGCCCGGCTCGTTCGACGACGACGCCGCGTTCGACCGGCTCGCCGCCACGGTCAAGGAACTCGACGCCGACCGGGGCACCGGCGGCAACCACGCGTTCTACCTGTCGGTGCCGCCGTCGGCGTTCCCGACGGTGCTCAAGCAGCTGTCGCGGTCCGGGCTGACCGAGCCGACCGACGAGAGCTGGCGGCGGGTGGTCATCGAGAAGCCGTTCGGCCACGACCTGGAGAGCGCGCGGCACCTCAACGGCATCGTCAACGAGGTGTTCCCCGAGGAGTCGGTGTTCCGCATCGACCACTACCTCGGCAAGGAGACGGTGCAGAACATCCTGGCGCTGCGCTTCGCGAACCAGCTGTTCGAGCCGATCTGGAACGCGCACTACGTGGACCACGTGCAGATCACCATGGCCGAGGACATCGGCCTGGGCGGGCGCGCGGGCTACTACGACGGCATCGGCGCGGCGCGCGACGTGATCCAGAACCACCTGCTGCAGCTGCTGGCGTTCACCGCGATGGAGGAGCCGGTCTCCTTCTCGCCGCAGGACCTGCGCGCGGAGAAGGTCAAGGTGCTGTCGGCGACCAAGCCGGTCGGGCCGTTCGACGAGACCACCGCCCGCGGCCAGTACACCGGCGGCTGGCAGGGCGGTTCGCTGGTGCCGGGCCTGCACGAGGAGGGCGGTTTCGCGTCCGACTCGATCACCGAGACCTACGCGGCGATCACCCTGGAGGTGGAGAGCCGGCGGTGGGCCGGGGTGCCGTTCTACCTGCGCACCGGCAAGCGGCTGGGCCGCCGGGTCACCGAGATCGCGGTGGTCTTCAAGCGCGCCCCGCACCTGCCGTTCGACAGCACGATGACCGAGGAGCTCGGGCAGAACGCCCTGGTGATCCGGGTGCAGCCGGACGAGGGCATCACGATGCGCTTCGGTGCGAAGGTGCCGGGCACCTCGATGGAGGTGCGCGACGTGACCATGGACTTCGGTTACGGGCACGCGTTCACCGAGTCCTCGCCGGAGGCCTACGAGCGGCTGATCCTGGACGTGCTGCTCGGCGAGCCGTCGCTGTTCCCGGTGAACGAGGAAGTCGAACTGTCCTGGCAGATCCTGGACCCGGTGCTGGAGCACTGGGCCGCCCGCGGCAAGCCCCAGCCGTACAAGGCCGGGACGTGGGGTCCGCCGTCGGCGGACGCGATGCTGGCCCGAACCGGACGCGTCTGGAGGCGACCGTGATCATCGATCTGCCGTCCACCACCACTTCGCAGGTCAACAAGAAGCTGGTCGAACTGCGCGAGTCCGGTGGTGCGGTCGCGCTGGGCCGGGTGCTGACGCTGGTGATCGTCACCGGCGACGGCACCGAGGTGGAGAAGGCCATCCAGGCCGCCAACGACGCCAGCCGGGAGCACCCGTGCCGGGTGATCGTGGTGGCCAGCGGGGCGCGGCAGGCCGCGCCGCGGCTGGACGCCCAGATCCGCGTCGGCGGCGACGCGGGCGCGTCGGAGGTCATCGTGCTGCGGCTGTACGGGCCGCTGGCCGACGAGGGCGCGGGCTCGGTGGTGCCGCTGCTGCTGCCGGACGCCCCGGTGGTCGCCTGGTGGCCCACGGACGCGCCGGAAAGCCCCGCGAAGGACCCGATCGGCGCGCTGTCGCACCGGCGGATCACCGACGCGGCGGCCGACGGCGACCCGATCGCCTCGCTGCAGAAGCGCGTCGAGTCCTACGCGGACGGTGACACGGATCTGGCCTGGACCCGGCTGACCTCGTGGCGCGCGGTGCTGGCGGCGGCGCTGGACCTGCCGCCGCACGACGCGGTCACGGCCGCCACGGTCACCGGCGCGGCGGACTCGCCGTCGACCGACCTGCTGGCCGCGTGGCTGGCCAGTTACCTGGGCATCCCGGTCCGCCGGGTGGAGCACCCGCGCGGGCCGGGCATCGTCTCGGCGGTGCTGGAGCGCCCGTCGGGCAACGTGGAGATCGTCCGCCCGGACGGCAAGGTCGGGACGCTGACCCAGCCCGGCCAGCCGGACCGGCGGGTGTCGCTGCACCGCCGCGAGGTGCGCGACTGCCTCACCGAGGAGCTGCGCCGCCTCGACCCGGACGAGATCTACGAGGCCACCCTGCAGGGCCTGGACAAGATCGTGCGCGGCGGGGACGAACCGGCAGCGGAGGTCGCCGAGTCGGCAGAGGCCGGTTCATGAGCCGACCGGAAGTGGTCGTGCACGCAACCGGCGAACTGCTGGCCGCCGCGGCGGCGGCCCGGCTGATCACCAGGATCGTCGACGCGCAGGCCGCGCACGGCGTGGCGTCGGTGGTGCTCACCGGTGGCCGGACGGGCATCGGCGTGCTCGAACAGGTCAACCGCTCCCCCGCCCGGGACGCGGTGGACTGGGCGAACGTGGACGTGTACTGGGGCGACGAGCGGTTCCTGCCGGACGGCGACCCGGACCGCAACGAAACCCAGGCCCGCCACGCCCTGCTCGACCACGTCCCGGTCGCCCCGGAGCGGGTGCACGCGATGGCGCCGTCGGACGGCAAGTTCGGCCCGGACGCCGATGCGGCGGCGGCGCACTACGCGGAGGTGCTCGCGACCACGGCGTCGCGGGCGACCGACATCGCGGTGCCGCACTTCGACGTCCTGCTGCTGGGTGTCGGCGAGGAGGGGCACACGGCGTCGCTGTTCCCGGACACCCCGTACGTGCGGGAGGCCGAGCGGACGGTGGTGGGCGTGCACGACTGCCCGAAGCCGCCGCCGACCCGGATCTCCCTGACGCTCCCGGCGATCCGGGCGGCTTCGGAAGTCTGGCTGATGACCACGGGCGAGGCGAAGGCCGAGCCGGTGGCGGCGGCGCTGGGCGGGGCGAAGCCGGTCGATATCCCGGCGGCGGGAGCCCGCGGCCGGGACCGGACCCTGTGGCTGCTGGACCCGGCCGCGGCATCGGCCGTCCCCACCGGAGGCTGATCACCCGAGGCGACGGGCACCTCCGAGCACGAGTTGCTCGGAGGTGCCCGTCACTCGTTCCGCAGGTCGCACATCTGGTGGCGGGACGTTGATCGTTCCGGTTCCGCGGGCGGTCCCGCTGGTTCAGACTGGGCCGGTGCACCAGGAACGAGAGTTCGTCGTCGAGATCGATGCCCGGATGGTCGCCCAGGGACGCAGGTTCATCCTGCGGTCGCGGCGCACCTCCGCTTGGATTTCGTCGATCGCCGCCGGGCTCATCATCGGGCTCGGCGGTGGCAGCGCGCTGGTGCTTCCCGGCAACTGGCCGATGATGCTGCTGATCGCGTTGCCCGGCCTGTTCCTCGCGCTCGACGCCGGACGCCAGTTCACCGCGGTGCGACGACTGCGGGAGACGTGGCAGCGAGCCGGGATTCCCGCGGTGGCGATGCGGTTCTCGGCCGCGGGACTGCACTGCAGCAACGAGGCGGCACCGGCCGTCTTCCTCCCCTGGCCCGCGATCGCCGGGATCCACCTCAAACGACGGCTCGGCCAACCGCTGCTCGCGCTGGAACTCGCGCCCGGCGCAGCCGCGACGCCGGGCGTTGTGGGGTTGGACCATCCCGACGTCCAGCGCGCACTGCGCACGAAGACGTTCGGCGTCCGCGGCCTGTGGTTCGGAGTCCGCCCGCTCCGGCAGCCCCTCGAACAGATCGACCGGGCATTCGCCGACTTCACCGGCGGCCGGCTGCGCTGCCAGCCCTGAACGCACCGCTTCAATCCGCGTGAGCGGGAACAATCCGCTGTGGGCGCTGGGTAATCTTCCGCGTTATGCGCCGTGCACGAGGTCGATAGCGAGTGCGAGCCGCCCGAGCCGGGCCGTGGGTCTTCCGGGTCGCCACGGCAGCCCACAAGACCCACCGCCCTGGCCGCGGCGGGTTAGGCGGTCTTGAGCATTCCGCCGTCGATGACGAGGTCCGAGCCGCTGATGTTCGGCACCTCCCCGGATGCCAGGAACGCCACCAGGGCAGCCACCTCTTCCGGCGCGGTGAAGCTGCCCGTGGAGACGCCGAGGTTCGCGGGAATCTGTTCGAGGAAGTCCGCCAACGGCACGCCCGCCTGCTGGGCCAGCGCTTCTCCGGTGCTGCCCGGATCGGTCCAGACGCCGGTGAGGACCGGCCCGGGGGAAATCGTGTTGACGCGCACGCCCTGCGGACCGAATTCCTCGGCCAGGGCCTTCCCGAGGTTGGTCAGCGCGGCTTTCGCCGCCGAGTAGGCCACCAGGTGGGGCAGCGCGAGGCGGGCGTTGACGGAGCCGATGTTGATCACTGCCCCGCGGTGTTCCAGCAGGCTGGGCATCGCGGCCCGGGTCGCCCGCACGGCGCTGAGGAAGGCGATCCCGAGCACGTCGTCCCAGGCCTGGTCGTCGACCGACAGGAAACCGCCCGCTTGGGCGGCAGTGCTGGAGACGTTGTTCACCAGGATGTCCACGCGGCCGAACAGGTCCAGCGCGTGGTCTACCAGCCGCTCCGGCCCGGCGGGGTCGCCGAGGTCCACGGTGCAGACGTGCGGGGTGGCCTCGGCCAGTTCCGGGCTGGTGGTGCGGGCACCGCCCACGACGTTGGCGCCCCGGTCGGCCAGTTCACGAACGATGGCGAGGCCGATGCCCCGGCTGGCGCCCGAAACGACGGCCGTCTTGCCCTTGAAGGAGTTGTCCACTTCTCTCCGATCGTTGTTGAAATCACCCGCGCGAAGCGGGAAGACGAATCAGCCCGCCTGGGTCTCCCTGCCCGGCAGGCGAACGGCTACTGCGGCGCCGAGCGCGCAAATCCCCAAAGACCACCAGAAGGCCCCGCCATAGGCCTGGGGGATCGCGGCGTGACCCGCGAGCCGCTGCTGCACCACGACGGCCAGCACCGCTGTCGAGACCGATCCGCCCAACTGGATGGAAGCGATCAGCGCGCTGCTCGCCCGGCCGGTGTCTTCCGGGGCGATGCTTGCGAATCCGGAAGACAGGGCGGGCGCGAGCGTGGTACCCAGGCCAATCCCGCGCACCAGGAGCGAGCAGACGAGCAGCGCGGTGCCCTCACGCGGGTCGAGCTGGGTGAAGGCGATGGTGCCCACGGCCGCGAGGACCATCCCGGCCAGAACCACCGCGCGCGGGCCGAATCGGGCGACGAGCCGGGAGACCACCGGCAGGATCAGCACCGTGCCCACGCCCTGCGGCGCCAGCAGCAGGCCGGATGTCCAGGCGTCGAACCCGCCGGCCTGCTGGAAGAACAGCGGCAGCACGAACATGACGCCGTACACCGAGGCCCCGAACAGGAACGCGGTGACGGCGGATGCGGCGAACCGACCGCTGGCGAACAGCCGCACGTCGACCAGCGGCACACCGGGCATCCGCAGCGCATGAACCACGTACGCGAGCAGCAGCACCGTGCCGACGCCGAACGAAACCAGCACGACCGGCGAGGCGATCCCGCCGTCGCTGGTCATCTGGGACAGCCCCAGCAGCAGTCCCGCGAGCGAGGTCGGCAGCAGCACCGTGCCGGTCAGGTCCAGCCGGGAGGCGGCGCGGTCGTGCCGAGACGGGTCGGCAGGCAGGATCAGTTGCGCCAGCACCGCGCACAGCAGGACGAACGGCACGTTGATCCAGAACAGCCACTCCCAGCCAAGCCGGTCGATGAGCACCCCACCTGCCATCGGCCCGAAGACCGGGGCCAGGGTGATCGGGATCTGGACCAGGCTCATCACGATCGTGGCCCGCCGCGGACCCGCCGCCCGAGCCAGCACGGTCAGCATGATCGGCTCGAACAAGCCGCCACCGAGGCCTTGCAGGACCCGCGCACCGATCAGCACGCCCACCGACGGGGCAACAGCGGTCAGCACGCAACCGGCCAGGAAAACCGCCAGCGATGCCTGCCACAGCGCTTTCTCCCCGAAGCGGTCCATCGCCCAGCCGGCGACCGGAATGACGACCGCGATCGCCAGCAGGTACGCCGTGCTCACCCACTGGACGGTGGACAGCGGGACCTCGAACGTCTCGGCCAGTCGGCCGATGCCCACCGAAACCAGCGTCGTGCTCAGCAGTGCCAGGACCCCGCCGAGCGCCAACACCGAGCCGAGCAAGAACAGCGCCCGCCCCGAATGCTCCTCCCCCGCAAGCACTTCGGACGCCGACGACGCGGTCTGCGCGTCCGACGCGTGTGCTGCCACCTTCTCCTCCAGTCCTGACTTCGCCGGCTGAGCTGCATCGGCTGGGCGAAGATCCGTTGCGTTAGGTCGATGTAACCGCTGCGGAGCCGTCGGTTCCGGCGGGATTCGGACTTCGTCCTGTCTGGACCGCCCGGATCAGGTGACGTGGTAATTCCTCGCCATTGGCGCGCGGGGCCGGGTTCTGGTCGTACGCTGTGGCGCGCAGTTGTCGATCAGCGGCGAGGTGAGCTGAGATGACCCGCACGCAGGGGTTGCGTCGGATCCGGGCGGACGTGATGGGGCTGGCGCTGGGGTTGGTGGCGATCCTGCTCGGGCTCTTCGGGACCACCGGGGCGGCGGCGAAGGAGCCGACCACCGCGATGCGCGGGATGTGGATCGCCGGGGTGCAGAACATCGACTGGCCGAGCCGGCCGGGGCTTTCCGCCGCGCAGCAGCAGGACGAGTACCGGAAGCTGCTCGACCAGGCCGTCGCGAACAAGCTGAACGCCGTGTTCGTCCAGGTGCGGCCGACCGCCGACGCGTTCTGGCCGTCGCCGCACGAACCGTGGTCGCACTGGTTGACCGGGCAGCAGGGCCGCGATCCCGGCTACGACCCGCTGCGGTTCATGGTCGACGAGGCGCACCAGCGCGGCCTGCAGTTCCACGCCTGGTTCAACCCGTACCGGATCAGCATGACCGACGACCCGCAGGCGCTCGTCCCGGAGCACCCGGCCCGCAAGCACCCGGAGTGGACCTTCGCCTACGGCGGCAAGCTCTACTACGACCCGGGCGTGCCTGCGGCCCGCGAGTTCGTGACCCGCGCGATCATGCACGCGGTCGAGAACTACGACGTCGACGGCGTGCACCTGGACGACTACTTCTACCCCTACCCCGTCGAGGGCCAGAAGATCCCGGACGAGAAGACCTTCGCCGAGCACGGCAAGGACTTCGACAACATCGAGGACTGGCGCCGGCACAACGTCGACCAGCTGGTGGCGGACCTCGACGCCCGGGTGCACCGGGCCAAGCCGGACGCGAAGTTCGGCGTCAGCCCGTTCGGCATCTGGCGCAACGCGTCCAGCGACCCGGCCGGCTCGGACACCAAGGGCCTGGAGTCGTACTCGGCGATCTACGCCGACACCCGCAAGTGGGTGCGGGAGGGCTGGGTCGACTACATCGCCCCGCAGGTCTACTGGCAGATCGGCCACCCGGCCGCCGACTACGCCGCCCTGATCCCGTGGTGGTCCAAGACGGTCTCGGGCACCGGCGTGGACCTCTACATCGGCCAGGCAGCCTACCGGGTCGGCAAGGAGGGCTGGACCGACCCCGGCGAGCTCTCCGCCCACCTGGCGCTCAACAGCGGCTACCGCGGCGTCAAGGGCGACATCTACTTCAGCGCGAAGTCGCTGACCACCAACGCCGCCGAAGCCATGGCCCGCGTCGTCGAGGAGCACTACTCGGACCGCTGAGCCGCCATCCCCGCCGGAACCGCGGCGGGCACCGGGTCAGGCGGTGGGGTCGTCGCGGTAGATCTGGAGGCGGAGATCGCGCGCCTTGGTCATGTGGTCCCGGGCCAGGTCGTGGGCCCGAGCCGCATCGCGTTGTTCGATCGCGTCGATCAGGGCCCGGTGTTCGTCGAGGGCTTCCGCCCAGCGGCCCTGGACCTTGAGGGTGGTCGCCGGGTAGCGGGTCAGGTGGTTGTTCAGGCGGGTCAGCAGATCGACGATGGTGCCGTTGTGACTGGCCACCCAGATCGCTTCGTGCACCGCCCGGTTGGCCGCCGCCATCGCCGCCGGGTCGTCGGTCGAGGTGCCGTCCATCGCCGCCTGGGCGCGGCGGATGCGGATCAGGTCGAACTCGCTGTGCCGCTGGGCGGCCGCTGATGCCGCGGTGGCCTCCAGGGAGATCCGGACCTCGTAGATCTCGAGGATCTCCTCCGGGCTTCGGGTGCGGACCCGCATGCCGCGGTCGCCCCGCTCGACCAGTCCGTCCTGTTCCAGGCGGCGCAGCGCCTCGCGCACCGGCGTGCGGCTGGTGCCGTACCGCTCCGCCAGGGCCAGCTCCACCAGCTGGGCACCGGTCTCGAAGGTGCCGTCGACGATCTCGCCGCGCAGCCGGTCGTACACCTCGGACAGCGTCGTCACTCCTTCTGCCGCGAAATCACCTCGTGAGCGCCGGCCCCGGCTCTTACCGGCACGACCACTCACGCCTACGTTCGGTCCGGTGCGTGGCGCCTTCGCGCCGGGCGACCCGGTCGAAGGCGCCACGCCCGAGCACCGAACGCAAAGTATACCTCGGTATGCATTGCGCCCCTAGGCGATGCGGACGGCGAGTCCTTCCAGGCCGGGCACCGCCGGGAACCGTTGCAGCACCTGCGGATCGTGACCGGGCACGATCAGCTCCTGGCCGGATGCCAACGCGTGCAAGGTGTCGAACGCGTCGTACATCGACGGCAGGTGGGTCACGATCCCGTACGGCTTCTCATGCTCGACGTTCTCGTAGAAGTGCGACGCATCGGCCGCCAGCACGACGTTCCCGGCAGCAGTGCGGACCCGCACCACCTGCAGGCCCGGGGTGTGCCCGCCGACGCGGTGCGCGGTGATGCCCGGCACCACCTCGTGCACCCCGCCGACCAGGCGCACCCGGCCGGTGAAGTTCTGCTCCACCAGGTACGCGACGTCGGACGGCTCCACGAAGTGCGCCAGCCGCCCGCGTCCGGCGTGCCGGGAGGTCCAGAACGCCATCTCGGCTTCCTGCAGCACGATCTCGGCCTGCGGGAAGTCCGCCACGTGCCCGGAGTGGTCGTAGTGCAGGTGGCTGATCACCAGGTGCTCGATGCGGTCCGGGTCCACGCCGAGCGCGCGGATGGTGTCCATCGGGGTTTGCAGGTAGTCGCGATTCCCGCGCCGCGCCGCCGTTTCCGGGGTGAACCCGGCGTCGACGAGCACGGTGTGCGAGTCGGAGGCCGCCAGCCACACGTAGTAGGAGATCGGCCAGGCGTCCAGGGCGCACGGGTCGTGGCCGTAGAAGTGCTCGCCGCGCACCGATGCTTCGCGGTGGGCGAACCGGATCGCGTAGACCTGGAATTCCTCAGCCATGGCGCCCCGCCTTCCCGGCGCTGGCCCCGGCCAACCGGCCGAACACCGCACCCGAGGTCAGGCCGCTGCCGCCCGGGTAGTTGCCGGAGAACAAACCGCCGACCATCTCGCCCGCGGCGTAGAGCCCGTCGATCGGCTGCCCGTCGGTGTCGAGCACCTGGGCGGATTCGTCGACGTGCACCCCGCCGAAGGTGAAGGTGATCCCGCAGCCCACGGCGTAGCCGTAGTACGGGGCGGTGTCCAGGGCCTGCGCCCAGTTGGACTTCGGCGGCCGGACCTGCGCGGCGCGCCCGTCCTTGACCGCCGGGTCGAACGGTTCGTCCACGATGGACTCGTTGAACGCGGTGACGGTGCGCTCCAGGCCCGCAGCGTCGATGCCGAGCTCGTCGGCGAGCTCGGCCAGGGTGTCGGCCCGCGCACCGGCGATGGGCCGCGAGTCGTACTCCTCCTTGCGCAGCAGCGGGCGGGTCTTGGCGTCGAACAGCTGGAACGCCCGGCCCTGCGGCTGGCGCAGGATCTCCCGCCCGTACTTGGCGTAGGTGTAGTTGCGGAAGTCCGCGCCCTCGTCGACGAACCGCTCGCCCTCGACGTTGACCACGATGCCGATCGGATAGCTCTGCCGGGTCAGCTGGTTGGTCAGCTCCCGGTTGCCGCCGGTCGGGCTGCCGTCGGCGTCCCACGCCACGCTGTGGCAGGAACCCCAGTCGCCGTGCGGGGCGGCGCCGGCGGCCAGCGCGAGGTCGAGCACGTCACCGGTGTTGGTCGGCGTGCCGCGCACCAGCGCGCGATCCCAGCCCTCGCCGAGGTGCTCGGCGCGGCGCTCGGGGTCGGATTCGAAGCCACCGGCCGACAACACCACCGCACCGGCCCTGATCCGGTGCCCGACGCCGTTGGAATCGCGATAGGTGACGCCTCGACCGGCCGCGTCGGCGAGGTGCAGCGCCGTGACCTCGGCGCCGTAGCGGATCTCCACGCCCTCTTCCAGCGCGGCCCGGGTGTGCTGGGCGATGAGCCCCTTGCCCCCGTCGACGGTGCCGACGAACAGGCCGCCGGAGAACACCCACTTGCCGTCGGACAGGTAGGCCTGGCGCTCGTACATCAGCCGCCACCGGATGCCCTTGCCCGCCAGCCAGCGCACGGCATCGGCGGAGCGGGAGACCAGGATCTTGGTCAGCACCGGGTCGCACTTGCCGTCGGTGACCCGGCGCATGTCGTCGGTGAAGGCGCTCTCCGGGTAGGCGGGCACCACGGAATCGGCGTGCCGCTCGTCGGGTTCGAGCAGGTCGGCGACGTCGTCGAGGCCGTCGAAGGCGAACCGGAACGCGCCGGCGGTGTAGAAGGAGTTGCCGCCGGCGGCGTCTTCCTGCGCCTTCTCCAGCAGCAGCACCTTCGCGCCCTGCTCCACGGCCGAGTGCGCGGCGGAGAACCCGGCGTTGCCGCCACCGACCACCACGACGTCGAACCGGTCGGTCTCCGGCTTGCTCATTCTTCGTCTCCCTTGTCGTTCGAGGTTTCGGCCATGGGGCGCCCGGTCCAGCGCTCCCAGAGCGTGGCGATCGAGGCGTAGTCGAGCCGGCCGAGCCCTTCCGAGACGCCGAGCTCGTAGACGGTGTGCGCGCCCTGGATGCCGAACAGCGGCACTCCGGTGTCCTGGGCCATGGCCAACGCCAGGGTGGAGTCCTTGCGGGCGGCCTCGGTGGGCATTCCGCCGTCGTACTCGCCCCGCAGGATCCGCTCCACGAAGCGGTGCGTGAGCGGGCGGGTCAGCCCGGCCTCGGGGCCGGACAGCAGCGCGGCCAGCGCCGAGCCGGACACGCCGGTGGCCGCGCCCAGCGCACCGGCCTCGGCGAGCACCACCATCACCGCGTGCGCCACCGCGTTGTTGATCACCTTCGCGGCCATCCCGCTGCCCACCGGCCCGAACCTGGTGATGGTCGCACTGATCGCCGCCAGCACGTCGGACACCTTGTCCACATCGGACTCCTCGCCGCCGACCAGCAGCGTCGCGGTGCCCCCGGCCATCTGCGACACCCCGGACAGGATCGCGGCGTCCACGACGCCGATGCCGTGCGCAGCGCAGATCTTCAGCTCCTCGGCCATGTCCGCGGGATTGACCGTGCTGGTCTCCACGATCACGCTGCCGGCCTGCATCCGCGGCGCCAGCTCGGCGATCACCTGCAGCGAAACCTTCGGCGCGGGCAGGGAAAGCACCACGACGCCGGACCTGGCCAGCTCGGCCACCTCGGCAACCGCGTCCACCTGAGGGGCCTTCGCGACCTCGGCAACGCGCTCGGCGTCGAGGTCGAACACCCGCAGCGGGCCGTGCGCGGCGAGGCGACCGGCGACCGCACCACCCATGTTCCCCAGCCCGCACAACGAAACGGTGTCACTCACCGGCGTTCTCCTAATCAGTTGCGGCCAAATCGGCGTTCGCGGTTTCTCAGAGGCGGATCGAGAAGGGGTCGGGGGTCTGGCCGGTGAGGTCGACCATCACGTTCTTGGTGTTGAGGTATTCGCGGAGGGCTTCTTCGCCGCGTTCGCGGCCGTAGCCGGACTTCCGGGTGCCGCCGAAGGGCGCCTGCGCGGCGCCGGCCCGGTAGGTGTTGACCCACACCGTGCCCGCTCGCAGCCGCTTGGCGACCAGGTGGGCGCGGGTCAGGTCGTTGGTCCAGATCCCGGACGCCAGGCCGAAATCGCTGTCGTTGGCGATCTTGACGGCTTCGTCGTCGTCGGCGAACGGGATCGCGCTCAGCACCGGGCCGAAGATCTCCTCGCGGGCCAGCTTCGAGTCGTTGGCGACGTCGGCGAACACCGTGGGCCGCACGAACAGCCCCTCGCCCAGCGCCGGGTCATCGACCGGCTCGGCGCCGGCCACCGCGCGGGCGCCGGCTTCGACACCGGAGTCGATGGCGCGCTGGATGCGGTCGCGCTGCGGCTCGTTGGCCACCGGACCCATCTGCGTCCGCGAATCCATCGGGTCGCCAAGCCGGATCTCCGCGGCTCGCGCCGCGACCGCCTGCACCACCTGCTCGTAGACCGATTCCTGCACCAGCAGCCGGCTTCCGGCGATGCAGGTCTGGCCGCCCGCGGCGAAGATCCCGGCGACCGCGCCGGTGACCGCGCGGTCCAGGTCGGCGTCGGCGAAGACGATGTTCGGGGACTTGCCGCCCAGCTCCAGCGTGACCGGGATCAGGTTCTTCGCCGCGGCCGCCGCGATGGCCCGGCCGGTGGGCACGCTGCCGGTGAAGCTGATCCGGTCCAGGCCCGGGTGCTCGGTCAGCGCGATCCCGGCCTGCGGCCCGCCCGTGACGATGTTGATCACGCCCGGCGGAAAACCGGCCTCCGCCACCAGATCCGCCATCCGCAGCGTCGTCGCCGAAGCGTGCTCGGAGGGCTTGACGACCGCGGTGCACCCCGCCGCCAGCGCCGGGGCGAGCTTGTTGGCCAGCAGCTGCATCGGCGAGTTCCACGCGGTGATCAGCGCGGCGACGCCGATCGGCTCGGCGAGCGTGTAGTCCAGGGTGTCCGGGTTGTCCAGCGGGATGGTGCGCCCGTAGAGCTTGTCGGCGTAACCGGCGAAGAACCGGTAGTTGCGGGCGGCGAAGCGGGCCTGGCCGGTGGTCTCGCGGACCAGCTTGCCGTTGTCGGTGGACTCCAGCCGTCCCAGTTCCTCGGCGTGCTCGTCCACCAGCGCGGCCAGCCGGTTCATCAGCTCGGCGCGGCGCACGCCAGGCGTCGTCGACCAGCCGCCGTCGAAGGCGGCGCGGGCCGCGGAGACGGCGGCGTCGACGTCTTGCGGGCTCGCGTCCGGAATGGTGGCGAACTCCGCCGCGGTGAAGGGGTTGATCGCGGGCAGCTCCTGCCCGGTGGACGCCCGCACCCGCTGCCCGCCGATGAGCATCCGGTCACTGGGGTTGGTCATGAGACGCACTCCATGGTCGGTCGACGTCATCGCGCCGGGGGCAGGTGCCTCCACAGGCCCCGCGAACCCCGGTACGCCGTTGTATACAGAAGCATACTCACGCTCTGGCGCGGCGTGTCAAGCCCGAACCCTTGCGCCCCAACGGAGTCGAGTCGACGACAAAGAAGCTCTTGACCTCACGTCGCGTGTCCGTATTCTGCTGCATACAGTTGCGCACTGTGGCATTCAACTGAATTCTTTCGTCGCCCCAACCCCGCAGAGAGGAACAACGATGTCCGCTGCGATCGCGGCCAGCGTGGGTTGCCTGGTCCTGATGTTCGCCCTGGCGATCGCCTTCGACGTCAACATCGGCGTGCTCGGCTTCGTCGGCGCGCTGGTGGTCGCCGGCATCGGCGGGCTGTCCGTGGACCAGGTGCTGGAGTCCTTCCCCGCCGACATCTTCGTGCTGATCGCCGGGGTCACGTACCTGTTCGCGATCGCCCGCGAGAACGGCACCGTCGAGCTGATGGTCCGGACCGGCGTCCGGCTGGTCGCCGGCAAGGTGGCGCTGATCCCGGTGGTGTTCGGCATGATCGCCGCGGTCCTGGTCTCCTTCGGCGTCTTCCCCTCCGCGGCGCTGGCGCTGCTGGCGCCGCTGGCGATGACCTTCGCCGCGCAGTACCGGGTCAGCCCGCTGCTGATGGGCCTGATCATCCTGCACGGCGTCAACGCCACCGCCATGTCGCCGATGAACTCCTACGGCGCGGTGACCAAGAGCGTGCTGGAGAAGTCCGGTCTGGCCGACGTGTCGATCTGGAGCGTGTTCACGCTGTTCCTGGCGATGTACGTGCTGCTGATGGCGGTGGTGTACTTCGCCTTCGGCGGGATGCACCTGATCCGGCACGGCCACGGCAAGGAGCCCGCGGTCGACGGCGTCGACACCACCGTGGAGCGGGCGAAGATCGCCGGCGAGCAGAAGGTCACGCTGCTGGCCATCGCGGCGCTGATGGTGCTGGCGCTGGGCTTCGGGCTGGACGTGGGCATCACCGCGTTCGGGCTCGGCGCGCTGCTCACGCTGTTCTTCCCGAAGCGCGCCGACGGCGCGGTCAAGGGCATCTCGTGGAGCGTCATCCTGCTGACCTCGGGATTGTTCGTCTTCGTCGGCGTCGCCGAGGAGGTCGGCGCGATCGCCTACGCCTCCAACGCCATCGGCAGCCTGGGCAACCCGCTGATCACCACCCTGCTGGCGTCTGTGATCGGTGGTGTCGTGTCGGCGTTCGCCTCCACCACCGCGACGCTGGGCGCGACCTTCCCGATCCTGATCCCTCCGCTGCAGGCGGCGAACTTCGCGCACATCCCCGGCGCGGTGGCCGGTTTCGGCGTGGCGGCCAGCGTGGTCGACGTCAGCCCCACCTCCCCGAGCGGCGCGATGCTGATGGCCAACGTCCGCAACCGCGACAAGCAGGTCTACTTCCGCCAGCTGCTGAGCTACGCCGGCGCCATGCTCGTCTCCGGATCCCTGGTGCCGTGGTTCCTGCTGGTGGTGCTGGGCCTGGGCTGAGCGGCCGTGAGCGCCTGACCGGGCTCCGGCCCGGTGCCCCGATCAGGCGAGTTCGGCGAAGTGCCCGACCCGGCCGGGCGTTCGCGCACCGCCGCCAACCGCCGGAACGCGATCGGGACGGCCTGCGCGTGCGCTCGGCCGTCGGGCCGGCGAAACTACGGCTCGGTGATCACCACGATGCCGTCCTGGTCGGACACCACGTGCTCGCCGGGCACGAACCGGATGCCGCCGAGCTCGACGACATCGTCGACGGTTCCCTCGCCGGTCTTGGTGCTCTTTCGCGGATTGGTGCCCAGCGCCTTGACGCCGAAGTCCATCCCGGCGAGCACCGCCGAGTCGCGCACCGCGCCGTTGATGATGACCCCGCTCCAGCCGTTCGAGCGGCCGATCTCGGCGATCAGGTCGCCGATCAGCGCGGTGTGCAGCGAGCCGCGGCCGTCGATGACCAGCACCTGGCCGTCGCCTGGCTCGGAGAGGACCTTCTTGAGCAGGGCGTTGTCCTGGAAGCACGTGACCGTGCGGATCCGGCCTTCGAACGCCTCGCGCCCGCCGAGGTTGCGGAACTGCACGTCGCAGCTGCGCACCTCCGGGCCTTCCCGGTCCGCGAGATCAGCCGTCGCCTGAGCCATGAGTCCTCCCGGATCGCCGCTGTCGTGGACGGCGAGCGTACCCACCGGTAGCCGGACGCGACCCAACACCGCGACCAACGCCACACCGGCCCCGGTACCGCAGTTTCAATTGAAACTGCACACCAGGTGGTGGACGCCGGCTTCCAGGAATCACCCCGTCGTCGGTGAGCGGTCGGCCGCCCACCGACGCATCGAACGGGCTCCCCGGGAAATCGACGCGCCCGACGGATTCTCTCCGCGAACTCCTATCCGTCCAGGTGGCGGCGGATCAACTCGTTGACTTCCCGCGGGTTCTCCATGCTGGCCATGTGCCCGACGCCGGCCATCTCGACCAGTTCGGCGTTCGGCATCCGCTCCACCGCGTCCCGCGCCATCCGGTGCAGGTCGAGCGCCTCCAACTCGCCGACGACCAGCAGCGTCGGCGCGGTGATCTCCGCCAGCCTGCTCGCGACGTCGCGCTCCAACAGCCGCCCGGTCGCGGTGTGGTGGTTGCCCACGGTCGTCATCGCCATGTCCCGGCAGCGCGACCGGATCTGCTGGTCCACCTCGTCCGGCCGGCGGTGCGGGCCGTCGACCCCGATGCGCAGGAAAGCCTCGACGTACCGGTCGATGTCCATCGCCTGCCTGGCGGCCTCCTGCTCACGGTGCCCTTCCTGGATGAACGGGTCGCGGAAGTCGACCGGCGGGATGCCCGGGCCGAACAGCACGATGCGGTCCACCCGCTCCGGGTGCTGCAGCGCGAAGGTCAGGGCGGTGGCGCCGCCCATCGAGTTGCCCATCAGGGACGCGGTGCCGACCTCGAAGTGGTCCAGCAGCGCCAGCAGGTCTTCCTCGGCCCGGACGTCGGTCATCGCGGTGCTGGAGCGCCCGTGGGAGCGGGCGTCGTAGCGGATCAGCCGGTGGTCGGCGGCGAATTCGAGCTGCTCGTCCCACATCCCCACGCCCAGGTAGCCGGCGTGCAGCAGCACCAGTGGCGGACCGGAACCCACCACCTCGGCGTACAGCTCGCCGTCCGGGACCGGAACTCGTACTGATTCGATAGTGTTCATGACAACCAAGGTGTCATAATGACACCGTGGTTGACAACTCTGATTCCCCGCTGCCGCCCACCGAGCTCGGACCGCGACTGGCCGAGGTCTACGCCGTCCTCGGGCCGCTCTACCGCCGCGTCGCGCGCCTGGTCGAACAGCAAAGCCCCAGCAACGGGCTGTCCGTCGGCGTGCGCGCGGTGCTCGAACGGCTGGAAATGGCGGGCACTGCCGAGACCGTCCCCCAGATCGCCCGGACCCTGGAGCTCAGCAGGCAGTTCGTGCAACGCATGGTCAACGACGCGCAGGCGGCGGGATTCGTCGCGCTGAAGCCGAACCCCGCGCACCGCCGCTCGTCGCTGGTGGCACTCACCGAGGCCGGGCGCACCGCCATCCGCGGGGTGCAGGCGGAGGAGCACAGAACGATGGGGCTCGTCGGCGGCGACCTGACCGATGCCGATGTCGCGACGACCATGCGGGTGCTGCGGCACATGCTCGCCGCGGTCAACGAGATCGACGTCGAGCCGTCGTGAGCGCTGAAGCCGGTTTTTTACCGGAGTCAGCACTCACGAGAAACGAACCGGGCCGGGTGAGCTGTCGCCCACCCGGCCCGGTTCGTTGATCTCAGCGGCCCTTGCGCTCGCGGAGCTTGGCCAGCGCTTCCTCCAGGATGGCCATCCCGTCGGCATCGCTGCGCCGCTCCTTGACGTACGCGAGGTGGCTCTTGTACGGCTCGTTCCGCCGCGCCTCGGGCGGGTTCTCCTGGTCCAAGCCCGCCGGCAAACCGCAGCGCGGGCAGTCCCATTCCTCCGGCACCTCGGCGTCCATCGCAAACGACGGCCGGCTGTGGTGCGCGTTGGCGCACCAGTAGTCGACCCGCTTGCGCGGCGCGGCTTCCCCCCGCTCCGACTCGCCTACCGTGGGGCCCGAGCCCACACGCGTGCCGCGAATGGCGTTGCCACCAGTCATCCGTCTTCACCCACCAAGCGGCCCGGGGTTGTCGACCGGCTGGGTGCCCGGTCGATCAACCGATCTTGATCAACACGCCGACACCGATGATGGAGATGACCCACAGCGCCATGACGAACAACGTCATCCGGTCGAGGTTCTTCTCCGCCACACTGGAACCGGCCAGGTTGGACTGCATACCGCCGCCGAACAGCGAGGACAGACCGCCGCCCTTGGCCCGGTGCAGCAGCACCAGCAGCACCAGCAGCACACTCGTCACGATCAACACGATCTGCAGGAAAAGAGTCATCACGTCCTCGTTCGCACAGCGGTCCGCGACCAAGCGTACCGGGCCACCAACAGCGAGTTGACCACCGTCCACCCGTTTGCCGCCACGACGGTCTCACAACCCGGGCCGACAGCCCCCACAGGGGCCGATCCCGAACAGGTGATGAGCGAAGGGCACCCGTCGACCGAGCACCCCGGTCAACACGCCCTCCACCCCGTCCGACCTCGCCCCCGAGGCCCGTGGACCGCAATTTCAATGGAAATCAGAGGTTCGATTTCCATTGAAATTGCGGGAAGATCACGGGATGGGGCCGCCTGCAGCCATGGCGGAGAGCTTGGCGAACTCGTCGCCGTTGAGGCTCGCGCCGCCGACCAGGGCACCGTCCACGTCCGACTGGCCGATCAGGTCGCCGATGTTGCTCGACTTCACCGAACCGCCGTAGAGCACCCGCACCTCGTCGGCGATCTCCTTGCCGTACTTCTCCTCCAGCGCCGCCCGCAGCGCCCCGCAGACCTCCTGCGCGTCCGCGGCGGTGGCGACCTTGCCGGTGCCGATCGCCCACACCGGCTCGTAGGCCACCACGACCTGGCGCACCTGCTCGGCCTTGAGACCCTTGAGCGCGTTGATCAGCTGCGTCGTGCAGTGCTCGACGTGGCCGCCGGACTCGCGCACGTCGAGCTGCTCACCGACGCACAGGATCGGCGACATGCCGTGCTTGAGGGTGGCGCGGACCTTCTTGTTCACCAGCTCGTCGGTCTCCGCGTGGTACTCGCGGCGCTCCGAGTGGCCGACCACCACGTAGCTGCACCCGAGCTTGGCCAGCATCGGCCCGGACACGTCACCGGTGTAGGCCCCGGACTCGTGCTCGGAGATGTCCTGCGCGCCGTGCTTGAGCAGCAGCTTGTCGCCGTCGATCAGGGTCTGCACGCTGCGGATGTCGGTGAACGGCGGCAGCACCGCCACCTCCACCTTCGCGAAGTACTTCTCCGGCAACGCGAAGGCGACCTTCTGCACCAGGGCGATCGCCTCCAGGTGGTTCAGGTTCATCTTCCAGTTGCCGGCGATCAGTGGCTGCCTGGCCATGTTCAGCGCTCACCTTCCAGGACGGCCACACCGGGCAGGTCCTTGCCTTCGAGGTATTCCAGCGACGCGCCGCCGCCGGTGGAGATGTGCGAGAAGCCGTCCTCGGGCAGCCCGAGGGTGCGCACCGCGGCGGCCGAGTCGCCGCCGCCGACCACGCTGAACGAGTCGGAGTCGACGATGGCCTGCGCGACGCCGCGGGTGCCGTCGGCGAATGCCGGGAACTCGAACACGCCGGCCGGGCCGTTCCAGAACACCGTGCCGGCCTCGCGGAGGATCCCGGCGAACTGCTCGACGCTGCGCGGCCCGATGTCCAGCCCCATCCAGTCGGCCGGGATCGCGTCGGCGGCCACGACCTGCTTCTCCGCGTCCGCGGCGAAGCGATCGGCGGCCACCACGTCCACGGGCAGCACCAGCTTGTCGCCGTGCTCGGCGAGCAGCTGCTCGGTGGAGGAGATCTGGTCCTCCTGCAGCAGCGAGTTGCCGACGTTGTGGCCCTGGGCGGCCAGGAACGTGTACGCCATGCCGCCGCCGATGAGCAGCTTGTCGACCTTGGGCAGCAGGGCCTTGATGACGCCGAGCTTGTCGGAGACCTTCGAGCCGCCGAGCACCACGACGTAGGGGTGCTTCGGGTCGCCGGTCAGGGTGCGCAGCACCTCGACCTCGGCGAGCACCAGGCCGCCGGCGTAGGCGGGCAGCCGCTTGGCGACGTCGTAGACCGACGCCTGCTTGCGGTGCACCACGCCGAAACCGTCGGAGACGAAGGCGGCGTCCGGGCCGACCAGCGCGGCCAGCTCGTCGGCCAGCGCGCCGCGCTCGGCGTCGTCCTTGCTGGTCTCGCGGGCGTCGAAGCGGACGTTCTCCAGCAGCGCGACCGACCCGTCGGTCAGGCCCGCCACCACGGACTTCGCCGAGTCGCCGACCAGGTCATCGGCCAGCGCGACGTCGGCGCCGAGCAGCTCGCCGAGGCGCCGCGCGACCGGGGCCAGGGAGAACTTCGGGTCCGGCTCGCCCTTGGGGCGGCCGAGGTGCGCGGCGAGCACCACCTGGGCACCGGCCCCGGTCAGCTTCCGGATGGTCGGCAGGGAGGCGCGCACCCGGCCGTCATCGGTGATCTTCTCGCCGTCCAGCGGCACGTTCAGGTCGGCGCGCACTAGGACACGCCGACCCCGAACGCCCTCGGACAGCAGATCGTCTAGGTTCTTCACGTCTGCTGCTTCCTACTCGTTGTTGGTACTTGCCCGAGTAGGACGTTTCGCTCTCCGCCGTACCACCTGTGTACGACTGGAGTCCAGGCTGGGCAGTCTCAGCCGATCGGCCATCGTTCCGCAACCTGCGGCGATGGCTACGCCCCATTCTTTTCCACAGAGCACCCCGCACGAACGGTGACGTACCGACCTGGGCCAATACGTGTGAACTCTGGGACCTGAACGGGCCGTTACCGGGAACATCCCGACGCCTGGCACCCTACTCGATCTTTCCAGTTTTGATCAAAACGCGGGACGCCCGCACCGAGTCGACCGCTCGGATGGGTGAGAGCTGGAACCAACCCGCACACTCTCCACGGGAAGACCCGCACGAGCCGAGGTGTTCCAGCGGCTCATGCGGGTCTCCGGGAATCAGGTCAGGAAAGCTTCTTGCCGACCAGGTCGACGAGGTCGGCGAGGCGGTTGGAGTAGCCCCACTCGTTGTCGTACCAGCCGACGATCTTGACCTGGTTGCCGATGACCTTGGTCAGCGGCGAGTCGTAGATCGTCGAGTGCGGGTCGGTGACGATGTCGGCGGAGACGATCGGGTCCTCGTTGTACTTGAGGATGCCCTTGAGCTTGCCCTCGGCGGCCGCGGCCTTGAACGCCTCGTTGACCGACTCGACCGTGGCGTCCTTGCGGACGGTGGCGGTGAGGTCGGTGACCGAGCCGGTCGGCACCGGCACGCGCAGCGCGTAGCCGTCCAGCTTGCCGTTGAGCTCCGGCAGCACCAGGCCGATCGCCTTGGCCGCACCGGTGCTGGTCGGCACCACGTTGATCGCGGCGGCGCGGGCGCGGCGCAGGTCCTTGTGCGGGGCGTCCTGCAGGTTCTGGTCCTGCGTGTAGGCGTGGATGGTGGTCATCAGGCCCTGCTCGATGCCGAAGGCGTCGTCGAGCACCTTGACCATCGGGGCCAGGCAGTTGGTGGTGCAGGAGGCGTTGGAGATGATGGTCTGCGAGCCGTCGTACTTGTCGTCGTTGACGCCCAGCACCACGGTCAGGTCTTCGCCCTTGGCCGGGGCGGAGATGATGACCTTCTTCGCACCGCCCTCGTCGACGTGCTTGCGGGCGTCCGCGGCGTTGGTGAAGAAGCCGGTGGACTCCACGACGACGTCGACGCCCAGGTCGCCCCACGGCAGCTTGCCCGGGTCGCGCTCGGCGAGGATCTTGATGAGCTTGCCGCCCACCTCGATGCCCTCACCGGTGACCTTCACCTCCTGGTCGAGGCGGCCGAGGATGCTGTCGTACTTGAGCAGGTGGGCCATGGTCGCGACATCGCCCAGGTCGTTGGCGGCCACGATCTCGATGTCGTGATCACTGGCGGTCGCGGCCCGCCAGAAGTTCCGCCCGATCCGACCGAAGCCGTTGATACCTACGCGAACGGTCACGCCGATCTCTCCTCGTGACTGACCCGGCCGACGACGCGGCGGGTGAGGTTGATGGTCTCGGCATCACCCTATCTGCCACCGGGGCCTTCGCACGCGGGCGGGCGAGCGGGCTCACGCTCCGGAAACGCGACGTCTCCCACCAGCCGCACCCGGCCCGCGACCAACCGCGACCACACCCGCATCAGCGCAGTTCAACGCGCTGCGGAGCGAACCGATAGAGGCGGTCGCGACGATCGCCGCCCGTGATCGGCATCTCTGCACCGGTTCGGCGCGGTGCCGGATTTTCACAGTTCGAATTGAAACGGTGATTTACCGACTACCGGGACCGCAGTTTCAATTGAAACTGCGGTCGACCGGTCAGGCGTCGGCTTCCAGCATCTCGGCGGTCACCGCGGATTCGGTGTCCGGGACGCCCAGTTCGCGGGCTCGCTTGTCGGCCATCGCCAGCAGGCGGCGGATCCGGCCGGCCACCGCGTCCTTCGTCATCGGCGGGTCCGCCAGCTGGCCGAGCTCCTCCAGCGATGCCTGCCGGTGCGCCAGCCGAAGCCGGCCCGCCACCGTCAGGTGATCCGGGGCCGTCGGGCCCAGCAGCTCCAGCGCGCGCTCCACCCGGGCGGCCGCGGCGACCGCGGCGCGCGCCGAGCGGCGCAGGTTGGCGTCGTCGAAGTTCGCCAGCCGGTTGGCGGTCGCCCGCACCTCGCGGCGCATCCGGCGCTCTTCCCACGCGAGCACGCTGGAGTGCGCGCCGAGCCTGGTCAGCAGCGCGCCGATGGCGTCGCCGTCGCGCACCACAACCCGGTCCGCGCCGCGCACCTCGCGCGACTTCGCCGCCACGCCGATCCGCCGCGCGGCACCGACCAGCGCCAGCGCCGCCTCCGGCCCCGGGCAGGTGACCTCCATCGACGACGACCGGCCCGGCTCGGTCAGCGAGCCGTGCGCCAGGAAGGCGCCGCGCCACGCGGCTTCCGAATCGCAGGCGCCGCCGGAGACGACGTGCGCGGGCAGGCCGCGCACGGGGCGGCCGCGCGGATCGAGCAGTCCGGTCTGCCGGGCGAGGCCCTCGCCGTCCTTGACCACCCGCACCACGTACCGGGTGCCCTTGCGCAGCCCGCCGGAGGTGATCATGTGCACGTCGGACTGGTGCCCGAACAGTTCGTGGATCTCCTTGCGGAGCCGGCGCGCCGTGGAGCCGCTGTCCAGCTCGGCCTCGATCACCACCCGGCCGGCGACGATGTGCAGCCCGCCGGCGAAGCGCAGCAACGAGGACACCTCAGCCCGTCGGCAGCACGTCTTCGTCACCGACAACCGGCTCAACTCGTCCTTGACCGCCGCGGTCATCGCCACCGGTCCGTCCTCCTCTCCAATGCGGCCCGCAGGCTGGCCGCCAGCGCCTCCGGGTCGTGCCGTCCCGGCACGGCCGGCGCGGCGATCTTGTCCAGCAAAGTCTGCGCACCCAGACCGGCGGCCGCAGCTCGAAGCCGATCAGGGGTGGGCACCGAGTCCGCGTCGGCCAACACCGCGTCGACCCGCAGCCGCGGTGCGTGCTGCGAGAGTACGTCCAGGTGCTGTTCGGGTGAGAAGCCCGCCGTCTCACCCGGCTGCGGGACGAGGTTGAGCACCACCACGCGGCGCGCGGTTGTGCTCACCAATGCCTCGTGCAACTCCGGGACCAGCAGGTGCGGCAGCACGCTGGTGAACCACGAGCCGGGTCCGAGCAGCACCAGATCGGCGCCCAGCACGGCCTCCACCGCTTGCGGGCAGGCTGCCGGTTCTTCGACACCATTCGCGTGCAAACGCACTTGTTTCACTCGTCCGGGCGTACTGGCGATGGCCACCTGCCCCCGGATCGTGCGAATCGCGTCGGGATCGGAGTCGAGCCCGACGACATCGGCGGCCATGTCCAGCGGCACCGTCGACATCGGCAGGACCCGGCCCTGCACGCCGAGCAGCCGGCAGGCGTGGTCGAGGACCTCGACCGGATCGCCCAGCACCTCCAGCAGCCCGGCCAGCAGCAGGTTGCCGACGGCGTGGCCGGCGAGGGCCCCGCTGCCGCCGAAGCGGTGCTCGAACACCGTCGCCCACAGCTGGCCGTCGGTGTCGGAGTCGGCGAGCGCGGCGAGCGCCTTGCGGAGGTCGCCCGGCGGCAGCATGCCCAGCTCGCGGCGCAGCCGCCCGGACGACCCGCCGTCGTCGGCCACCGTCACCACCGCCGTCACGTCGGTGGTGATCTGGCGCAGCGCGGACAGCGTCGCCTGCAGGCCGTGGCCGCCGCCGAGCGCGACCGCGCGCAGCGGGGCGCTCACTCGCGCCCCAGGTCCCGGTGCACCGTCTTGACCATCATCCCGTCGTCCTCGGCGAGTCGGCGCGCTAGTTCCTCGGCGAGCGCGACGCTGCGGTGCTTGCCGCCGGTGCAGCCCAGCGCCAGCGTCAGGTACCGCTTGCCCTCGCGGTGGTAGCCGGCCCCGACCAGCCGAAGCAGCTGCTGGTAGCTCTGCAGGAACTCCTCCGCGCCTTCCTGGCCGAGCACGTAGTTGCGGACCTCCTCGTCGAGGCCGTTGAACTCGCGCAGCTCCGGGATCCAGAACGGGTTCGGCAGGAAGCGGCAGTCCATCACCAGGTCGGCGTCCATCGGCAGACCGTACTTGTAGCCGAAGGACAGCACGGTCAGCCGCGTGCGGGTGCTCGCCTCGGTGCCGAACGCGTCCTCGATCTTGGACCGCAGCTGGTGCACCGACAGGCTGGTGGTGTCCAGCACCAGGTCCGCCTCGGAGCGCAGCTTCGACAGCAGCGACCGCTCCGCGGCGATCCCGTCGGCCAGCCGCCCCTCCCCCTGCAGCGGGTGGCCGCGCCGCACCTGCTCGAAGCGGCGGATCAGCACCTCGTCGGTGGCCTCCAGGAACAGGACCTTCGGCTTGTAGCCGCGGGCGTCGAGGTCCTTGATGACCGCGCCCAGGTCCTCGGTGAACGCGCGGCTGCGCACGTCCATCACCACCGCGACGCGGGTGACCGCGCCGCTGGAGCGAGCCCCCAGCTCCACCATCGTGGCGATCAGTTCCGGTGGCAGGTTGTCCACCACGAACCAGCCCAGGTCTTCCAGGCACTTGGCCGCGGTGCTGCGCCCCGCCCCGGACAGGCCGCTGACCACGGCGACCTCGATGCCCGACTGCTCGTCAGTCACTGCTCTCCCCTTCAGCGTTGTCGGCGCCGGGCCCCGCCCGGTCGTCCGGCACCGGGCTCGGCCCGGTTCCCCCTTCGGCCGCCAGGGCCGAGTGCACGGTCTCGGCGGTGCGGCGGCCGATCCCGGGCACTGCGGCGATCTCGTCCACCCCGGCCTGGCGCAGCTTGCGCACCGAGCCGAAGTGCTTGAGCAACGCCGCGCGGCGGGTTTCGCCCAGTCCCGGAATCGCGTCCAATGTGGAGCTTGTCATGCGCTTGCCGCGCTTCTTCCGGTGGTAGCCGATGGCGAAGCGGTGCGCCTCGTCGCGGACCCGTTGCAGCAGGTAGAGCGCCTCGCTGGTGCGCGGCAGGATCACCGGGTCCGGGTCGGCGGGCAGCCAGACCTCCTCCAGCCGCTTGGCCAGCCCGATCACCGCGACGTCGGTGATGCCCATTTCGGTCAGCGCGTCCGCGGCCGCGTTGGCCTGCGGCGCGCCGCCGTCGATCACCAGCAGGTTCGGCGGGTAGGCGAACTTGCGCGGGCGGCCGGTGTCGGGGTCGATCGCCGCGCCGACGGGCCCCGAGCCGGTCTGCTCCGGCGGGATGTCGGACTTCGCCGTCTCGCTGAGGTAGCGGTGGAAGCGGCGGCGCACGACCTCGTCGATGGAGCCGACGTCGCCGCCCTCGGCGCCCTCCCGGACCTCGAAGCGGCGGTACTCGGACTTGCGCGGCACGCCGTCCTCGAACACCACCAGCGACGCCACCACGTCGGTGCCCTGCACGTGGCTGACGTCGATGCACTCGATGCGCAGCGGCGCGGTGTCCAGCGCCAGCGCTTCCTGGAGCTCCTGCAACGCCGCCGACCGGGCCGTCAGGTCGCCGGCGCGACGCAGCTTGTACTGCTGGAACGACTCCTTGGCGTTGCGCTCGACGGTTTCCATCAGCGCCCGCTTGTCGCCGCGCTGCGGCACCCGGAGGCTGACCCGGCTGCCGCGCAGCTCGCCGAGCCAGCCGGCGATCGCCTCCGCGTCGTCGGGCAGCTGCGGCACCAGCACCTCGCGCGGCACCGGGCTGCCGCCCGCGTCTGCCTGGTCGGCCAACGATGCCTGCTCACCGTAGAACTGGGTGAGGAACTGCGAGGTGAGGGCGGCGGTCTCGGTTTGCTCGACCTTGTCGATGACCCAACCGCGCTGGCCGCGCACCCGGCCGCCGCGGATGTGGAAGACCTGCACGGCGGCGGCGAGCTCGTCCTCGGCGAAGGCCACCACGTCGGCGTCGGTGCCGTCGCCGAGCACCACGGCCTGCTTCTCCATCGCCCGCCGCAGGGCCTCCAGGTCGTCGCGCAGCCGGGCGGCGCGCTCGAACTCCAGCTCCGCGGAGGCGGCCTGCATCTCCTTGTCGAGCTTGCGCATCAGCTGGTCGGTGTGCCCGGCCAGGAAGTCGCAGAAGTCCTCGACGATGTCCCGGTGCTCGTCGGCGTCGACCCGGCCCACGCAGGGCGCCGAGCACTTGCCGATGTAGCCGAGCAGGCAGGGGCGGCCGATCTGCGAGTGCCGCTTGAACACCCCGCCGGAGCAGGTGCGCGCGGGGAACACCCGCAGCAGCAGGTCGAGGGTCTCGCGGATCGCCCACGCGTGCGCGTACGGGCCGAAGTACCGCACGCCCTTGCGGCGCGGGCCGCGGTAGACGTGCAGGCGCGGGAACTCCTCGTGCAGGGTCACCGCCAGCACCGGGTACGACTTGTCGTCGCGGTAGCGGACGTTGAACTTCGGGTCGTACTCCTTGATCCAGGAGTACTCCAGCTGCAGCGCCTCGACCTCGGTGCCGACGACGGTCCACTGCACGCCGGTGGCCGTGGTGACCATCTGCCGGGTCCGCGGATGCAGCCCGGCGAGGTCGGCGAAGTACGACGAGAGCCTGCTGCGCAGGCTTTTCGCCTTGCCGACGTAGATCACTCGGCCGCCGGCATCGTGGAACCGGTAGACGCCGGGGGCGTCCGGGATCGTGCCTGGCGCTGGTCGGTAGGTGGACGGATCGGCCACGCCTCCACCCTACGTGCGGGGACCGACCGCCCGGATCTCGGTGCGCCGACCGTTCGGTCTACCACCCGGGGCGGCCCGGCGGGGCACACTGGGTGACGCCCGTGATCGCGCACCTCGGAAGAGCCCGGATCCGCGGAGGTCAGCAGTGAACATCGACAACGCCCATCCCGAACGTGCGACGCTGTCCGAGGTCGGCCCCGGGGTTCACGCGTGGGTCCAACCGGATGGTTCGTGGTGGATCAACAACGCCGGGGCGGTGCTCGGCGACGACGGCGTCGTGCTGGTCGACACCTGCGCGACCGCGCAGCGCACCCGCCGGTTCCTGGACGCGGTGCGCGCCGCGAGCGGCGATGCGCCGATCCGGTTCGCGGTGAACACCCACCTGCACGGCGACCACACGCACGGCAACGCGCTGCTGCCCGACTCGACCGTCCTCATCGGACACCCGGCGACCCGGACGGGCATCCTGGCGGAGACGATCCTCGCGGAGCCACCGCCGGTGTGGGATCCCGTGCCGGACTGGGGCATCACCGAGACCCGCGCGCCGACGGTGCTGCTGCAGGATTCGCTGGTCCTGCAGAGCGGCGACCGGCGGGTCGAGCTGCACCACCCCGGGTACACCGCGCACACGCCCGGCGACGTGGTGGCGTGGGTGCCGGACGCCGGGGTGCTGTTCACCGGCGACCTGATCTTCCACGGCGTCACGCCGCTGGTGTTCATGGGTTCGGTGGAGGGCGCGCTGAAGGCGCTGGACTGGCTGGCGGGGTTCGGCGTGGCGAAGGTGGTGCCGGGCCACGGCTCGGTCCTGCCGGGTTCGGCGTTCCCGCGGGTGCTGGAGGACCACGCCCGCTACTACCGGTTCGTGCTGGACACAGCCCGCCAGGCCCGCACCGACGGCCTCTCGCCGCTGGAGGCGGCCCGGCGCTGCGACCTCGGCGAGTTCGCGGGCTGGCCGGACCGCGAACGGATCGTCCTGAACCTGCACCGCGCCTACGCCGAAGCGGACGAGACCGAGTTCGACCGGGCGGCGGCGTTCGCCGACGCGATCGCCTACAACGGAGGCCCGCTCCGCTGCGCCGTCTAGCGATTTCCCGGGTGGGCGACCCCGGTTGGTGTGACGGTCCGCAATTTCAATGGAAATCAGAGGTTCGATTTCCATTGAAACTGCGGGCCTGGGGTCAGAGGGGGTGTGGGATGCGGTCTGCGACCGGGGCGAGGGTGACCGGGAGCGCCGGGAGGGTCTGGTACCAGTACGCCACCGACGAGACGTCGTCGGAGCGCTTGTTGGCGTGCCCGTGCTCGATGGTCACCTTGATGGACTTCTCGAACACCACCGGGTCTTCGACGTGGAAGCGGTAGTAGGACACCTGCCCGCTCCAGTTCGGCCCGCCCGGCATGGTCAGCCCGTGGTACGGCGCCTGGTACGACTGGTTCGGGCACCACGCGGTGTTGAAGTAGTCCTCGGTTCCGGTGCCGTGCAGCCGCGGCGGCCAGGGTTCGCCGTCGATGAAGAACATGTCGTCGCCCTCGCCGTACCAGTTCCAGTCGCTGGTGCGGCGGAGGTTGTGCACGTTGAGCACCGTGCCGACGTAGTGGCCGCGCCCCTCGGCCTCCAGCATCACGTAGTTGCCCGCGCCGTCGGTGTTGGTGCCGCCGAAGAGGAACTCCTCGTTGGTCTGATCGCCCTGCTCGACGCCATCGGTGGGGTTCTGCCGCCGCCACTGGGCGTGGAAGTAGCCCAGTTCCGGGTCGGCTTCGCCGTAGGTCTCGTAGTCGATGTAGTAGTAGAACGTCACCGGCTTGACGCTCATCTCGCTGATCAGCTCGAAGCGGGCGCGCCCGGCGAAGGGCATCGCGAACCAGCAGTTGAAGCCCTTGCCGTCCTGCGGGCTCATCTGCAGCGGCGCGGAGGAGAAGTTGGCGCTGCGGCCGTGCCCCATGCCGAAGAAGTCGCCCAGCGGCACCAGCACCGCGGGGTGCGCCGAGTCGTCCCAGGTGATCTTCAGGACGAGCCGCCGCAGGTAGTCGCCCTCCAGCTCGGCGGGCTTGCCGACGTGGTCGAGGGCGACGGTGCACCAGATGTGGGTGATCACGCCCGGCCCGGCGATGTCGGCCAGTTCCCTGGTCTCACCCGGCTCGATGCGCATGTTGTCGGTGTTGCCGCCGGTGCGGTCCCAGCTGGACACCCGGCCGCGCCGGGTCTGCCGCAGCCGGGGCAGATCCCGCAGGCTGCTGCCGAAATCCCCGTATCCGGACAAGATTCCTCCCCAGAAATAGCGTGTGTGTCCGTGATCACTTCTTACCACGCGAAGATCGGCGCACGATGCAATTTCCGGCCCCCGGCCCCGTTCAACGCACCGGCGCGACTTTTCCGGACGCCATGCTGGAAAGCGCCGTTGGGCAGCCAGCGGAACCGGTCCCACCGCCGGACTCGGCCGGGCGCAGGAACGCCGTCCACAGCTCCGCCGGCCGCCAACGCGATCGCGCCGAGCACGAGGAACCGACCTCGCAGCCGCGTCGCCGCCCGGATTCCTGTCACGACACGTCCTCGACGTCCCGCCATTCCGGCACGAAGTTGCCGTCCTGCCAGCGGAATCCGTCCGTCACCAGCAGGTTCGGTTCGCCCTGCGGGTCGTCCGGCGGTCGGCTCCACGACTGGACGGTCAGCTCGTCGCCGGACAGCGTCACGGTCGCCGGGGCGAGCCCGGTGCCCTGCGGTCCCGGGTCCTCGCCCAGCAGCGCCTGGATCAGCCGCGGCGAATCCGGTGGCGAACCGCCGTCGTAGACCTGCACTTCCCGGACGCTGGTGCCGTCGGCCAGGTCGCAGCTCACCGCCAGCACGGCCTCGGGACGGCCGTCGCCGGTCAGGTCCTGGAACCGGCCGTGCACGATAGCCCCGAATTCCTCGTCGCAGCCCCGCTCCGCCAGCACGGCCGTCCAGTCCGCACCGCCGAGCGGACCGTAGGGATCCGGCTCGCACAGCCGGGCCGCGCCGGTTTCCGCGGTGGAGCAATGGCGCACGTAGGCGTCCCAGCCCAGCGGCGGGTTCAACGGGTCGTAGAACGTCGAGAACACCAGTGCCGAATCGCCGTGCCGGTAGGTCACCGCACCGTTGCGGTAAACGCCGCGGGTCTCCAGGATTCGCGCGAACCCGGCGGGATCGTCGACGTCCACCAGCCCGTCGGCGACGCCGTCGTCCACCACCAGCGGCGCCGACATCGCCGCCAGGGCCGCGTCCATCCGGCCCTGGCAGGCCATGTCGTGCATGCTCTGCAGCTGCGCGATCGCCTGCCGGCTGAGCGCTTCCGGCGGCAGGTCCGCGATGGCGACGTCCGCGGGCGGGCAGCCGCCGCGGGATTCGCCCGGTTGCAGGAAGTCCGTGCCCACCTCGCGGTCGAATTCCGCCAGCATCCTCGGGTAGAGCTCGGCGACCGTCCGCAAGGGGGACGTGTACGCGCCGATGGCCACCAGCCACTCGTCCGACATGGTGAACGTCCACACCGGACCGCCGCCGATGTCGGTGACCGCCTGGCTCTCCGGATCCAGGTTGAAGTCGGTGGTGGTGAACAGCGCCGACATGTCGCCGAACCACGGGCTCGCGATCTTCGTCCACGCGATGCCACCGCTGGTGGTCGGACGCTGGCAGTTGCCGGCCGAGCGCAGCGCGTCCCGCACCGGCGCCACGTCGTCCTGCGCCAGCTGCACGATCGCCACCTGCGCAGGGGTTTCCGCGCCGATCGTGTAGCCCTTGAAGACGGCGGAACTCGCGGTGCGGAACTGCTGGACGGCCGGCACCGGGGCGCAATCCTCCACCGCCGCGAGGAAGAAGGCCCGGTCGAACGAGTCTTCGTCCTGCGCCCGGAATCCGTCTCCTCCCGACGGCAGCAGCGCGGCCACCTCCTGCGGCGAACGGACTTCCGGCGGCCGATTCCACCAGATCCCCAACCCGATCCCGGCCGCCACGACCACGACGAGCGCCAGCACCCGGAGCCCGTACCGCATCAGCAACCGCCCGCCCGCTCCGGGAAGCTCCAGGACTGCATGCCCCGAGCCGCGAAAACCGCCCCGTACCGCGGGCTGAAGCCGGTCATCTCGAACTCGCCGGCGTCGGGCTTCGCGGTGTAGGTCTGCGGTTTCCCGTCGATGACGAGGTCGACGTCGATCACCCAGCGGTAGTGGCCGTCGTCGGCGCGCGATTCGACCTGGAACACCACCGTTTCGCCGTCGGCGAGCTGCTGCGCCTGGCCGGCGAAGTACGGCTCGCCGAGCCGCCTGCCGTCGAGCACCCGCGCCACCGGGCGGAACTCGTCGAGGTCGAAGCCGACCCGCTTCGCGGGCAGGTCGCCCTGCGGCGTGCTGCAGAGCAGCGTGCCGGCGACGTTCGGCTCCCGGCTCAGGATCCGGGCGCGCATGTTCGTGATCACGACGTCGCGGGAGCGAGCGCCCTCGATGGTCACCGTAGTGCCGTGCACGCCGACTTTCACCGCGCGGTGCAGCGCCGGCGAATCGGCCAGGAACTCCGCAGGCGTCCCGATTTCCGCGGGTTCGGCCACGTCGGGCAGCGCGTAGCTGCGATCGTCCACCGGGCCGCCGTCCGAGCTCGCCCAGACCAGGACCGGCGGGCGCGACACGTCGCGGGCGGCGTTCCACAGCATCGGCGCGGCGATCCCGGCCAGCGCGCCGACGAGCGCCACGACCACGAACGCCGGGCCGCGCAGCAGCCGTTGCCACCACTTGCGCCGCGGTGTCGCGGCGCCGGATCCATCCGATTCCGTCGCCACCAAGCGTCGCCTCCTCGGCTACGCCCAAGGATCAACATCCCGAGCGTACCGAGCGCGCGAGCGCCCAGTGGCGGCATTCGCCCGATCACCGCTGCCCGCAAGGCGAAAGTCGCCCGATGCGAGCAACGCCGGCGGATCAGCGCTGCGGCGGCGTGTAGTTCTCGATGCGGCGCACCAGGTTCCGGATCCGGGCCGCGTACAGCGGCGAGAGCGCGTAGCCCGGGTAGCTGGCGAACCAGCTGGCGCTGCCCAGGCTGACCGCGTCGGCGCCCGCCCAGAAGTACTCGCGGCAGTCGTCGAAGCTGCGGATGCCGCCGGTGGCGATGATCGGCAGCGTCACGCCCGCGTCGCGCAGTTCCTTGACCACCCGCAGGCCGATCGGCTTGATCGCGCGGCCGGAGAGCCCGCCGAAACCGTTCTTCAGCAGCGGCTGCCCGGTGTTCGGGTCCAGCCGCAGGCCCTTGACGGTGTTGATCGCGGTCAGCGCCGCCACCCCGTGGCGGGCCGCCAGCCGGGCGTGGCCGAGGTAGTCGTAGTCCGGCGAGAGCTTCAGGATCACCGGGTGGTTGCTGCGCGGCACCGCCTCGGCCAGCACCGACTCGATGATCTGGTTGAAGTCGAAGTTGACGTTGTGGCAGGAGACGTTGAACTCGACCGCGGCGATCTCGCCGGCCGGCACCGCGGCGTTGACCTTGTCGACCAGCGTGACGAACTCCTCGGCGGAGAAGCCGCCGACGGAGATGATGGTGTTCTGCTCGCGGGTGCGCGGGTAGTAGTCGCGCAGGTAGGCGTCGATGCCGACGTTGCACCAGCCGAAGGCGTTGAGCCAGCCGCCGTCGACCTGCCGCAGCGCCTGCCCGTACCGCTTGATCAGCGCGGGCAGCTCGTGCAGCGGCCACACGTCGCGGGTGGTGAAGTGCCCCTCGCGGGGCTCGACGGTGACCGTGCGGGTGGTGACCGCGCCGAACCGGGACAGCGGCACGAACTGCGAGATCGGGCTCATGCCGTAGGGCACCAGCTTGGTGTTGGCCACGCCGTAGCCGAGCAGGCTGGACGAGGTCACCAGGCGGTTGCGCAGTCTGATGTCGCCGAGCCGCACGCCGAGCTCGGACGGGACGTCTCGCACCAACCGAAGGTTGCGCTCCTGGGCCACGCTCACGATCTCCTCCTACCCGACGTCTCCACGCCGTCGACTCCCATTGTCCCTCACCCGGAGCAGTGCACCGCCCCGGGTTCGCACATCGCACCCGCACGCAGGGTTGCCTTTCGCACATCTTTCTTGTTCGATTGAACCCGTGGAGAGTTCGGAACGAACTTCGGCGATCATCGAGCGGCTGCGGCGGGCGGAGCGGGTCACGGTGGCCGAACTGGCCGAGGCGACCGGTTCGTCGGAGATGACCATCCGCCGCGACCTCGACCAACTCGCCGAGCAAGGCGTCCTGCGGCGGGTGCGGGGCGGCGCGGTGAGCTTCCTGCGCGGCCACTCCGCGCCGTTCCCGCTCCGCGAGCGCGACGAGACCGGGACCAAGAAGCAGCTGGCCGCGGCGGTCGAGGAGCTGATCGCGGACTGCGAGTCCGTGATCATCGACTCCGGCACGACGACGCTGGAGGTGGCCAGGCGGCTCGCGCACCGCCGGATCACCGCGATCCCCCTCGACCTGCACGCGGCGAACGCGCTGAGCGGCGCGCCGCAGGTCGACCTGCTGATGCCGGGCGGGCGGACGAAGCCGGGCGAGCTGTCGTTCATCGGCCACCTCACCGAGATGTCGCTGCGCGCGTTGCGGGTGGACACCACGATCCTCGGCGTGTGCGGGCTTTCCGCGACGCACGGCCTGACGGCGCACGACCTCGAGGAAGTGCCGGTGAAGCAGGCCGCGGTGGCCGCCGCGCAGCGCGTCGTCGCCGTCTGCCACGGCGCCAAGTTCGCCCGGACCGGCCTGGGATTCGTCTGCCCGATCACCGACATCGACGTGATCGTCACCGACCGGGCCGCGCCTGCGGACGCGCGCGCCGAGCTGGTCGCGGCGGGCGTGGAGGTGCGCGTTGTCTGAGGCGATCGTCGCCGTCCCGCAGCGGGCCCGGTGGGCTGTGACGGCTTACTTCGTGATCACCGGCGCGGCGCTGGGCACCTGGACGGCGCGGATCCCGGCGATCAAGCAGGACCTCGGCCTCGACGACGCGCAGGTGACGCTGGCGCTGTTCGCGGTCGCGGCCGGCTCGGTGCTGGCCATGCAGATCGTCGGGCACCTCGCCGACCGCCTCGGCAGCGCGCGGGTGCTGGGCCCGGCGGGCATCGCGATGTCGGCGAGCCTGCTGCTGCCCGGCATCGCCGGGAACCTCCCGGCGCTGGTGGCCGCACTGCTGCTGTTCGGCGCCGGGCACGGAACCGTCGACGTGGCCATGAACACCCACGCGATGCAGGTGCAGCGGCGGTACGGGCGCCCGATCGTGAGCACGTTCCACGCGATGTTCAGCGTCGGCGGCCTGCTCGGCGCCGGAGCCGGCGCGCTCGCGGCTCATGCGGCGATCGGCGCCGGCGCGCACTTCGCGCTCGTCGCGGCCGCGCTCGGCGTGGTGTCGGTGATCGCGCGGCGCGCGCTGCTGCCCCCGGAGGCCCCCGCGGCCGGGAATCCGGTGCGGCAGCGCGGGATCTCGCCGGGCATCTTGTTCCTGGGCGTGCTGGCCTTCTTCTGCTCGCTGGGCGAAGGCTCGATGGCGGACTGGTCGCCGCTGTACCTGCACGACGTCCTGCAGACCAGCCCGGCGGTCGCGGCGACCGGCTACGCGGTGTTCTCCGCGACGATGGCCGTGTTCCGCTTCCTCGGCGACTTCCTGGTCGCCCGGCTCGGACCGGTCGTCCTGGTGCGGTGCTGCGGCACCGTCGCGGCCGTGGGGCTCGGTGGCGCGCTGGTGCTGCACCACCCGGTGGCGGCGATCATCGGCTTCGCCCTGTTCGGCATCGGGCTGTCGTGCATCATCCCGCAGGTGTTCAACGCGGCGGGCAACCGCGATCCGAGCCGAAGCGGCCGGGATCTCGCGCAGGTCAGCACGCTCGGCTACGGCGGCCTGCTCGCGGGCCCGGTGGTGATCGGCCTGGTCACCAGCTGGACGGACCTGACCACCGGCCTCGCGATCCCGGCGGTGCTGGCCGCCTTCGTCGCGCTCTCCGCCGCCGCGGTCCGGCCCCGCTGAGCCGCATCTGGTTCCGCGTTCGGTCCTTCGCCGCGAACGCTTTCCGGCCTGGCTGATCACGTTCCGCCGCCCGAGTCGATCGCCGGGCTACTCGTCGCGCTCCAGCAGCGCGATCAGGGCCTCGGCCGCCGGGGACAGCGGACCGGGGCGGTGCACGACGCCGACTCGCATCCGCACATCGGTCCGAAGTGGACGGACCACCGCGCCCTGCTCGCGGGCCTGGTGGACCGTCTGCCCGGCGACGACCGCGACGCCCACCCCTGCGACGACCAGCGGGATGGCCCCGCTGTTGGCGGTGATCTCGACGGCGGCGACCGGGCTGCGGCCGGTCTCCTCCAGCACCTCCTCCAGCAGCGTCCGCCAGACCGTCCGGGGCGGGCTGGTCACGAACCGCTGGTCGACCAGCGCGGCGGGCTCCAGCGGGCCCTCGTCGTCGGCGAGCGGGTGGTTCGCGGGCAGCGCGATGTGCAGCTCGCGGCTGGCCAGCTGCCTGGTGTGCAGGCCCTCGCCGCCGGTGATCGGCAGCGTGCACAGGCCGAGCTCGCAGGTCCCGGTGCGCACGGTGCGGCCGATCCGATGCCAGTTGGGCGGCTCGATCATCCGCACCGCGACCTGCGGGTACTGGTGGCAGAACGCGGCCACCACCGCCACTCCCCACCCGCTGAGCAGGTGCTGGACGACGAGGTCGAGCCGACCGCCGGAGAGCTCCCGGACCGGCTCCACGGCGGAGGCGACCTCGGCCAGCCCGTGCACCACCCGCCGGGCGGGTTCCAGCGCGGCCTGCCCCGCCGCGGAGAGCACCAGGCCGCGCCCGGTGCGGTGGAACAACTGCGTCCGCAACTCCCGTTCGAGCCCGACGATCGCCTGCGACAGCGACGGCTGGGAGACGTGCATGGCCTCGGCGGCCTTGGTCATGGTGCCGTGCTCGACGACGGCCAGGAAGTACCGGAGTTGACGCGCATCCACACCCATCACGTTAAGCCGCCGACCACCGACCCAACCCCAACCAGCCCCCGCCCGCCGAAGTCCCACCCCCTCCTCCGGGACCCCGCCCCTCCGAGGTCCGCAATTTCCATTGAAATTGAAGCTCCAATTTCAATGGAAATTGCGGGACTCCTCGCGTCCGGTGGGGTGGGGGCCGTCAGATCGCCCAGCGGGTCTTGCCCTTCGACGCCTCCGCCACCTCGTCGAGCACGCCGGTGCCGCTGACCCGGCCCCTCGACTCCGCCGCCGCCCAGGAGAAGACGCCGCGCGACATCGTCGACAGCTCCTGCTTGGCGCGCTGCGCGTAGATGTCGGCGCGGACCTCGTGCACCGCGGTGTCGTCCGGCTCCGCCTGGACCGCGAACTCGACGAGGTGGCAGGCCAGCCGCAACTCCCCCGCCGCCGCAGCGGCTTTCGCGCGTTCGGTCAGCGCCGCCGCGCCGCCGGCGAGTTCGGCGAGCGCCGTCGCGAGCTGCGCGTCCGGGGCGGGCTTGAGGTGCGCCGGGTTCCCGTCGTACCAACCGCCGTAGAGCCGCCACACGTTGCGCACGACGAACTCCGGCTCGTCGTACACCGGCCGCAGGTACGGCTTGTCCGCGAGGTGCTCCGGCGGTCGCACGGCGTGCACGATCTCGTCGAGCCGGGCTCCGCGGTTCATCAGCTCCAAGGCCTGCTCGACGAGGCTCTCCAGGTATTCGGCGGTGTCCAGCAGCGCGGTGCGCACCCGGTCCGCGCCGACGATGGGAATCCCGTGGCCGGGCAACAACATCTCGGCCCCGAACCCGGCCATGTGCCGCAGCGCCTGCGCCCACTCGCGGGGGTAGCGCTGCACCTTCTGCGGGTTCCCGGCGTTCGGCGTGACCCAGATGAACATGTCGCCGGTCATCAGCACCCGCTGGTCCGGCAGGTAGGCGTAGGTCGCGTCGTCGGTCTCGCCCTTGCCGTGGTGGAGCCGGACTTCGCGGCCGCCGACGGTGAGCGTCATGGTGTCCCGGTAGGTGACGTCGGGATACCGGTAGTCGAGCGGCCAGCGGGAGTCGGCGCGCTGGAACTGCCGCTGGTTGATCACCTCGTTGTAGCCGCTGGTGAGCTTGTAGCGGTCGAACCGGGCGACGACCGCCTCGTGCCCGACGACGACCGGCCGGGGCCGCCCCAGCTCGTCGGCCTCGGCGTCGAACGGCCCGACGCCGAAGACGTGGTCGATGTGCCCGTGCGAGTACACCGCGTAGCGCAGCGGCAGGTCGCTCCAGGCGCGCACGGCGGCGTGCAGCCGGGCGCTGAACCGCTCGTGGCTGGTGTCGAACAGCAGCAGCCCGTCCTCGCCCCGGACGGCCACGACGTTGCCGAAGGCCGGGAAGAGGGCCACGCCCTCGGCGAGTTCGATGACGTGCCCGTCCTGCCAGCGGCCCTTCTGATAGTCGGCCGTCGTCGCCTCGCCGCGCCAGACCTCGTCGCAGTACGCCAGGAAATCCTTCGCCATCACGGCTCCTTTCCGCCGCGGCCATCCTCTGCGGCGGAGCCCCTGCGGGTCCAATACGCGTTTCCGCCCCCGCGGATAAGACCGCCCTATAACGACAGGCCCGGACCCTCTCGTGAGCGTTTTGGAGCGCCACAGCACTCCAAAACGCTCACGAGCCACGGGCTACCTGGCTTCGGATACCGCCGCGTCGCACAGGGCGTGGGCCTCGTCCACCGCCTCGACCAGCGTCTGCGCCGTCAGCCCGGCCACCACCCGGTCGACGTCCCGCAGGCCCGCCCTGGTCAGCAGGCGCTTCTCGTTGGTGACCCACTCGCCGCGGGCCGCGAGCACCCCGTGCGCCGCCTGGCAGGCGGCCTGCGCGATCAGGCCCGCCGTTTCCGCGAGCCGGCCGTGCGGCGCGTGGTTCGCCCGCGCGTAGGCCAGGCCCATCGACGCCTGCCCCCACCAGACCGCGGGCGCGGCCTCGCGGAGGGCGTCCGGGTATTCCGGCCTCGGCAGCTCGCCGTGCAGCACCCGGTTGATGGCCATCTCGGCGACCACCAGGTAGCTGGGGATGCCCGCGAGGTGGAACATCAGCGGCTGCCACTGGAACCGGCCGGCCCGGGCCTCGGCGAGCTCGTGCTCCACGACGTCCAGGTCGCGGTAGTGGACGTCCACGTGGCGGCCCTCGATCTGCAGCCACGCGCCGCCGTTGAACACGCCGCCGCCCCACTCGCCCAGTTCGGAGACCTCCCCGGGCCACCCGACGTCGCGGAGGTCCTGCGGATCGAAGCTGCCGCGGTAGTAGATCGCGAAGTCCCAGTCGCTGTCGGCGTGGTGGATCCCCTGGGCGCGCGAGCCGCCGAGGCTCACCGCCCGGACCCCGGGCAACGCGGCCAGCCGGTCCGCGACGCGGGCTTCGAACTCGGCATCTTCCAGCACTTGATCAGACTCCTTCGGCGATGCGACCAGCATCCGCGCGACGGGCCGTTTCCGCCCGTCGCGCGGCGAATCCCGCTCGGGCGCGGTTCGCCCGGCGGGTCCTGCGTCCACCGTCAGGAGTCCATGCGGCAGAGGTTATCAGCCGCACGGCGGAAGTCGATCAACCGACGAAGGTCAGCCAGTGCCGGTAGCGCTCGTCCGCACCGGTCATCGCCGCGGTGAAGGCGTCGCGGATCTTGCGCGTCACCGGGCCCGGCTCGCCGATCTCGCGGTTGTCGACCGCGCGGACCGGGGTGACCTCCGCCGCGGTGCCGCAGAGGAACATCTCGTCGGCCGAATACAGGTCCGAGCGCAGCAGGTTCTCGCGGCGCACGGTGATGCCCAGGTCGGTGGCCAGCGTCGTGACCGAGTCCTGGGTGATGCCTTCCAGCGCGCCCGCGCTCGACGGCGGCGTGTAGAGCACGTCGCCGCGCCGGACGAAGATGTTCTCGCCGGAGCATTCGCTGACGTAGCCGTCGGTGCTCAGCAGCACCGCTTCGTCGTACCCGGCCTCGCGCGCCTCCAGCTTGGCCAGCGCGGAGTTCAGGTACGGGCCGGTGGCCTTGGCGGCGGTCGGCACCACGGAGGGATCGTTGCGCCGCCAGGAACTCGTCATGAGCCGCACGCCGCTGTCGCCGCCGTCGAGGTAGGCGCCCCACTCCCAGCTGGCGATCGACATCTGCACCGGCGCGCCGGTCGGGTCGACGCCCATCACGCCGTAGCCGAGGTAGGCCAGCTGGCGGACGTAGCAGGAGCGGTGCCCGTTGGCCCGCACCAGTTCCAGCGTCGCCTCGCGCAGCTCTTCCTTGCGGTGCGGCAACGTCATGCGCAGCATCTTGGCGCTGCGGAACAGCCGGTCGAGGTGCTCGTCGAGCCGGAACAGCGCCGGCCCGTCCGCCGTGGCGTAGGCGCGGATCCCTTCGAAAACGCCGGTGCCGTAGTGCAGCCCGTGGCTGAGCACGTGGACCTGGGCCTCGCGCCACGGCACCAGCGCGCCGTCCATCCAGATGTATTCCGCCTCGGTCAGCGCCATCGCCATCCCCTTCACCAAAGTGGCATATCTCGCGATGTGGGACAAGCCACTTCGCGGCCACTTGGCACGCTACCAAGTGGCCAGTTCATCCACTAGTGATTAATCCTCCCTGGTGCAGAATGGCCGCATGCCGAGTGCCGATGTGGACCAATTCGCCGCGCTGATCCGCGACCGGCTCCGCCACGGGAACGGCCCGCTCAGCCGCCGGCTGGCGGCCGCGCTGACCGACCTCGCGCGCACCGGCGCGCTCAGCCCGGGCACCCGCCTGCCGTCCGAGCGCGACCTCGCCCGGGTGCTGGAATGCAGCCGCGGCGCGGTGGCCGCGGCGTTCAACGCGCTGTTCGAGGAGGGGATCTGCGAGCGCAGGCACGGCAGCGGCACCTACCTGGCCGCCGCCGGGCGGGAGTCGGCGATGGGCCGGCTGCTGCGCCCCGGTGCGGTGTTCGCCGACCTGTCCACCTCGGTCGTTCCCGATCCGTCGCACCTGCGGGTGCCCAAGCTCGACCCGGCCGCGCTGCTGAGCACGCCGAGCAGGCACGGCTACGACCTGCCGGGCGAGCCGGGCCTGCGGGAACTCATCGGCGGCGAGCCGCTGATCACCGGCGGCGGGCAGCAGGGCATCGACATCGCGACCCGCTGCCTGGCCCGCCCCGGCGACGCCGTGCTGGTCGAAGACCCCACCTACACCGGCGCGCTCGCCGCGATCCAGAGCTGCGGGGCGCGGGCCGTCGCCGTGGCCACCGACCGGCGCGGCATGCTGCCCGACGCGTTCCGCGACGCGATCGAGCGGCACCGGCCCGCCTTCGCCTACGCGCAGGCGGTGCACAACCCGGCCGGAACGGTGGCCGACGCCGATCGCGTCGGGGAACTCGCCGGGATCGCGCGCGGCGCCGCCCTCCCCGTCGTCGAGGACCGCACGCTCGCCGAGCTGGTGCACGAAGGACCGCGGCCCGGCCGGTTCGCCGACGAGCACCCGCACGGCGCGGTCGAGGTGCATTCGCTGTCGAAGGTGCTGTGGGGCGGCCTGCGGGTCGGCTGGCTCGCCGCGCCGGAACCGCTGCTGTCGCAGCTGACCGAGCTCAAGCAGACCAGCGACCTGGCGACCGGCACGGTCGGGCAGCGGTTCGCGGCGGAACTGCTGCGGCACAACGACTTCGCGACCTGGCGAGCGGAACTGGCGCGCCGCCGCGACCACCTCGCCGGCATCCTGCGCAACCACCTTCCACAGTGGACTTGGGAGCGGCCCGCGGGCGGCCTGTCGCTGTGGGTCCGGTTGCCCGGCACCGACACCGACCGCTTCGCCGAGCTCGCCAGGGACAACGGCGTGGCGGTGGCGCCCGGCTCGCTGTTTGCGGCCGACCGCGGCCACCGCGACCGCCTGCGCCTCAGCTTCGCCCTCGGCCCGGAGCTGCTCGACCAGGCGGTCGCCGTGCTCGCCCGGACCTGGGAACAGCCGTGAACCAGGTTCCGCCTGCACAACACCCGTGAGCGTTTTGGGGCGCTATAACGCCCCAAAACACTCACGGGCGCATCCACCTCGGAACATCCGTCCACCCTGGAACGATGCCCGGGCGAGTGTGCTCCACACGGGACCGTCCGGGACAATTCACCGGCAGCCGTTGCACGACGCTGCGCACCACCGATCGAGGAGAACGCACGTGAACAAGGAAAAGCCGCAGGTCGCCAAGCCGACCGGCGCGCCGCCGGCGGACCTGGTGATCGAGGACATCGAGGTCGGCGAGGGCCCCGAGGCCAAGGCGGGCGACCAGGTCGCCGTGCACTACGTGGGCGTTTCGCACAGCACCGGCAAGGAGTTCGACGCCAGCTGGAACCGCGGCACTCCGCTGGAGCTGCAGCTCGGCGCGGGCCAGGTCATCGCGGGCTGGGACAAGGGCCTGCAGGGCATGAAGGTCGGCGGCCGCCGCAAGCTCACCATCCCGCCGCAGCTCGCCTACGGCGACCGCGGCGCGGGCGGCGTGATCGCGCCCGGCGAGACGCTGGTCTTCGTCTGCGACCTGGTCTCGGCCGGCTGACGACCGAGAGCGCGGTGGCTTCCCGTTCTTCCTGAAATCGGGAAGCCACCGGCCCGCACCAAGCGTTCACGGCGCCCCCGGAAGGCCGCTCCAGAGTGGCGCCGCCCGGGCTCGTCCCGAGGGTGCCCGGTGCCTGACATCGGTGGCGATTTCGCGCGAAATCGCCATCCCGCCCTCATGTGAAGTGGCGATTTCGCGCGAAATCGACGCCTTGGACGCAGGCTCGGCACCGGGAAATGAAAGGGCGCCTCCGCCGGGTTCGTCCGGTCGAAGGCGCCACCACGCCGCTCAGTTCGCGGCGTCGACCTCGCGGCGGAGTTCGCGGAGCTCCCGCATCGCCTTGATCGCCCGCTCGCCGTCGGACGCCTGGATCGCCATGATCGGCACGTACTCGTCCTCCGGCAGTTCCAGCCGGGCCCACGAGGCGCCGTCCGGGAAGGTGACGGCCTGCACCAGCGGCCACGAGAAGCGCTGCGTGCCGATGATGTTGCGGACCTCCACGCCGTCGGCGTCGGCGCGCAACCGCGGCCGGGTCAGCAGCATCACGCCGCCGCCCAGCAGCAGGCCCAGCGCCACCATCGCCACCTGGTCGGACACCGAGAAGATCACGCCGGTCGGGGTGTTGCGCAGCAGCAGCCCGACCACCGCGAACGTCAGCACCAGCACGACAGCGATCGGGATCGCAATCCGCCGCACCTTCCGCGGCCGGACCTCCACCCGCTCGGCACTCACAAGAAACCCCGTTCCCCGTCCCAGCCGCGCAGCTCCCGCAGCACCAGCGCCGTCTCCAGCGCCGCCGCGGTCGCCTCGAAGCCCTTGTCCTCCACCGAGTCGTCGAACCCGGCCCGGTCTTCCGCCTGCTGCATGGTGTCGCAGGTCAGCACGCCGTTGCCGACGGCCGTGGACTCGTCCAGCGCCACCCGGGTCAGGCCCTGGGTGACCGAATCGCAGACGTACTCGAAGTGCGGCGTGCCGCCGCGGATCACCACGCCCAGCGCGACCACCGCGTCGTGCTGGTGCGCCAGCTGCTGGCAGACCACCGGCAGCTCGATCGAACCGGGCACCCGCACCACGGTGGGCTCCGCGATGCCCGCTTCCTTCGCCGCCGCCAGCGCGCGGGAGAGCATCTGCTCGACGAGCCGCTCGTGCCAGCGGATCGCGGCGATGCCCAGCCGCAGGTCACCCGCCTTCGGCACGCTGATCCGCGGTCGACCCTCGCCACTCATGCCGTAACTCCAGTCTCGCCGTTGATCGAGGAATCTTCCCCGTCGTCGAGATTGTCCAGCACGTGCCCCATCCGGTCGCGCTTGGTGCGGAGGTAGCGGATGTTCTCCGGGTTCGGGCGGATCGGCAGCGGCACGCGGTCCACGATCCGCAGCCCGTAGCCCTCCAGCCCGACCCGCTTGGCCGGGTTGTTGGTGAGCAACCGCATCGACTTGATGCCCAGGTCGCACAGGATCTGCGCGCCCTGCCCGTAGTCGCGGCTGTCGACCGGCATGCCCAGCGCGACGTTGGCGTCCACGGTGTCCGCGCCGTCGTCCTGCAGCTGGTACGCCTGCAGCTTGTGGATCAGCCCGATGCCGCGACCCTCGTGCCCGCGCATGTAGAGCACCACGCCGCGACCGGCCTCGGCGACCTTGGCCATCGCCGCGTCCAGCTGCGGGCCGCAGTCGCAGCGCAGCGAGCCCAGCACGTCGCCGGTCAGGCATTCGGAGTGCACCCGGACCAGGATGTCCTCGCCGTCGCCGATCTCGCCGTAGACCATCGCCAGGTGCTCGATGCCGTCGATGGTGCTGTCGTAGCCGAAGGTGCGGAACGTGCCGTGCGGCGTGGGGATGCGGGCCTCGGCGACGCGCACCACCTGCTTCTCGAAGCGGCGCCGGTAGGAGATCAGGTCGGCGATGGTGATCAACGCCAGGTCGTGCTCCTCGGCGAAGACCTCCAGCTCGTCGCGGCGCGCCATGTCGCCCTCGGACTTCTGGCTGACGATCTCGCACAGCGCGCCGGCCGGCCGCAGCCCGGCGAGGCGGGAGAGGTCCACGGCGGCTTCGGTGTGGCCGGGGCGGCGCAGGACGCCGCCGTCGCGGGCGCGCAGCGGCACCACGTGGCCGGGCCGGGTGAGGTCCTTGGCGGTCGACTCCTCGCCGGCCAGCACGCGCAGCGTCTTGGCGCGGTCAGCGGCGGAGATGCCGGTGCTGACGCCTTCGGCGGCGTCGACCGTGACGGTGTAGGCCGTGCCCTTGCGGTCCTGGTTCCAGTAGTACATCGGGGGCAGGTCGAGGCGATCGCAGTCCTCGCCGGGGAGCCCGACGCAGATGTAGCCGGAGGTGTAGCGGACCATGAACGCCACGAGTTCCGGCGTCGCCTTCTCCGCGGCGAAGATCAGATCGCCTTCGTTCTCGCGGTCCTCGTCGTCCACCACGACGACCGGGCGCCCAGCCGCGATGTCGGCCAGTGCGCGCTCGATGCTGTCGAAACTTTTCGTGCTCACCGTGTTCGCGACCTCGTCCTCGGGGTTCATCACCGCGCCTCCCTGACGCCGCCATTGTCCCCCGAACGGGCCTGCGCACCATGGGCCTGGTGGTCCAGTTGCGCGGCGGCGAGCCGTTCCAGGTGCTTGGCCAGCACATCCACCTCGATGTTCACTTCGTCACCCGGCTCGCGGAAGCCCAGCGTGGTCAGCTCCTTGGTGGTGGGGATCAGCGCGATGCTGAACTCTCCGTCACCGGCCTCGACCACGGTCAGCGACACCCCGTCGACGGTGATGGAGCCCTTCTCGACCAGGTAGCGGGACAGCCGCCGGGGCAGCTCGAAGCGGGTGAGCCCGTCGGCGTCGGTGCCGCGCAACACCGCGGTGCCGTCGACGTGGCCCTGCACGATGTGCCCGCCGAGCCGGTCGCCGAGCGCCATCGCGCGCTCCAGGTTGACCCGGTCGCCGGCCGCGATGCCCTTCAGCGAGGAGCGGCGCAGCGTCTCGGCCACGACGTCGGTGGTGAACCGCCCGTCGCCCACCGTCACGACGGTCAGGCACACGCCGTTGACGGCGATCGAATCGCCGTGCTTGGCGTCCCCGGTGACCACCGGCCCCGCGATGGTCAACCGGCTGCCGTCGGCCAACGGCTCGACCGCCTCGATGGTGCCGAGCTCCTCGACGATCCCGGTGAACACCTGCTGCCTCCTCGCACTACCCGCCTTGGGCGCCCGGCCGGCCGTCCAACGGGACCGCGCTGATCCGGACGTCGGGGCCACTCATAGTCGTCTCTTCGACTGTCAACCGCCATGCTTCCGAGATGCTTCCCACTCCCGCTTCCCCGAGCGCGGCCGGGCCGGCGCCCAGCAGCAGCGGCGCGACGTAGGCGAGCACCCGGTCCACGCAGCCGGCGGCGATGAACGCGCCGGCCAGCCGCGGCCCGCCCTCCAGCAGCACGTCGACGACGCCGCGGCCGGCGAGCGCGGCGAGCACCGCGGCCGGGTCGCCGCCGGGCAGCTGGATCGTTTCGGCCGCGTCGTCGAAGACCTTGGCGGCGCGCGGGATCTCGCGATCGCCGACGACGACCCGCAGCGGCTGCCGGGCCTGCAGCGCGCCGTCCGGTGTGCGGGCGGTGAGCTGCGGGTCATCGGCGAGGACCGTGCCGGTGCCCGCGATGATCGCGTCCACCTGCGCGCGGAATCGATGCACCTCGGCTCGGGATTCGGCGGAGCTGATCCACTTGCTGGTGCCGTCGGCGGCGGCAGAGCGACCGTCCAATGTGGCCGCGTACTTCCAGGTGACGTGCGGCCGGCCGGTCCGCGCGAAGTGCAACCAGGCCCTCAGCGGGCCCCTCGCCACCTCGTCGGCCAAGAATCCACTGTGGACATCAATGTCCGCGGCGCGCAGCACGCCGGCGCCACCGGCGGCCTGCGGGTTGGGATCGGAGGCCGCGTGCACCACGCGCGCGATCCCGGCCGACCGCAGGGCATCCGTGCAGGGCGGCGTCCGGCCGGTGTGCGAGCACGGTTCCAACGTCACCACGGCGGTGCCGCCCCTGGCCCGCTCCCCCGCCGCGCGGAGCGCGACGACCTCGGCGTGCGGACCGCCCGGCGGCTGCGTCGCGCCGATGCCGACGACCTCGCCGTCGGCGGCCAGCACCACGCAACCCACCGGCGGGTTGGGGCTGGTCGTGCCGCGCACCTGCTCGCTCGCGGCGATCGCGGTGCGCATCGCCTGCTCCTCGGCGCGACTGACCATCGGTTCCCCTCCCCATCCCGCAATTTCCATTGAAATCGAATCTTCGATTTCAATGGAAATTGCGGAGGAACTACATCACTGCCGGGCGTGGGCGAAGTTCGGGGCGGCCTTGGCGCGCAGGGCCTCGATCGCCTTCGCCGGGTCGTCGGCGTTGTAGACCGCCGAACCCGCCACGAAGCAGTCGACACCGGCCTCCGCGGCCTGCTCGATGGTGTCGGCGTTGATGCCGCCGTCGATCTCCACCACCAGGTTCAGGTGTCCCGTGTCGACCAGCTCGCGGGCCTTGCGGGCCTTGTCCAGCACGTCGGCGATGAAGCTCTGGCCGCCGAAGCCCGGCTCCACGGACATCACCAGCAGCGTGTCGTAGTGCTTGAGGACCTCGACGTACGGGTCCAGCGGGGTGTTCGGCTTGATCGACAGGCCCGCCTTCGCACCGGCGGCGCGCAGGTCCTTGGCGATCGCGATCGGGTCCTTGGCGGCCTCCACGTGCACCGTGACGTTGTAGGCGCCGGCCTCGGCGTAGCCGATGGCCCAGCGGTCCGGGTCCTCGATCATCAGGTGGCAGTCGATCGGGATGTCGGTCGCCTTCAGCAGCGACTCGACCACCGGCAGGCCCAGGGTCAGGTTGGGCACGAAGTGCGCGTCCATCACGTCCACGTGCAGCCAGTCGGCGCGCACGCCGGGCGCGCCGTTCACGGCGGCCATCTCGTCGGCGAGGCGGGCGAAATCGGCGGACAGGATGGAGGGCGCGATCATCGGCTGGTTCGACACATGCGCGAGTGTAAATGCCTGGTGCGGCGGGTCGCGCAAGCGCCCTCGCGCTCCCGCCGCTCACCCGATCGGCGGAGCCGCTGGAGGGCACCCGTCCCACGGCCGGCGCCCTCCAGCGGTGCTCACTCCGATCGCGCGGCGCTGCGGCGCCGGACGACGTAGTACGCCACGCAGAGGATCAGCACGAACGGGACGCCCGCCTTCCAGGCGGTGTTGAACTGCTCGGTGAACGGCGTGGTCAGCAGCACCGCCGCTACGAACAGCATCGCCAGCACCGTCGTCACCGGGGCTCCCGGCAGCCGCACCGGTGACGGCGGCAGGCCCTCCAGTGCCCGGCTGCGGCGGAACACAAGCTGGCTGGCGAAGATCATCAGCCACACCACCAGCGCGCCGAACAGCGCCAGGCCCAGCAGCATCGGGAACGCGGTGTCCTCGGCGAACACCGACAGCGACGCGGCCAGCGCCAGCCCGGCCGCCGACAGCACCAGGGCGCGCCGCGGCACGCCGTTCTTGCTGACCACGGCGAACCACTTCGGCGCATAGCCGTCCAGGGCGAGCGAGTGGGTCATGCGGGCGGTCAGGTACAGGTTCGTGTTCATCGCCGACAGCGCGGCGGTGAGCACCACGAAGTTCATGATCCCGGCCGCGGCGGGAATGCCCACGATGGTGAACAGCCGCACGAACGGGCTCTCCGTGATGTCGCCCGACGACGAGGCCTGGTTCCACGGCAGGATCGAGACGACCACCAGCATGCCGAGCACGTAGAACAGGCCCAGCCGCAGCACCATGCTGCGTGCCGCGCGCGGCACGTCCCGGCCGGGGTTGCGGGACTCGGCCGCGGTCATCGAGACGGCCTCGGTGCCCAGGTAGGAGAACGTGACCACGGTCAGCGCCAGCCACACCGCGCCGATGCCGTTGGGCAGGAACCCGCCGTGCTCGGTCAGCGCGCCGACGCCGGCCGGCTGCTGACCCGGCAGGCCGAAGACGATGTAGACCACGCCGAGCAGCACGAACACCACGATCGTGACGACCTTGATCATGGCGAACCAGTACTCGAACTCGCCGAAGAAGCGCACCGCGGCGACGTTGATCGCCAGCATCAGCACCGAGAAGACCACCACCGGGATCCACAGCGGCAGCTGCGGGTACCAGAACTGCATGTACAGCCCGGCCGCGATGACCTCGCTGCCGATGTTGACCACCTGCGCGGCCCAGTAGATCCAGCGGGACACGAACCCGGCGAGCCCGCCGAGGTACCGCTTGATGACCGCCCCGAACCCGCCGGCCTCGGGGTGCACCACGATCATCTCGGCCAGCGCGTAGGCCAGGGCGAGCGCGGCGAACGCGGCGACCGCGTAGGCGATGATCACGGCCGGGCCGGCGATGGAGATCGCCAGGCCGGACCCGAGGAACAGCCCGGTGCCGATGGCGCCGCCGATGGCGATCATGCCGACTTGGCGCCCGGAGAGATCTCTGCGCAACCCGGACTTCTGCGCCGGTGCGGTCTCCTGTGCCACTGTGTTGTGCCTCCCACTCGTCGCGCACCAGCTGCCGGGTGCGCGACGAGCACCTTACGACGCAGCACCGGCGTGGAACGCGTCAGTTGCACAGTCTTGACATCCTCTCCGGCCTGAAGGCGCGGAGATTCCCGGACACGGATGTCCAGGTGGTTCGCGGAACCGCCTCCCGACTCTCGTCGGGGACTCGACCTTCGTGGTCTGCCCGCGCTGTACACCGCCCGTCCGGCGGCATCGCTGCCGGCTTGGTCGTCACCGACAGCGACGCCGATCTTACCGGTAGTGCGGCCCGCGTCAGCGCGGAAGGGTCAGCTCGATCGGGGTGCCCTCCTCGACGGAGCGGCTGACGGTGCAGTACTTCTCGATCGCGCGCCGCACCGCGTCGACGACCTTGCCGCGCTCGCCGTCGTCCTCGATCCCGCTGAGGTCCACGTCGAAACCGACCTGGACCGAGGCGAACTTGTGCTTGTCCTCCGGGACCTTGGTCCGGTCGGCGTGCACCGTCACCTTCGCGTCCTCCCCGAGCCGCCGGACCAGCAGGTTCTCGCTGGTGACCGCGGAGCAGGCGGCGATGGCGGCGAGCAGCAGCTCGCCGGGGGTGAACGCGTCGGGCGCGTCCTCGCGGCCGATCGTCACCTCGCCGCCGCGCGGGTTGGTCGCGGTGAAGGTGTGCGGACCGGTGCGGGTCACTTCGACCGGAGTGGAAGACATTCGTACCACCTGACGTGAGTTGCGGTTGCCGGTCCAGCCTCGGTGCGGAACCGTGCAAGGTCAACCATCGCGGGCGCCGCGTTGTTCCGGCCGGGCCCGGGGCGTGCTTTGATCGGGCATCCCATCCTCGCAACCCGCAGCGCCGCGGGTTCTCGGGCGTTTCCTGCCCCGGGGAACCCGCACATCGAGTTCGGAGACAGGTGTTCTGCTATGACCACTACTTCCGCGGAGGGGTTGCAGCGGCGGCTGTCGCTTCGCGACCTGATCGTTTCCGGCCTGCTGTTCATCGGGCCGCTCGCGCCCGTCGGCGTCTTCGGCGTGCTCGACGCGCGCAGCGGCGGCGCGGTGGCGCTGGTCTACGTCGTCGCGACCGTGGCCATGGCGTTCACCGCGTGGTCCTACGCGCGGATGTCGGCGGCGGTGCCGAAGGCCGGTTCGGTGTTCGCCTACGCCTCGGCGGGCCTGGGGCGGGCGCCCGGTTTCGTGGCCGGGTGGATGATCATGCTGGACTACCTGTTCATCCCGAGCGTGGCGTCGCTGTTCGTCGGCATCGCGACGAACTCGCTGGTGCCGCAGATCCCGGTGTGGCTGGCGACCGGGCTGGCGATCGTCGTCGTGACGGCGCTGAACCTGACCGGCGTCAAGGTCGCGGCGATCGTCGGCACGGTGGTGCTGGTGGTGGAGATCGTGCTGCTCGCGGTGTTCGTGGTCGCCGCGCTGGTGGTGCTGGCCACCGAGGGTCCGGCCCGGCCGTGGCTGTCTCCGCTGACCGGGGTGGGCGCGTTCGCGCCGCTGGCCGTGCTGGGCGCGGTGTCGGTGGCGGTGCTGTCGTTCCTCGGCTTCGACGCGATCGCGTCGTTCGCCGAGGAGAACACCGGATCGTCCCGCCAGGTCGGCCGGGCGCTGCTGTTCTGCCTGGCGCTCAGCGGCGTGCTGTTCTTCGTGCAGACCTACCTCGCCTCGCTGCTGAACCCGCTGACGCCGCAGGAGCTGGCGCTGGACGCGGACGCGCAGGACTCGGCGTTCTACGACATGCTGCGGGCCTCGCTGGGCGGCTGGCTCGCGGTGGCCGTGACGGCGGTGAAGGCGGTCGCGCCGGCGTTCTCGGCGATGGTGGCGCAGGCGGCGGTGAGCCGGCTGCTGTTCGGCATGGCGCGGGACGGCCAGATGCCCGCGGCGCTCGGCCGGGTGGACCGGCGGGCGCACGTGCCGCGCAACGCGACGCTGCTGGCCGCGGTGGTGACGCTGATCGTGTCGGTGTGGGCGGCGTCGGCCGAGGACGGGCTGGAGGTCCTGTCGTCGATGGTGACGGTCGGGGCGTTGACCGCGTTCGTCCTGCTGCACGCCTCGGTGATCGGCTACTTCGCGGTGTCCGGGCGGGAACGCCGGGTGTCCACTGTGGTCGTCCCGGTCGTCGGCGCCCTGATCGCGGTGGTCGTGCTGGCCACGGCGAGCCCGCTGGCGCTGACGGTGGGAGCGGTCTGGCTGGTGATCGGCCTGATCGCCTACTTCGCCCGCCGCCGGACCGCCGGAGCGGCCCCGGAGTAGCCGAGGCCGCTCCGTTTCCGCGGGTCAGGCCCCGTGCGTGTTTTGTGCTGCTATACCGACACAAAGCACGCACGGGCAGCCACCAGCGAAAGCGGAGCGAACACGGAGTCAGTCCGCGTCCTCGCCGATGTCCTCGTACCAGAGGCGCGGGTTGGCCTCGATGAAGTCGGCCATCAGGCGGGTGCACTCCGGGTCGTCGAGGAGCACGATCTCGACGCCGTTCTCGGCGAGCCAGTCGTGGCCGCCGTGGAAGTTCCGGGCCTCGCCGACGACGACGCGGCCGATCCCGAACTGGCGCACCAGTCCGCTGCAGTACCAGCACGGCGACAGCGTGGTCACCATCGTCGTCCCGGCGTAGGAGCGCTGCCGCCCCGCGTTGCGGAAGGCCGCCGTCTCGCCGTGCACCGACGGATCGTCGTCCTGCACCCGGCGGTTGTGCCCGCTGCCCAGCACCTGCCCGTCGGCACCGATCAGCGCCGCGCCGATGGGGATCCCGCCCTCGGCGAGCCCGGCCTTCGCCTCCGCGACCGCGACGGCCAGCCACCGCCGGTAGTCCTCTTCGGACACAACGCACCCCTTCCGCAATGCATCGCGAGTGGCAATGGTCGCTATTACAGGCTCCGCTCGTGAGCGGAAATGGCCGCGATAGCGACCACTTCCGCTCACGACATCGTCACACCCGAAACAGGGCGCAGAACATCGCGTCGGTGCCGTGGCGGTGCGGCCACAGCTGGACGCCCGGCCCGTCACCCAGGTCCGGCACGTCCGGGAAGTACTCGCGCGCGTCCAGCTGCGTGACGCCGGTGCGGCGCACGACGTCGGACACCACGCCCTCGGTCTCCGGCAGGTGCGGCGAGCACACGACGTACGCCACCACGCCGCCCGGACGGGTCAGCTTGATCGCCGACAGCAGCAGCTCGCGCTGGAGCTTCGTCAGATCGCCGACGTCCGACGGCTGCCGCCGCCACCGCGCCTCCGGGCGGCGCCGCAGCGCGCCCAGCCCGGTGCACGGCGCGTCCACCAGCACGCGGTCGAAGCCCGGCTCCAGGCCCGGGTCGCGGCCGTCGGCGACGTGCACCGACACCGACAGCCCCTCGGTGGCCTTGCGCACCAGGTCCGCGCGGTGCGGCGCCTGCTCGACGGCGTCGAGCGAACCGCCGTCGAGGGTGATCAGCGACCCGAGCAGGTTCGCCTTGCCGCCCGGGCCCGCGCACAGGTCCAGCCAGCGCAGGTCCGGCCCCTCGACCTCCGGCCGGGTCACCGCGAGCGCCACCAGCTGGCTGCCCTCGTCCTGCACGGCGGCGAAGCCCTCCCGCACCGGTTCCAGGTCGCCGGGGTCGCCGGCGCCGGCCTCCAGCCGCACGCCGTAGGGCGAGTACGGCGCCGGGTCGCCGCCGGTGATCGCGGCGAGCTCGTCGGCGCTGATCTCGCCCGGGCGCGCGGTCAGGTGCACCGCGGGCCGGGCGTCGTCGGCGGCCAGCGCCGCCTCCAGCTCGTCGGGGCCGAGCGCGTCGGCGAAGGCCTGCGCGATCCACCTCGGGTGCGCGTAGCGCATCGCGAGGTGGCCGACCGGGTCCTCCTCGCGCGGCGGGGCGACCTTGTCGACCCAGCCCTGCTCGTCGAGTTCGGCGGCGCGGCGCATCACGGCGTTGGCGAAACCGGCCAGCTTGGAACCGCCTTCGAACCGCACGATGTCCACAGTGGACGCGACGGCGGCGTGCGCCGGGATCCGGGTGCGCAGCAGCTGGTAGACGCCGAGGCGCAGCGCGTCGAGCATCTTCGGGTCCAGCTCGGCCAGCGGCCGGTTGCTGCAGTCGTCGATGACGGCGTCCAGCAGGCCCTGCGCGCGGCAGGCGCCGTAGGTCAGCTCGGTGGCCAGCGCGGCGTCCCGGCCGCTGATGCGGCGCTGCTTGAGCAGCGGCGGCAGCGCCAGGTTCGCGTACGCGTCGCGCTCCCGCACCGCGCGGAGCGTCTCCACCGCGGCCAGGCGGGCCGGGTCGACGTCCACCGGCCGGGCCGGGCCGGACTTGCGCTGCGGCGGGCGGGCCTTGGCCGGCCTCGACGGCCGGCGGCGGCGATCGTTCACTTGAGCCGTTCTCCTTGCTCGATGCGGGTCCCGCGGGCCCAGTCCGTGGCGGCCATCCGCTTCTTGCCCGCCGCCTGCACCTCGCCCAGCGCGACCGCGGACGTCCCGGTGCCGACCAGCACCCGCCGCCGCTCCACCCGGATCTCCCCGGGCGGCAGCTCGTCCTCGACGACGGACACCGGGCCGAGCTTGAACCGCTCGTCGCGCAGCAGCGCCCAGGCGCCCGGGTCCGGGGTGACCGACCGGATCAGCCGGTCCACGGCGGTGGCCGGTGCGGCGAAGTCGACCTTGGCGTCCTCGACGGTCACCTTCGGCGCGTAGCTGATGCCGTCGCCGGGCTGTTCCTCGGCGCGGAGCGTGCCGTCCTCGATGCCGTCCAGGGTGGCCGCCAGCAGCCCGGCGCCGGAAACCGCCAGCCGGTCCAGCAGCTCACCGGCGGTGTCGGTGGCGCGCACCTCCTCGGTGACCACGCCGTAGACCGGGCCGGCGTCCAGCTCGCGCACCAGCCGGAAGGTGCTGGCCCCGGTGATCTCGTCGCCGTGCCGGATGGCCGCCTGCACCGGGGCGGCGCCGCGCCACGCGGGCAGCAGCGAGAAGTGCAGGTTCACCCAGCCGAACTTCGGGATGGCCAGCGCCTTCTCCCGCAGCAGCGCGCCGTAGGCCACCACCGGGCAGCAGTCGGGGGCCAGCTCCGCGAGCCGCTCCAGGAAGTCCGGTTCGGATGCGCGCGCGGGCGTGAGCACCTCGATGCCGTGCTCGTCGGCGAGCGCGCCGACCGGCGAACGCAGCAGCTTTCGACCGCGGCCGGCGGGAGCGTCCGGCCTGGTGATCACCGCGGCGACCTCGTGGCGGCCGGAGTCCAGCAGCGCCTGCAGCGCGGGCACGGCGGGAGCGGGGGTTCCGGCGAAGACCACGCGCATGTCAGCGACCCCCGAACAGCGGGTGCGGGCTTTCCTTGATCACCGGCGCGTTGCCGTCGAACCACTCGGCCTTGCGGATCTCGCGCATCGCGGCCTTGCGGGTCTGCTCGTCGAGCCGGTCGATGAACAGCACGCCGTCCAGGTGATCGGTTTCGTGCTGGATGCACCGGGCGAGCAGGTCGGTGCCCTCGACCTCGACCGGTTCGCCGTGCATGTTCCAGCCGCGGGCCACCACGTTGCGGGCGCGCAGGCAGTCCCAGTACATGCCGGGGATGGACAGGCAGCCCTCCTGGCCGAACTGATCCTCGTCGTCGATCGCGGTCCAGGTGGGGTTGATCAGGTGCCCGGCGAACCCGTCGCAGTGGTAGGTGAAGACCCGCAGGCCGACGCCCAGCTGCGGCGCGGCCAGCCCGGCACCGCCCTGGTCCTCCATGGTGTCCCACAGGTCCTGGACGAGGGTGCGCAGCTCCTTGTCGAAGTCGACCACCTCGTCGGCTTTGGTGCGCAACACGGGGTCGCCGAAGAGTCTGATCGGCTGGACGGTCACATGGGCTCCCTGGCACGTCGACGACTGACGGACCCGACGAGTCTAGTCGTCACCCGGCCCGGACCGGCCGCGCGGGAGTTCCGCTGGAATGGCCGCTTTCGGAGCGGTCCTCCGCCACGATTCACTGGGAGACCCGAGTCACGGAGCGTGCATGTCGAGTACCGAACAGCTTCAAACCCTGACCCCGGACGATTACCCGGGCCTGTTCCAGGCGGCCGACGGGGCCTCGGTGCACCAGCAGCGCACCTTCCTGCGGGCCGTCCGCTCCCGGCTGGTGCTGACCGTTTCGGCCGCGACGTTCGCCGCGTTCGCGCTGCGCATCGGCGACTCCCGGATCGATCTGTTCGCGGTGGGCACCGCGCTGGCGTTCGTCGGCGCGATGGTGATCGAGCTGGCCATCGTGGGCACCCGGCCGGACAAGGTCTGGTACGAGGGGCGCGCGCTCGCGGAGTCGGTCAAGACCTTGACCTGGCGCTACGTCTCGGGCGCCGCGCCGTTCCCGGCGGACTCCGAGCGGCCCGACGACGAGTTCACGGATCGCATCCGCATCCTGCAGCACGACATGCCGAAGGTTCCGCTGCTGCCGAGCACGGCGTCGACGATCACCGCCAAGATGCGGGCGATGCGCGCGACGCCGCTGGCCGAGCGCAAGGAGGCCTACCTGGTCGGCCGGGTGCTCGATCAGCAGGACTGGTACGCGAACAAGGCGCGCTTCCACCAGCGCAGCGCGCGGGTCTTCCGGACCACGATGCTGATCATGGAGGTGGTGGGCGTCGCGGGCGCGCTGGCCAAGGCGTTCGGGGTGGTCGACTTCGACCTGGCGGGCATCGTGGCCGCGACGGTCTCGGCGTTCGCGGCGTGGACGGCCACCCGCCAGCACAGCGCGACGGCCACGGCGTACGTGGTGGCCTCCCACGAGCTGGCGGTGGTCCGCAACCTGCTCGACCGGGACCTGGACGAGCAGCAGTGGTCGGCGGCGGTGGTCGACGCCGAGTCGGTGATCAGCCGCGAGCACACCATGTGGCACGCCAACCGGACCCGCTGACGGCGTGCGGCCGGTGTTGACCGGAACCGGCGACCTCGTGGTTGCGGCGACCGGCGAACCTCGGGTGTGGGCGGTCCGCCCGGACTGCTGGCTGGCGGCCCTCTGCGCCACGGGCGCCGGCGAGCTCCAAGAACCGGAACGCACCCAGTTCCTCGCGGGCATCGAGGTGCCGCCCGCGTGCCCCGCCGAACCCGGCTGACCCTCCCCGGAGTCAGCGCCCCGGGGAGGGTTGCCGTGCTTCAGCGCGCCGGGACGACCACCGCTGCCGCGCCGCCGCCGCGGCGCTCGCGCTCGGCCGCCGCGATCCAGCGGCCGTCGGGCAGTCGCTCAACGCCCGTCGCCGAGCCGATCTCACCGGTCGTCTTGAACTGGTGGCCGATGGCCTTCAGCTTCTCCGCCTCCGGCTGGGCCAGGAAGCCCGGCTCCGCCTCGGTCTGCGCCGAGTTGCGCTGCGACGCCCGGGGCTCCGCGATGGCGTCCACCAGGGACAGGCCGCGGTCCAGGCGGCCGGTGAGCACCTGCAGGACGGTGGTGATGATCGTCGCGCCGCCCGGGCTGCCCGCCGCCAGCAGCGGCTTGCCGTCCTGCAGCACGATCGTCGGGCTCATCGAGCTGCGCGGGCGCTTGCCCGGGCCCGGCAGGTTCGGGTCCGGCTGGCCCGGGGTGACCGGCGTGAAGTTGAAGTCGGTCAGCTCGTTGTTCAGCAGGAATCCGCGGCCGGGCACCACGATGCCGCTGCCGCCGGTCTGCTCGATGGTCAGCGTGTAGGCCACCACGTTGCCCCAGGCGTCGGCCACGGTCAGGTGCGTGGTGTTCGGGCCCTCGTAGGGCTCGGCGCCTTCGGCGGTGCCCGCCTGGCAGCCCTGCGGGTTGCGCGGGTCGCCGGCCGCGACCGGGGTCTGCAGCACGGCGTCGTCGCTGATCAGGCAGGCCCGGGAGGCTGCGAACTCCGCGCTGAGCAGTTCTTCGGTGGGCACGTCGTTGAACTCCGGGTCACCCACCCAGCGGTTGCGGTCGGCGAAGCCGATCTTGCTCGCTTCCAGGAACCGGTGCAGGTACGCGGTCTTGTCGCCGTCGGAGAGGTCGGTGCGCTCCAGGATCTTCAGCGCCTCGCCGACGGTCGTGCCGCCCGAACTGACCGGCGCCATGCCGTAGACGTCGAGGCCGCGGTAGTTCAGGTGGGTCGGCGCCTGCTCGTTGACGCCGTAGTCGCCCAGGTCGTCGGCGGTCATGCCGCCGGGGCGCACCTGGCGGTTCGCTGCCGGGTCGGCCGGCGGGTGGTTGACCGTCTTGACGACGTCCGCGCCGATCTCGCCGTGGTACAGCGCGTTGATGCCCCTGGTGCCCAGGGTGCGGTAGGTGTCGGCGAGGTCGGGGTTGCGCAGGACGCTGCCGACCTCGGGGGGCTTGCCGCCGGGCAGGAACAGGTCGCGAGTCGCCGGGAACGCGCTGAAGCGCTCCTGGTTCTCGGCGGTCTGCTGGCGGAACGTCTCGTCGACGACGAAGCCCTTGCGCGCCAGCTGCTCGGCCGGGCGCAGCACCTCGGAGAGGTCCTTGGTGCCCCATCGGTCCAGCGCCGCCTGCCAGGTCATCGGGGTGCCCGGCACGCCGACGCCGAGCCCGCTGGTGACGGCCTCGTCGAACGGGATCGGCTTGCCGTTCTCCAGGAACGAGTCCTCGCGGACGCTGGCGGGCGCGGTCTCGCGCCCGTCGATGGTCTCGACCGCGCCGGTCTTCGCGTCGTAGTGCACGAAGAAACCACCGCCGCCGACGCCTGCCGAATACGGCTCGGTGACGCCCAGCGCCGCCGCGACCGCGACCGCCGCGTCGGTGGCCGTGCCGCCGCGCCGGAGCACCTCGATCCCGGCCTGCGTCGCGTACGGGTCGACGCTGGACACGGCGCCTCCGTAACCGACCGCCTCGGCCTGCTTGGGCGGTTCCGGCGGCCCGCCGGGCGCCGCCTGCGCCACCGGCGCGACCAGGGCGCACGACGTGATCGCGGCCAGGGTGAGTCGAACGGGCCTCACGGACATCGCCACCTCCAACATCGACAATGCCGCATACTCTGCCCAGTCTGCGCCCCCGATACAACTGCCCCACGGCAAGCTTCTGCCGTGCTGGCGGGAGGTTCCGCGAAAAGTTCGCGAGCCCGGCCGCAACGCCGGTTCCGGACGACGTTTTCGCGCGAAACCGGCGATCGCCCTCGCGCAGGGCACCGGTTTCGCGCGAAACCACCGCTAGCCGGCCGGGCCCAGGGCCGCGTCGTGGTAGCGGCAGTTGGCGGCCCACAGCAGGAACGAGTTCATGCCGTTGGCCCGCGCCCCGTCGATCTGCGCCGACACCTCCGCCGGGCCGTAGGAGACGCCGAGGCTGAAGTCCTGCAGCCACGGGATGATCTGCACGTCGGTGCCCTCGACCGCCTTTGCGAACGCCGCCAGCGAGCGCGCCACGATGTCGTAGGGCTGGGAGTTGGGGTTGCCGACGCCGAACTCCCCCGGGCCCCAGTGCGACGGGTAGACCATCGGCGAGATGTAGTCGACGTACCGCGAGATCTGCCGGATGTCCTGGGCGATCTCGGTGGGCCGGTCGACCGAGATGCCGAACACCGACGCGCCCAGCAGCGCGCCCCGCGACCGGACCTCCGGCTGGGTCTGCCGCAGGAAGTCGGCGATCGCGGCCTCCGGCGTGGTGGTCAGGCCGGGGATGCGCATCTGCTCGATGTGCCCGTCGGGCCGCCGCACGTAGTCGTAGAGGACGTCGTCGAAGCCCAGCGCGGCGGCCTCGGCGGCGATGTCGATGTTGTACCGGGTGACCACGGGGTCGGCGAAGTTGGTGAACGCGTAGCTGCCGTAGGCGCCGCTGGTCCAGGGCCGGCCGTCGGCGGTCTGCACCACCCGCTCCGGGTGCCCGCCGTTCCAGGACGCCGCGCCCAGCACGGGATCCTTGAAGGCGACCAGTCTGCCGACCACCCGCACGCCCATGCCGTGCAGCTGGTCAAGCACCTGCCGGGCCGGGTAGTAGCCCTTGACGGCGCCGATCTGGTGCGCCATCGGCACCGCTGAGTCGTAGACGACCTCGCCGCTCTCGTCCTTGAGGTCCAGCTCGATGGTGTCGATCTTGCCCTGCCGGGCCATCGCGAGGATCGGTTCGCGCAGCGAGTCACTGGTCCAGGCCAGTCCGGTGAGGTGCACCGCTCGCATCCCTGGATGTCTGATGTGGACGGTCAGGGTCTTCTCCGCGCGGTTGCCCGCCGCGTCGGTCGCGACCACCTGGACCTCGCGGTCGGGCCGGTCGACGACCGCGCTGAACCCGCCCTGCGGATCCGGCGCCACGACCCGCCCGGCCACGGTGACCTGCGTGGCGCCCTGCACCGCGCCGACGACCGTCACCGGGCGGTTCGGCCCGTCCGGCCGCAGCGAGTCCTCGACCTGCAGCGCCGGCGGCGAACTGTCCACTGTGAACGTACGAGTGGTGGTGTCCGAACCGAACCAGGACGGGCTGCGCGGCACCACGACGCGCAGCTCGTGCGGCCCGTCCGGCAGGTCCGCCGCCTGCACCGCGCGGGCGCCCTGCCGGTCCGCCGTGGAGACCTCGCGGCCGTCCAGCAGCACCTGCACGCCATCGGCCGCACCGGAGCGGATCTGGATCGAACCCACCTCGGCGGGCGCGATCGGGCGGTCCGGCAGCCCGGACAACTCGACGTCCTCTGTGGACATCGATCTCACCAGCAGGAAGCCCAGGAACAGCAGCGCGATGGCGCCCGCCCCGAACAACGCGAATCTGTCGGCCCGCACCTTCTTGGCGCGGGCCGCACCGGAATCAGCATCCGACATCGCTTTCGCCTCCCCGACTTTCAGGCGAACTCGCGCGGCTGCACGAAATTCGTGCGTGATCAAGTTGGAGCCGGCCGACGACCGGCCGTTCCACCTTCGCAGCCGTGGAGCGGAAGATCAATGACCACTTGGAGTATCCCCAGCGGGAAATCCGGTCTCTACCGTTGGAGGAGATGCGATCAGCAGTGCGGAAAATTCGCGCCGGCGTCGTGGTGACGGCGGCGGCCCTGCTCGCGGCCTGCGGCACCGGGCAAGGCGGCGAGATCGTCCCACCCCAACCCAACGCGGTCGTCAGACCGCCGGACCCCGTCCCCCGCCCGACGCCGGAATCGGTGCGGGCGAACGAGCTCGGCGACGTCCCGGTGCTCATGTACCACCGGATCACTCCGACGCCGCGCAGCGTCTACGACCGCAGCCCGGAGGACTTCCGAGCGGAACTGGAGCGGCTCGCCGCCGAGGACTACGTGCCGGTGACGGCGACCGAGTACGCCACGGGGCGGTTCGACATCCCGGCCGGGAAGCACCCGGTGGTGCTCACCTTCGACGACGGCTCGATCAGCCAGTTCACATTGGACGGTGCGGGAGAACCGGCGGCGGGCACCGCGATCCGCATCCTGCTGGACGTCGCCGCAGCGCATCCCGGGTTCCGCCCGGTGGCGACCTGCTACGTGAACAACCCGCCGTTCGAGGAGCCCGGCGGCCGGCGCGGCCTCGGCTGGTTGCACGAGCACGGCTTCGAGATCGGCAACCACACGCTCGACCACGAGAACCTGGGCCGGGCTTCCGAAGCCGAGGTGCGGCACCAGATCGCCGGGATGCAGCGGCTCATCGCGGACGCCGTGCCGGGCGCGCAGGTCCGGTCGATCGCGCTGCCGCTGGGCGTGCACCCGGACGACGAGCGCCTCGCGGGCGACGGCTCGGCGGACGGCGTCGCCTACCACTACGACAGCGTCATGCTGGTCGGCTCGAATCCCGCGCCGTCGCCGTGGTCGGCCGATTTCGACCCGGCGAACGTGCCCCGAATCCGTTCCCAGGGCCCGGCCGGGCAGGACGCGCAGTACGGCTCGGCGGCGTGGCTGGACAAGCTCGCCGCGGACCCGGGCCGCCGCTACACCTCGGACGGCGACCCGGACCGGATCTCCGCCCCGGCGGGCGGGAGCGCCGAGCCTTCGGCGGCGGTCGGCGACCGGCTCTACCGGTACTGACCCCGCCGCACGCGGTGTCCGCGCGCCATCCGACCGGTTCAGCAGGCCTGGCCCCGGGTGGCCGCCGTCGCGCGCAGCAGCTCGCGGATCAGGTCGAAGTCGATCGCATCGACCTTGCGGAAGCGCAGGCAGCCCTTGCCCATGTCGTGCCCGGCGAGCCGCTGCGCGAAGGCGTCCCGGACATCGGTGCGCAAGAGGTAGAAGGAGATGTACTGCTTCTGGCTGGCAAAGGCGATCTCGGCGGTGCCGTCGCGCTGGTACGCGGGCATCCCGTAGGCCATGACCTCGTCGAACCCGGCCAGCTCGGCCCGGCACAGGGCCCGGATCCCGGCCAATGCCTCCCGGCGTGCCACCGGAACCTCGGCCAGGTAGCCGTCCACGTCGGCAGCCGAACTGCGCACCATGGCCATTCGGCGGAACAGGTGGGTTGTGCGCATCGGAGGGCTCGTCGACCATGAAGCCATGGTCGATCTTCGGGAAGCGCGGTTGTCGGATGCTGCCGCGCTGGCGGACTTGGCGCGGCGGGCTTATTCCCCTTACACCGAGCGGATGGATCGCCTTCCGGCCCCGATGATCGCCGATTACTCCGAGGCCGTTCGCACGCACCAGGTGTGGGTCGCCGAGGACGGCGATCGCATCTTGGGGATGCTGGTGCTCGTGCCGGAGGGCGACGTGATGCTGCTGGAGAACGTCGCGGTGCATCCCGATGCCCAGGGCCGCGGCGTCGGACGGGACCTGCTGGCGCTGGCCGACCGGGAGGCCGCACGGCAGCGGATGACCGAGATCCGCCTGTACACCAACGAAGTCATGACGGAGAACCTCGCCTACTACCCGAGGCACGGTTACGTGGAAACGGGCCGCGCCGAGCAGGACGGCTACCGCCGGGTCTTCTTCCGCAAGCCGGTCGGCCGAGGCTGATCAGCAGTACCTCGCGGCCTCGGCCGTCAGCTCTTCGGCAACGAGTGCTCGTGGGCCATCGGGCTGGAAATCCGCGTCCAGGCTGATGGCTGCCCGTGAGCGTTTTGGGGCGCTATTGCGACACAAAGCACGCACGGCCCCGTGATCAGCGGAAACGGTGGTCCCTACAGCATTTCCAGCGGGTCGAGGCGGACCTGGAGCTCGGCCGCTTTGCGGGCCGCCCGGATCGCTTGGGCCGCGTGCAGCGAGCTCGCCAGGGCGCGGCCTTCGGACCGGTCGACGCGGACGATCAGGCGTTCCCGCTCGGAATTGCCGTCCTCGTCGACCGCGCCGAGCGGCACCGGGCCGAGGATCTCCGCCGACATCGGCAGATCCGCCGAGTCCAGCAGCGCCTCGATGGCCTCCGGGGTGCCGTCGACGGCCGCGACCCGGCGTGTCGGGGGGAAGCCGAGCTCGGCGCGCTCGGCGAGTTCCAGCGAGGCGTACCACGCCGGATCCCAGCGCACCAGCGCCTGCACCGGCTGCAGCGACGAGTCGGCCATGACCACCACTCGCCCACCGTCGCGGGCGGGCCGGACCAGCGCGGCGGCCGCGAACCACAACCGAAGCGCCGTCTCGGCGGAGCGGAGCTCGGGGCGGCCCAGCAGGGTCCGGCCGTCCAGCAGCAGCGCGGCGCCGTAGCCGCCTTCGGCGACCGGCTCGGCGCCGGGAGTGCACACGACCAGCGCGGGCTTCGCGGGCACCGCGGCCAGGATCTCGCCGGCTCCGGAGGTCCGCACCGGCACGTTGCTGAACGCCCGCCCGAGCTCCTCCGCGGTGCGGCTGGCGCCGACCGCTACGGCACGCAGCCGCCGCGAGCCGCACGAGCCGCACTTGAACGCCGCTTCCGCGGCTCCGCACCAGCTGCACGCCGCCGGCTTCGGCGCTCCGCCTTCGCTGCCTCCCGGCAGCGCCAGCGGCCCCGCGCACCGCCGGCACCTCGCCCGCTCGCGGCAGTCGCCGCACGCGAGCGCCGGCACGTAGCCGCGCCGCGGCACCTGCACCAGCACCGGCGCTCCCGCGCCGAGCGCGGCTCGCGCCGCTTCGAACGCCACCGAGGGCAGCCGCGCTGCGCGGGCCGCCGGGTCCCGCGCCAGCTGGGTGTCGTCTTCGCCGATCGCGGTCACCCGCGGCGCCGCTGCCCGCACGTCCGTGCGGTGCGCGACGAGTTCGTGCGCCCAGCCCGATTCGGCCAGCAGCGCCGCTTCGGCGGTGCGGGCGAAGGCTCCGACAATCAGCGCCGCGCCCGCCGCGTGCGCGCGCTGGTTCAGCACGTCGCGGGTGTGCGGGTAGGGCACCTGCGGGTAGCTGTGCAGGTCGTCGCCGTCGTCCCACACCGCCGCGAAGCCCAGGTCGTGGACGGGCGCGAACATCGCCGCGCGGGTGCCGATCACGACGCGCGCCGCGCCGCGCAGCACCGCCAGCCAGCGGCGGTAGCGCTTCGACGGGGCGAGGTCGGCGGCGAGGGCGACGACGCCGTCCTCGCCGAGCAGCGCGGTGCAGGCGTCCTCCAGCCGCTGGAGGTCCCGGTGGTCGGGGACGACGATCAGCGCGCCGCGCCCGGCCGCCGCTGCCGTGGCGGCCGCTTCGGCCAGCCGGGCGGGCCAGTCCTCGCCGGGCAGCGCCTGCCAGACCGCGCGGGCCGACCGCCCCGCGTGCACCGCGTCCAAAAAGGACGGTCCGTGCTGGTAACGGGCCCACGCCCCGGCCTCGGGCCGCGGCGGCGGCGGGCCGGGTTCGCGGGGCGCCGATTTCTCGGCACCGGCGTGCCGGGGCGGGATCGCCAGGCGCACCACGTCCGCGAGCATGCCGCCGTAGCGGGTGGCCACCGCGCGGGCCACCTCCAGCAGCTCCGGGGTCAGCACCGGTTCCGGCGACGGGACCCGCTCGACCCAGGACAGGGTGCCCTGGAAGTCGGTGGTCTCGTTGCGTTCCAGCAGGTAGCCGTCGACCAACTTGCCCCGGAAGCGCACCCGCACCCGGCAGCCCGGGACCGCGTCGGCGTCCAGCCGGTCGGGCACCAGGTAGTCGAACGGCCGGTCCAGGTGCACCGGCAGCGGAACGTCGACGAGCACGCGGGCCACCGGGCGGGTCTCCGCCGCGGTCCGCTCTGCCGTCGCCCCCTTCCGCTTCCGGGGTTGTGCACCTGCCATGCCTCTTCTCTACCAGAGCACCCGGACGCGCCTGTCAACAGCGCGTCAGAACGGGCGAGCCGGGCGTCAGGACCGCGCCCGGAACCACCTCGACCCCGGCCGACCGGGCGTAGGCATGAGTAGCCCTGTGTCAACCCGAGTCCTCCTCAACCGCACCTCAGGGGAACGTGACGCGAACCAGCCACGAGAAACTGCGAAACGCGGGATCGAGCTGGACGCAACCACAACTGTGAAACGCGGAGAGGCGGGACTGCCATGACATCCACCGCCGAGCGCTGAGGAAGTCGCCGTGACTCTTGCCGAACTCCTGCCCACCTTCCGCCACAGCCTGCCCAAGAAGCTGCCCGGTTCGATCTGGCCGGAGGGCGCCGTGGCGCTGCCCTCCGGCGACGTGACGGTCGGTGGCGTCTCGCTCACCGAGCTCGCCGAACGGTTCGGCACCCCCGGCTACGTGCTGGACGTGCAGGCGGTCCGCGCCCGGTGCCGCGCGTACCGCTCGATGGACGCCGAGATCGCCTTCGCGGGCAAGGCGTTCCTGTGCCGCCGGATGGCCCGGCTGCTCGCCGAGGAAGGCATGTCGCTGGACGTCTGCTCCGCGGGCGAGCTCGCCACCGCGCTCGCCGCGGCCTTCCCGGCGGAGCGGATCTTGTTGCACGGAAACGCGAAGACCGACCGGGAGCTGCGGACCGCGGCGAACGCCGGGGTCGGGCGCGTGGTGGTGGACTCGCTGCCGGAGATCGACCGGGTCGTCGGCGCGCAGGACGTCCTGGTCCGGGTCACGCCGGGCATCGACGGGCACACGCACCGCGCGGTCGCCACCGGAGTGGAGGACCAGAAGTTCGGGCTCTCGCTGGCCGGTGGCCAGGCCGCGGCGGCGGTGGCGAAGGTCCTGCAGCGGCCCGAGCTGCGGCTGGTGGGCCTGCACTGCCACCTGGGCTCGCAGATCTCCGAGGTGGCCGGCTACGAGGAGGCGGTGCGGCGGCTGACGGCGTTCCTGGCCGAGATCGCGGTGCGCCACGGGATCACGTTGCCGCAGCTCAACATCGGCGGCGGGCACGCGGTGGCGTACCGGCCCGGCGATGCCGAGTTCGACCTGCCCGGCTTCGCCGCCCGCATCCCGCGGGTGCTGCACTACGAGTGCCGCAAGCACGGTCTCGTCGTGCCGCGGCTGACGCTGGAGCCGGGCCGGGCGATCGTGGCGCGCGCCGGGATCACGCTGTACCGGGTCGTGACGGTGAAGCACGGCAGCAACCGGACCTTCGTCGCGGTGGACGGCGGGTTCAGCGATAACCCGCGCCCGGAGCTCTACGGCTCGCGCTACGCCGCGCGGCTGATCGGCCGGGTCGGCGAAGCGCGGGAGCGCGCGATGAGCGTCGTCGGCCGCCACTGCGAGGCCGGTGACGTGCTGATCCCGGACGCGGTGCTGCCCGTCGACATCCGCGCCGGCGATCTGCTGGCCGTGCCGTGCACTGGCGCTTACCACCACTCGATGGCCTCGACCTACAACATGGTGGGCCGGCCCCCGGTGGTCGCGGTGGACGACGGCGCGGCCGAACCGTGGGTCCGCCGCGAGACCGAAGCGGACCTCCTGAGCCGCGACGTGCCCTGACGCCCGGAACGACGGGAGCTGGGGTTTCCCCTGGTCAGGACCCGTGAGTACTTTTGGGTGCGATAGCGACCGAAAATACTCACGGGTCCTGACCTGGCCGGACGTAGACCCGGTCGGGCAAGATCCGCCGGGGTGCCCGAGCGTGAGGAGATGGTGATGCCGGGAGCGGCGCGGCCGACGATCGCCGACGTGGCACGGGCGGCCGGGGTGTCCCGGACGACGGTGTCCCACGCGCTCAACGGGATCGGCAAGGTCGATCCGCGGACGCGGGAGCGGGTGGCGAAGGTCGCCGCCGAGCTCGGCTACCACCCGAGCCTGCGCGCGCAGCGGCTGCGCCACGGCCAGTCCCGGACCATCGGCCTGGTGTCGTCGATGCCGGTCGCGGTGGCCGGTGGCCCGTCCCGGCTGGGCTTCTTCATGGAGGTCGCCGCGGCCGCCGCCGAGACCTCGCTGCTGCACGGGTATGCGCTGGTGCTGGTCCCGCCGGTGGAGTCCGGCACGCCGCTGGACTCCCTGGACATCGACGGCGCGATCGTCGTCGAACCCGACGAGGACGACCCGGCGACCAAGCGCCTGCAGTCCCGCGGCGTGCCGATCGTGACGCTGGCCAGGCAGCCGGGCACCGATCTCCCCCACGTCGACCTGCGGGCCCGGCTGGTGGGGCGGCTGCTGCTGGACCACCTGCGCGAGCAGGGCGCCCGCCACATCGCCCTGCTCGTCGGCAGCAGCCACCGCAACTCGTACGTGGACGCGATCGACGCCTACCGGGAGTTCGCCGACCGCCACGGGATGGCGCCGCTGATCGTCACGGCCGACGAATCCGGCGGCGAGGAGGCCGGGTGCAATTCCGCCTCGGCGCTCATGGCGGAGCATCCGGAGGTCGACGCGATCTGCGCGACCGTCGACGCTTTCGCCGTGGGCGTGGTGCGGGCTCTCACCGACCACGGGCTTCGCGTCCCGGCGGACGTCATGGTGGCGACCCGCTACGACGGTCTGCGCGCCCGAACCTGCACGCCCGCGCTCACCGCCATCGACCTGCACCTCGGGCAGGCCGCAGCCGGTGCCGTCGAACTCCTGCTGGCCAATCTCAAGCAGGAGACCACTCCGCAGGTGATCACCAACCCGGAGCCCGTCCTGATCGCGCGCCGTTCGACGATGCGCTCACCCGGCGAACAGCAGCACGGCGCCGGAGACGATCGCGAACAGCTGCACCAGTAGCCGCATCAACGGGCCGTCGAGGCGGTGGTGCACGAACCGGCTCAGCGCCGCGCCGACCGCCAGCGCCGGCAGCAACAGCAGCGCGGGCCACAGCTGTTCGGGTGCGACCTTGCCGGTGGCCAGCAGCACCACCAGCGAAATGACCTCGCCTGCGATGAAGCAGACCGCGACCGTCGAACGCAGCACCGCGGCCGGCCGGTGCTGGTACACGAGCGCCAGCGGCGGTCCGCCCACGCCGGTGGCCGTCTCGGTGATGCCGGTGATCGCCCCGGCGGCGAGGAACGCGCCCCGGCCGGGCGTGAACTTCGGCGCGATCAGGGTCACCACCGCCGCCAGCACGGTCGAACCGCCGATGAGCAGGTTCAGCTGGCCCACCGGGACCGCCACCAGCACCCACAGCCCGCCGAAGGTCCCGGCGAACCGCCCGGCGGTGATCCACCCGGCGCCGACCTTGTCCAGGCTGCCGCGTTCGCGCCCGGCGATGTAGAGGTTGAGCGGGATCATCAGCACCAGCAGGAAGACCGGCAACAGCGACGGCTCCACCAGCCCGACCACCGGCGCGACGATGAGCGCGAACCCGACTCCGGTGGCGCCTTGCACGAACGCCGCCACGGCGACGGCGAGCGCCATCAGCGCCAGCACCGCGACGCTCATGGCAGTTCCGCCTCTCCGCGCTTCACAGTTCCGCCTCTCCGCGTTTCACAGTGGTGGTTGCGTCCGGGATCAATCCCGCGTTCCGCAGTTTCCTGTGGCTGGATTACGTCACGTTCCCCTGAGGTGCGGCTGAGCAGAACCGGAGCTGACACAGGGCTGCTCATGGCAGTTCCGCCTCTCCGCGACTCACAGTGGTGGTTGCGTCCGGGATCAATCCCGCGTTCCGCAGTTTCTCGTGGCTGGTTCGCGTCACGTTCCCCTGAGGTGCGGTTGAGCAGAACCTGGGCCGACACAGGGCTGCTCATGCCCGCCCTCCGACGCGCGAGCGGTGCTTGACTGACGCTGGGTGGATCCGGCGCAGCGGCGCCCGCTCCACCACCTCGCGCGCCATCTTCGCAGCCTGCGCAACGAGTTCCGGTCCGTCCCAGTCGATCGGCCAGCCGCGCCACAACCGCAGCCTGCCGCCGACGAACACGGCGGCGATCTGATCGCGGTTGGCCAGCCGGACCAGCTCCCAGACCAGGTCCCAGGACGGGCACAGCTCCGGGACCCGCAGGTCCATCACGAGGAAGTCCGCGGCCCGGCCGGCGGCGATCTCGCCGGTGAATCCGCCCAGCCCCACCGCGTCGGCACCGAGCGACGTCGCGTGCTCCAGCCAGGTCCAGCCGCCACCGCACGAGGAATCACCGCTGGCCAGGCCGAATCCCAGCCGCTGCGCCAGCTCGGCGGCGTCCACCAGGCGGAAGGCGTCGCCGCGGGTGCCGTCGGTGCCGAGCCCGAAGCGCACCCCGAACACCGACAGCAGCTCGGCGGGCGCGACCGCATTCCCCTTCCACCCGCTCGCAACCGGGTTGTAGCTGATCGCCGAGCCTGTGTCGGCGAGCAGCCGCACCTCGGTCGGGGTCAGCAGCGTGGCGTGCGCCGCGAGGACCTGCGGCCCCAGCGCTCCGATCTCGTGCAGGTGCTCCAGCGGCCGGCGCCCGTGCGCTTCGAGCGACCGCTCGACGGAGGCCAGGTGCTCGTTGACGTGGATCTGGAACACCGCCCCCGCCTCGGCGCACAGCCGCGACACGTCCCGCAGCACGCCGTCGGGCGCGGCCTCCGGGATCGGGATCGCCAGCGACGGGTGGACCAGCGGCGAATCCGCCCAGCGCGCGAGGTGCTCCTCGTCCGGACCGTCGCACACCCGCCCTAGCACGCAGCGGATCCCGGCGTCCTGGGTCGCCGCGGCGACCACCCCGACGTCGACCGGCGCTCGGGTGCCCGCCTCGGCAACGGTGGTGAACCCGCCGCGAAGTGCTTCCAGCGCAGCGAGTTTCGCCGCGACGTAGGCGTTCTCCTCGGTCAGCGCGCCCTCCAGCGGCACCCAGATCCGGCGGAAGATCTCCGACGGCTCGCCGAAGGCCAGCGACTTGCCGAAGCTCTGCGTCAGGTGGTGGTGGGCGTCGACGAAACCCGGCATCAGCAACCGGCCGTCCAGCCGGACCGGGTCGAGTTCCCGGTGCGCCGCAACGACTTCCGCCGCGGGGCCGACCGCGCGGAACACGCCGTCGGCGACGACCACGGCGTGGTCGCGGACCGGCCCGTCGGGCAGCAAGAGGAACTCCGGCAGCAGCAGGACTTCGGCGGCATCGAGCAGTTCTCGGTTCACGATCTCACTTTTCCGTTGTGGTGGAAGTGGTCGGGCGGCGGAGGTAGTGGAACGCGATGTTCAGCCCCACCGCCACGAAGGCGCCGACGGCGACGCCGCTGTCGAGGAAGGTGCTCAGGCTCGACGGCAACCGGTCGTACACGCCCGGCACGAGGATCGGCAGCAGCCCGAAGGCGAGCGCCACCGCGCAGATCACCGAGTTCGCGTGGTCGGCGAGGTCGACCTGGCGCAGCAGCTGGATCCCGAGCACGGTGATGACCGCGAACACGACGATCGCGGTGCCGCCGACCACGGCGGCCGGAATCCCGTTGATCACCTCGGCGATCGGGGTGATCACGCCGATGACCACCAGCACCACCCCGGCGACCGCCGTCACGTAGCGGCTGCGCACCCCGGTCATCCGGACGATGCCGATGTTCTCGCCGCTGGTCACCATCAGCGAGGTGCCGAAGAAGCCGCCCAGCAGCGAGATCAGCGCGTCGCCGCGGATCGTCCTGGGCACGTCGCGGCGGGGGTCGATCTCCTTGCCGACGATCTCGCCGTTGAGCACGGTCTGACCGGTCGCCTCGGCCATCGACACCAGCGCGAAGACCATCAGCGGCAGGGCGGCGAACAGGCTGAACTCCGGCGCACCGAACGGAAGGGGGTCGGGCAGGTTGAACACGCCGCCCGCGCCCACCTCGCCGAAGCTGGTGGCGCCGAGCAGCACCGCCATGCCGGTACCGGCCGCGAGCCCGAGCACGACCGCCAGCTGCCGCAGCATCCCGGTGAGGAAACGCAGGAACAGCACCGTGAACGCCACGGTGGCGAAGCCGAGCAGCAGGTCGCGGGGGTTGCCGAAGTCCGGGCTGCCGGGCTTGCCGGTGACCAGCAGGCCGCCGACCTTCACCAGGTTCACCCCGACGATCACGATCATGGTGCCGATGACGACGGTCGGGAAGAACCGCAGCAGCCGGGTGAACAGCGGCAGCGCGACGAAGTAGAAGACGCCGGTGAGGATCACGGCGCCGGAAGCCGTGGGCAGGCCGTGCTCCTGGGCGATCGCCAGGAAGAGCACGACCGGTGCGCCGCCGGGCAGCATCACGAACGGCAGCCGGACGCCGAAGCGCCACGGGCCGAACGACTGCAGGAGCGTGCCCAGCCCGGCGAGCACGAACGTCGCGGACAGCAGCTTGATCGTCAGCTCGGGCGTCATGCCGAGCGTCTTGCTGACGAGGAACACGCTGGAGATGGGGGTCGCGGCCATCACGAGCACGTGCTGCAGGCCGAACGGGAGCAGCTTGGCCAGCGGTAGGCGTTGATCGACGGGATGCGGTGTGGACACTGCGGAGCCTCCTCGCGCTGAGTCCGGGCGCTCGCCGACCGCTCCGGCGGTCGGCGCGGGACTGCCCCGGAGGCTTGAGGCGCTGTGAACGCCACGCCCACCACCAGGGCCAAACCGATTTGGCCAATCGATGCGGGAGAGTATTTGCGACACCCTCCGGCGCTGTCAAGACCAACCGCTGGGCCAAGACGTGTTCCTGCTGCTCAAGCACCCGTGAGCACTTCTTGCCGCCATAGCAACGAAAAGCGCTCACGGCTCCGTGAGCGCGCGGGCGTAGCGGTCGGCGAGGCGGCTGGTCGCCGCGGCGAGTTCGGGGGCGTCGAGCACGTCGAAGTCGAGATCGAGGGCGCCGAGGTAGACCGCGAGCAGTTGCGGCGTGTCCGCGCCCGCGTCCAGCAGGCAGGTCCGGTCGTCGATCGGCGCGACGATCCACGTCGTCGGCGGCACCCGCTGCACGACGACCTCCGCGGGCGCGTGCACGCGCACCTGGGCGCGATACGCCCACAACACCGCCGTGACACCGCGCGCGACGTACGCGGCGAAGCCGCCCTCCGGCGGCTCGCGCGGTGTGAAGCGGGGGCCTGCCGGAATGCGGGGCGACAGGCGATCGACGCGGAAGCTCCGCCAGTCCTCGCGGTCGCGGTCCCAGCCGACCAGGTACCAGCGACGACCGGTGCTGACGAGCCGATGCGGCTCGACGGTGCGCAGGCTCGCGACGTCGTCGTGCGCGCGGTAGTCGAACCGCAGCTGCTCGCGGTCCCGGCACGCCCGCGCGATCGCCGTCAGCACGTCGGCGTCGACCACCGGCCCGCCGCCGGGCACCGGCACGGTGTAGGTCTGCAGCGCGTTGACGCGCTGCCGCAGCCGCGCCGGTAGCACCTGCTCCAGCTTGGCCAGCGCGCGAACCGACGTCTCGGCCATTCCCGACACCGTGCCGCTCGCAGCCGTGCGCAGCCCGATCGCCACCGCGACGGCTTCGTCGTCGTCCAGCAACAGCGGCGGCAGCGCCGCTCCCGCGCCGAGCCGGTAGCCGCCCGCCACGCCCGGCGTCGAATGCACGGGATAGCCGAGGCTGCGCAGGCGGTCCACGTCCGCGCGGACCGTCCGGGTGGTCACACCGAGGCGTTCGGCGAGGTCTCCGCCCGGCCAGTCGCGCCGCGCCTGCAGCAGCGACAGGAGGCGGAGCAGGCGAGCCGAGGTCTCCAACATTCGTCCAGTGTCGCCGCGATCGCGGAAGGAAGTCTTCCGCGATCGGCGGGATGGTGTGGCCATGAATCTCCGAGGCAAGACGGCAGTCGTCACCGGTGGCTCGCGCGGCATCGGCCGGGCGATCGTGCGGCGGTTGACGGCAGACGGCGCGGAAGTCCTGTTCAGCTACGCGAAGGACGCGGACGCGGCGAGGGCGGTCGCCGCCGCAACCGGCGCCCGCGCGGTGCGGGCCGACATGGGTGCGGCCGAAGACCTCCAGCGGCTCTTCGACACCGCCGGTGAGCTGGACATCTTGGTCAACAACGCCGGAATCCCCTCCACCACGCCGCTTCTCGACATGTCCGAGGCCGACTACGACCGCGTCATGGCGGTCAACGCGAAGGGAACCTTCCTCGCGATGCAGCACGCGGCGCGGCGGATGGGCGACGGCGGGCGGATCGTCAGCATCTCGACGATGAGCACGGTGTGGGCCAGCCCCGGCGAATCCGCTTATGCGGCGAGCAAAGCGGCCGTCGAGCAGCTCACCCGCGTCGCGGCGAAGGAACTCGGGCCGCGCGGCATCACCGTCAACGCCGTCTCCCCCGGCCCTACCGACACCGACCTGCTGCGCGGCGCCGTCGGCGGCGACGCCCTGGCCGCCACCGCGCAGATGATCCCGCTGGGCAGGCTGGGGCGGCCGGCGGACGTCGCCGACGTCGTGGCTTTCCTGGTCGGCCCGGACGCGCGCTGGATCACCGGGCAGAACCTCCGCGCCACCGGCGGGCTGGTGTGATCGCCCGGTCGGGGGACTCCCCGCGCTGCCGATCCGGAACCCGGTGTGAAACGATTTCGGGTGTTTCACGTGGTCTTCTACCAGCCCGAGATCCCGGGCAACGCCGGCAACGCGATCCGGATGGCGGCCGGTTCCGGCTGCGCACTGCACCTGATCGAGCCCCTCGGCTTCTCCGTGGAGGACGCGAAGCTGCGCCGAGCCGGGCTGGACTACCACGACCGGGCCGCCCTGCACGTCCACCCGGACCTCGAATCGGCCTGGCGGGCGCTGAACCCGCAGCGGGTCATCGCGTTCACCTCGAAGGCCGAGCACTCCTACGAGGCGGTGGCCTACCGGCCGGGCGATGTGCTGCTGTTCGGGCCCGAGTCCACCGGGCTGCCCGAGGACGTGCTCGCCGACGTGACGCTGCGGGTCCGGATCCCGATGCTGCCCGGCATCCGCTCGATGAACCTGGCCAACTCGGCGGCCGTCGCGGTCTACGAGGCGTGGCGCCAGCAGGGCTTCGCGATGCCCTCGTGAGCCCGCTCAGGCCAGCACGGCACGGCGCGGCGCGCGGGTCCACGGCCAGGTCAGCAACGCCCAGGCGGCCAGGCCTACGACCAGCTCGACGCCCAAGTACCACGGCCAGCCGCCCATCACGTCGAGCAGGGAGGGGTTGTCCGGCTTCGCGGTGACGAAGCCGTAGTTGGTGCCCGCCCACGCGTTGAACACCAGCATCGCCGCGCCCCAAGAAACGGTCACCGCAGCCGCGAACCAGTAGCCCCGCCAGGTCGGCCGCACCCCGGCGCCCCAGGTCAGGTAGGCGGCCGCCCAGATGACCAGCAGGTGCTGGCCCCAGAACTCGACGAAGTCGATGGACGGGAAGTCCGGCGCGTCCAGCGCGGGAGTGATCATCGCCTGCGGGGTCAGCGTCAGCCCCCAGTAGTAGAGCAGCGCGCAGGCCTGCGGCCGGTGCGTCCACAACGCGAAGACCGCGACGATCCATGCGAGATCGCAAAGCTGCAGCGGCAGCGATTCGCCGATGTCCCACTGCGCCGGCAACAAGCGATAGGTCAGCGTCACCGCGCCGAACGCCAGGACCACCAGGGCGAAGCCGCGCGTGAAGACCGCGGCGGATCGCGAACCGCGCTGCCGGTGCCCGAAGGCGGCGACCGCCACGGAGCCGACGACGATCAGCGCCATGAGCACCCAGTGCGACGGCCCGTAGGGAACGAAGCGATCCACCGGAAACGGCCCCACTCCCCCAGAGTAAGCACGCCCCCCTCCCAGAGCAGGCACGCAATTTCAATGGAAATCAGAGCTCTGATTTCCATTGAAATTGCGGAAGTTGTCCACAGCCGACGGCGTGTCGGGCCCCGACACGCCGATGGA